>NZ_CP009048.1:540000-840000 GCF_000746525.1 Pseudomonas alkylphenolica
ATACCTACAAGTGCCGAGCATGGGAGACACACGGCGGGTGCTAACGTCCGTCGTGAAAAGGGAAACAACCCAGACCGTCAGCTAAGGTCCCAAAGTCATGGTTAAGTGGGAAACGATGTGGGAAGGCTTAGACAGCTAGGAGGTTGGCTTAGAAGCAGCCACCCTTTAAAGAAAGCGTAATAGCTCACTAGTCGAGTCGGCCTGCGCGGAAGATGTAACGGGGCTCAAACCATGCACCGAAGCTACGGGTGTCACTTAGGTGACGCGGTAGAGGAGCGTTCTGTAAGCCTGTGAAGGTGAGTTGAGAAGCTTGCTGGAGGTATCAGAAGTGCGAATGCTGACATGAGTAACGACAATGGGAGTGAAAAACTCCCACGCCGAAAGACCAAGGTTTCCTGCGCAACGTTAATCGACGCAGGGTTAGTCGGTCCCTAAGGCGAGGCTGAAAAGCGTAGTCGATGGAAAACAGGTTAATATTCCTGTACTTCTAGTTATTGCGATGGAGGGACGGAGAAGGCTAGGCCAGCTTGGCGTTGGTTGTCCAAGTTTAAGGTGGTAGGCTGAGATCTTAGGTAAATCCGGGATCTTAAGGCCGAGAGCTGATGACGAGTTGCCTTTAGGCGACGAAGTGGTTGATGCCATGCTTCCAAGAAAAGCTTCTAAGCTTCAGATAACTAGGAACCGTACCCCAAACCGACACAGGTGGTTGGGTAGAGAATACCAAGGCGCTTGAGAGAACTCGGGTGAAGGAACTAGGCAAAATGGCACCGTAACTTCGGGAGAAGGTGCGCCGGTGAGGGTGAAGGACTTGCTCCGTAAGCTCATGCCGGTCGAAGATACCAGGCCGCTGCGACTGTTTATTAAAAACACAGCACTCTGCAAACACGAAAGTGGACGTATAGGGTGTGACGCCTGCCCGGTGCCGGAAGGTTAATTGATGGGGTTAGCTAACGCGAAGCTCTTGATCGAAGCCCCGGTAAACGGCGGCCGTAACTATAACGGTCCTAAGGTAGCGAAATTCCTTGTCGGGTAAGTTCCGACCTGCACGAATGGCGTAACGATGGCGGCGCTGTCTCCACCCGAGACTCAGTGAAATTGAAATCGCTGTGAAGATGCAGTGTATCCGCGGCTAGACGGAAAGACCCCGTGAACCTTTACTATAGCTTTGCACTGGACTTTGAATTTGCTTGTGTAGGATAGGTGGGAGGCTTTGAAGCGTGGACGCCAGTTCGCGTGGAGCCATCCTTGAAATACCACCCTGGCAACTTTGAGGTTCTAACTCAGGTCCGTTATCCGGATCGAGGACAGTGTATGGTGGGTAGTTTGACTGGGGCGGTCTCCTCCTAAAGAGTAACGGAGGAGTACGAAGGTGCGCTCAGACCGGTCGGAAATCGGTCGTAGAGTATAAAGGCAAAAGCGCGCTTGACTGCGAGACAGACACGTCGAGCAGGTACGAAAGTAGGTCTTAGTGATCCGGTGGTTCTGTATGGAAGGGCCATCGCTCAACGGATAAAAGGTACTCCGGGGATAACAGGCTGATACCGCCCAAGAGTTCATATCGACGGCGGTGTTTGGCACCTCGATGTCGGCTCATCACATCCTGGGGCTGAAGCCGGTCCCAAGGGTATGGCTGTTCGCCATTTAAAGTGGTACGCGAGCTGGGTTTAGAACGTCGTGAGACAGTTCGGTCCCTATCTGCCGTGGACGTTTGAGATTTGAGAGGGGCTGCTCCTAGTACGAGAGGACCGGAGTGGACGAACCTCTGGTGTTCCGGTTGTCACGCCAGTGGCATTGCCGGGTAGCTATGTTCGGGAGAGATAACCGCTGAAAGCATCTAAGCGGGAAACTTGCCTCAAGATGAGATCTCACTGGAGCCTTGAGCTCCCTGAAGGGCCGTCGAAGACTACGACGTTGATAGGTTGGGTGTGTAAGCGCTGTGAGGCGTTGAGCTAACCAATACTAATTGCCCGTGAGGCTTGACCATATAACACCCAAGCAATTTGCGTCGAAATGACCAGATTGCGGTGTTGTGAAGACGAAACGAACCGAAAGTTTGCGACTCACAATCGTCACATACCCAATTCGCTGGAGTGTCTGAACAAGACCTTCTGGCAACAGAATTTCTTGACGACCATAGAGCATTGGAACCACCTGATCCCATCCCGAACTCAGCAGTGAAACGATGCATCGCCGATGGTAGTGTGGGGTTTCCCCATGTGAGAGTAGGTCATCGTCAAGATTAAATTCCGAAACCCCTATCTGCGTATGCAGGTAGGGGTTTTGTCTTTTCCGGCCGTGGCAATCGCGGATGAATCCGCTCCTACAGGGTCGGGGTGATCTGTAGGAGCGGATTTATCCGCGATAGGCCACAACGCGATCCAGGTGCCTCAAACCCATCAGTTTTCTATGCAATCCCTACCTGCATAGCTATCATGCCAGCCTCATTACGAGTCGAGATTGGCATGCTGAAGTTGTTGAAGCTCCTCAAGGATGGCCGGTTCCATTCCGGGCAGGACCTGGGGGTCGCCCTTGGCGTAAGTCGTAGTGCTGTCTGGAAACAGTTACAGCACCTCGAGGCCGAGTTGAATCTGCCCATTCATAAAGTGCGTGGCCGCGGCTATCAGTTGGCCGCACCGCTGTTCCTGCTAGAGGAATCGGCTATTGCTGAGCGCTCGCAGGGTGAGCACTGGCCTGCGCTGATATTCGACTCTATTGATTCCACCAATGCCCAGGCTTTACGCGCAATCACTGAAGGTCAGGCTGCCCCCTTTCTGGTGCTGGCCGAGCGCCAGACGGCAGGACGCGGCCGGCGTGGGCGTCAGTGGGTCAGTCCGTTTGCTGAGAACCTCTATTACAGCCTGGTGCTGCGTATTGAAGGCGGCATGCGTCAGCTTGAGGGCTTGAGCCTGGTGGTGGGGCTTGCAGTCATGCGTACGCTGCAGACTTTCGGTGTGGCTGATGCTGGTTTGAAGTGGCCGAACGACGTCCTGGTCAATAATCAAAAGATTGCCGGTATCCTGCTGGAGTTGGTTGGCGATCCCGCTGATGTCTGCCACGTGGTATTGGGTATTGGCATCAATGTGAACATGCAGGCTACGACTGAGGTCGACCAGCAATGGACCTCTGTGCGTCGCGAGACGGGCGCGGCCATCGATCGCAATCTGTTGGTCGCCAGGCTCAACCACAATCTGCAGCTCGACCTTGAGCGGCATCGGCAGGCCGGTTTCGCCGCATTCCAGTCTGAGTGGGAGCAGGCGCACCTATGGCAGGGGAGGGCGGTGTCCTTGATTGCCGGAGTCAACAAGGTCGACGGTGTGGTATTGGGTATCGACGGCCAGGGTGCATTGCGCCTTGAGGTCGATGGCGTAGAGAAGAGCTTCAGTGGTGGTGAGCTCAGTTTGAGGTTGCGTGATGATTCTTGAGCTCGATTGCGGTAACAGCTTCATCAAATGGCGCGTTATCCGCAGCGCTGATGCATCTATCGTTGCTGGAGGTGTGGTCGACTCCGATCAGGCACTGCTGACAGCAGTCGCGGCGTTGCCCCAGCCGCCTCAGCGTGGTCGTCTGGTCAGCGTGCGCAGTGAAGAAGAAACTACAGCGCTATCGGCGCTGTTGGCCCAGCGCTTCGGGTTTGACGTACTTGTTGCGCAGCCCGCTCAGGAGGTGGGTGGCGTGCGCAATGGTTATGAAGACTTCGAGCGTCTGGGGCTGGACCGCTGGCTTGCAGTGCTGGGGGCTTATCGGTTGGCCAAAGGTGCGTGCCTGGTCATGGATTTTGGTACTGCGGCCAAGGCGGACTTTGTTGCTGCAGATGGCGAGCACCTGGGGGGCTTCATCTGTCCTGGCATGCCGTTGATGCGCAGCCAGTTGCGCACCCATACCCGTCGTATTCGATATGACGATGCCTCGGCCGAGCGCGCTTTGTCGAGCATGGCGCCCGGGCGCTCAACAGTAGAGGCGGTTGAGCGCGGCTGTGTGCATATGCTCCAGGGTTTCGTTCGTTCCCAGCTCGATCATGCAAAAGCCTTGTGGGGTGAAAATTTCACCGTATTGCTGACCGGAGGTGATGCGCCCCTGGTGCAAGAGGCTGCGCCGAATGCCCGAGTGGTGCCGGACCTGGTATTTGTAGGTCTGGCCATGGCCTGTCCTCTGGATTGAGGTGACTATGCGTTGGTTGTTTCTGTTGTTGGTGGTGCTTAACGGCGTCTATTACGTCTGGCATCAGCAGGAGGCGCCCTTGAAGGTCAAAGAGGTCGCACCGCTATCGCTGTACAAGGGTAATCAGCAGGATATTCGCCTGTTGAGCGAGTCTCATCCGGGTAAACAAACTCCCGAGCGTGGTCAGGAGTGTCTTTATGTCGGTGGCATGAACACTCAGGAGCAGCTCGATGCCTTGCGCCAGCGCCTGCTTAGCCTGGATGTGGCTGCCATTCCGGTGGTTGGTCGCCTCGGAGATGCGACCGGCCTGTGGTTGCAGATAGCGCCGCAGAGCCAGCGTTTGCTGGACCAAACCCTGCTCGGAACACTTTCCCATGATTTCAAAGACTTAAAACATAAAATAATGTTGTGCAGGGGTATTGCAACTGGCGAATAGCTTGATAGAATGGCGCCCGCTTCACAGGGATGACCACTAAGTGGCAAAACTGAGAAGCAGCTGTCAAATTAGCTAACCTCAAGATTTTAATGAGAAAAAGCTTGACAGTAGGACGGCAAGAGTTGAAAATGCCGCCCAGCTCAGGAGGGGTTCCCGAGCGGCCAAAGGGATCAGACTGTAAATCTGACGTCTACGACTTCGAAGGTTCGAATCCTTCCCCCTCCACCATTTTAGCGAGAGCTGCAAGCTCCGCGGGTATAGTTTAGTGGTAGAACCTCAGCCTTCCAAGCTGATGATGCGGGTTCGATTCCCGCTACCCGCTCCAAGTTTTGCGGTTGTTGCATAGTGTTACGCTCTTGTAGCTCAGTTGGTAGAGCACACCCTTGGTAAGGGTGAGGTCAGCGGTTCAAATCCGCTCAAGAGCTCCATATAACAAGGCAGATATGAAAATATCTGCCTTTGTTTTAATGGTCGTATTAACTTGCTTATTTCTTCTTGCTGAGGATTGTCTCGATGGCTAAGGAAAAGTTCGATCGTAGTCTGCCGCACGTGAACGTTGGCACCATTGGTCACGTTGACCATGGCAAGACCACGCTGACCGCAGCGCTGACTCGCGTTTGCTCCGAAGTTTTCGGTTCGGCCGTCGTCGAATTCGACAAGATCGACAGTGCTCCAGAAGAGAAGGCTCGTGGTATTACCATTAATACTGCGCACGTCGAGTACAACTCGAACATTCGTCACTACGCTCACGTTGACTGCCCGGGTCACGCTGACTACGTGAAGAATATGATCACCGGTGCTGCCCAGATGGACGGCGCGATCCTGGTTTGCTCGGCCGCCGATGGTCCGATGCCGCAAACCCGTGAGCACATCCTGCTGTCCCGTCAGGTTGGCGTTCCGTACATCGTGGTCTTCCTGAACAAGGCTGACCTGGTAGACGACGCTGAGCTGCTGGAACTGGTCGAGATGGAAGTTCGCGACCTGCTGTCCACCTACGACTTCCCAGGCGACGACACTCCGATCATCATCGGTTCGGCTCGTATGGCGCTGGAAGGCAAAGACGACAACGAAATGGGCACCACCGCTGTCAAGAAGCTGGTTGAGACTCTGGACAGCTACATCCCAGAGCCTGAGCGTGCTATCGACAAGCCGTTCCTGATGCCAATCGAAGACGTATTCTCGATCTCGGGTCGTGGTACCGTTGTTACCGGTCGTATCGAGCGTGGTATCGTCCGCGTTCAGGACGCCCTGGAAATCGTTGGTCTGCGTGACACCACCACCACCACCTGCACCGGTGTTGAGATGTTCCGCAAGCTGCTGGACGAAGGTCGTGCTGGCGAGAACTGCGGCGTTCTGCTGCGTGGCACCAAGCGTGACGACGTTGAGCGTGGTCAGGTTCTGGTCAAGCCAGGTTCGGTTAAGCCGCACACCAAGTTCACCGCAGAAGTTTACGTTCTGAGCAAGGAAGAAGGCGGCCGTCATACTCCGTTCTTCAAAGGCTACCGTCCACAGTTCTACTTCCGTACTACTGACGTGACCGGTAACTGCGAGCTGCCAGAAGGCGTTGAAATGGTAATGCCAGGTGACAACATCCAGATGACTGTCACTCTGATCAAAACCATCGCAATGGAAGATGGTCTGCGTTTCGCTATCCGTGAAGGCGGTCGTACCGTCGGTGCTGGCGTCGTAGCAAAGATTATCGAATAAGTAGTTGATTTCTCTCGATCAGGTCGGCATAATGGCCGGCCTGATAAGCTTTTAGGTCAGTAGCTCAATTGGCAGAGCGACGGTCTCCAAAACCGTAGGTTGGGGGTTCGATTCCCTCCTGACCTGCCAGATTCACCTCGTGTGTCTGGCTTTCTTTTCACAGGATCTTCCTAGATGACTCCCAAGGCTGAAGCCCAAGACTCTCGTTTTGATCTGCTCAAGTGGCTGGCTGTTGTCGCTTTGGTGGTCGTTGGTGTCGTGGGTAACCTTTATTACTCCGCTTCGCCGATTCTGTATCGCGTACTCGCACTGCTCGTTCTGGCTGCTGTTGCTGGCTTTATCGCCCTGCAGACCGCCAAAGGCAAGTCGTTCTTTACGCTTGTGAAGGAAGCTCGCACCGAGATTCGTAAAGTCGTATGGCCAACCCGTCAAGAGACCATGCAAACCACGCTCATCGTAGTGGCGGTTGTTCTGGTTATGGCGTTGCTGCTGTGGGGTCTCGACTCCCTGCTCGGTTGGTTGATTTCCTTGATTGTTGGCTAAGGGTGTCCCGTGGCTAAGCGTTGGTATGTTGTGCATGCTTACTCGGGTTACGAGAAGCATGTAATGCGCTCGCTGATCGAGCGCGTAAAGCTGGCTGGCATGGAAGACGGCTTCGGCGAAATTCTGGTCCCCACTGAAGAAGTGGTTGAGATGCGTAATGGCCAGAAGCGCAAGAGCGAACGTAAGTTCTTCCCTGGCTATGTCCTGGTGCAAATGGACATGAACGAAGGTACTTGGCACTTGGTCAAGGATACCCCTCGTGTCATGGGCTTCATCGGTGGTACTGCAGACAAGCCTGCGCCAATCACTGATAAAGAGGCTGAAGCCATTCTGCGTCGCGTTGCTGATGGCAGCGACAAGCCCAAGCCGAAAACGCTGTTCGAGCCGGGTGAAGTGGTCCGCGTTATCGATGGCCCGTTTGCTGATTTCAACGGTACCGTTGAAGAAGTTAACTACGAGAAGAGCCGGATCCAAGTGGCCGTGCTTATTTTCGGTCGCTCTACCCCGGTAGAGCTTGAGTTCAGCCAGGTCGAAAAGGTCTAGCCGAACAAAGCATCCCATACCCCGCAGCCCTATGTGCTGCGGGGTTTTGTCGTCACTGGGATAAAACGTAAGTAATCCGGGGAGCCATCTGGCGTTCGTACCCGATATTGGAGTAGCTCATGGCTAAGAAGATTCAGGCTTACATCAAGCTGCAAGTAAAGGCCGGCCAGGCCAACCCAAGCCCACCCGTTGGTCCAGCACTGGGTCAACACGGTGTGAACATCATGGAATTCTGCAAGGCCTTCAACGCCCGTACTCAGGGTCAAGAAGCCGGTCTGCCGACTCCTGTGATCATCACTGTTTACAGTGACCGCAGCTTCACCTTCGAAACCAAAAGCACCCCTGCTTCGGTTCTGCTGAAGAAAGCAGCTGGCCTGACCAGCGGTTCCGCACGTCCGAACACCGTTAAAGTCGGTACTGTGACCCGTGCTCAGCTGGAAGAGATCGCAAAAACCAAAAATGCTGATCTGACTGCCGCTGACATGGAAGCAGCCGTGCGTACCATCGCCGGTTCTGCTCGCAGCATGGGCCTCAACGTGGAGGGTGTGTAATGGCTAAGCTGACCAAGCGCCAAAAGGCCATTGCTTCGAAAATCGAAGCTGGCAAAGTCTACAACTTCGAAGACGCAGCAGTGCTGCTGGCCGAACTGTCCACCGTGAAGTTCAGCGAATCCTTCGACGTTGCTGTCAACCTCGGCGTTGATCCGCGTAAATCCGACCAGGTCGTTCGTAGCGCTACCGTGCTGCCACACGGCACTGGCAAGACCGTACGTGTTGCCGTCTTCACCCAGGGTCCAGCTGCTGAGGCCGCTTTGGCTGCCGGCGCTGACCGTGTAGGTATGGACGATCTGGCTGCCGAAATGAAAGGCGGCGACCTGAACTATGACGTTGTTATTGCTTCCCCGGACGCAATGCGTGTTGTAGGTCAGCTGGGTCAGGTTCTGGGTCCTCGCGGCCTGATGCCTAACCCGAAAGTCGGTACCGTAACTCCAGACGTAGCCACCGCGGTCAAAAACGCCAAGGCTGGTCAGGTTCGTTATCGCACCGACAAAAACGGTATCATCCACACCTCCGTTGGCAAAGTCGGCTTTGAAGCTGGCAAGCTGAAGGAAAACGTTGAAGCCCTGATCGCTGATCTGAAGCGTATCAAGCCAGCTTCCTCGAAAGGTATCTACGTTAAGCGCGTTACCCTGAGCACTACTATGGGCCCAGGTCTGGTCATCGACCAGAGCTCGCTGAACGCGTAAGACAAAAGCCGGCGCGAGTAATCGCGTCCGCTTGAAAAAATTGGGGTCCCTGCCTGGCGGGGGCTATCCAAGACCGTAGGCGGCGCAAGCCTTAAACCTCAAGCCTACGCAGATGGTGCTCCCGGTTCCTTACCGAATCAGACACCAAAACGACATCCGGCTTCGGCCAGATGAAACGGTAACAAGCAGGAGTTTTACCCGTGGCAATTAAACTCGAAGACAAGAAGGCCATCGTCGCTGAAGTCAACGAGGCTGCCAAAGTCGCTCTGTCCGCTGTCGTGGCTGATGCCCGTGGTGTGACTGTAGGCGCAATGACCGGACTCCGTAAAGAGGCTCGTGAAGCTGGCGTATACGTACGTGTCGTACGTAACACCCTGCTCAAGCGCGCTGTTGCTGACACTGAATTCAGTGTCCTCAACGACGCCTTCACCGGCCCGACCCTGATCGCATTCTCCAACGAACACCCGGGCGCTGCTGCTCGTCTGTTCAAAGAGTTCGCCAAGGGTCAGGACAAGTTCGAGATCAAGGCAGCTGCGTTCGACGGCAAGTTCCTTGCCGCTAACGAAATCGACGTGTTGGCTACCCTGCCGACCCGCGACGAAGCTATCGCGAAGCTGATGAGCGTGATCCAAGGCGCTACCAGCAAGCTGGCTCGTACTTTGGCAGCTATTCGCGACCAGAAAGAAGCTACTGCTGCCTAAGGCACAGAAAGCCCTTTCGAAATCATACGTTTAATTTGATAGCTGCGTAGGCTGTCACCCCAATACAGGATTTAAGTCATGTCTCTGACTAACGAGCAAATCATCGAAGCAATCGGCCAGAAAACCGTTCTGGAAGTTGTTGAGCTGATCAAAGCAATGGAAGAAACCTTCGGCGTTACCGCTGCTGTTGCCGCTGCTGGCCCAGCTGCTGCCGCTGCCGTTGTTGAAGAGCAAACCGAATTCAACGTAGTTCTGGTTGAAGCCGGCGAGAAGAAAGTCAACGTGATCAAGGCCGTTCGTGAACTGACCGGTCTGGGCCTGAAAGAAGCCAAAGAGAAAGTTGACGGCGCTCCTCAGGTTGTCGCTGAAGGCGTTTCGAAAGAAGCCGCTGAAGACGCCAAGAAGAAGCTGGAAGAAGCAGGCGCTAAAGTCGAACTCAAGTAATTTCGACTTTGCGACTCCAGCCCGAGCGCTAAGCAAACGGCTGATGGCTGGTGGCTCTTGCCACCGGCCTTTTTCCGTTATTGGCAGCTGACCAGGTCGGCGCCGATAACGAGCTGTAACCACCAACGATGGTGGCGCAAACCATGGGGTTTGCACGATTTTCTGGCTGCTCCCGTCGGGAGAAGCCAAACAAGCAGGTGACCAAGCTGGGGAACGCTGATGGCTTACTCATACACTGAGAAAAAACGTATCCGCAAGGACTTTAGCAAGTTGCCGGACGTCATGGATGTGCCTTACCTCCTGGCCATCCAGCTGGATTCGTATCGTGAATTCTTGCAAGCGGGAGCGACCAAAGATCAGTTCCGCGACGTGGGCCTGCATGCGGCCTTCAAATCGGTTTTCCCGATCATCAGCTACTCCGGCAATGCTGCCCTGGAGTACGTTGGCTATCGTCTGGGCGAACCGGCTTTTGATGTCAAAGAATGCGTACTGCGCGGCGTGACCTACGCGGTACCGCTGCGGGTAAAAGTCCGCCTGATCATTTTCGACAAAGAATCGTCGAACAAAGCGATCAAGGACATCAAAGAGCAAGAAGTCTACATGGGTGAAATCCCCCTGATGACTGAAAACGGTACCTTCGTAATCAACGGTACCGAGCGTGTTATCGTTTCCCAGCTGCACCGTTCGCCGGGCGTGTTCTTCGATCACGACCGCGGCAAAACGCACAGCTCTGGCAAACTGCTGTACTCGGCGCGGATCATTCCTTACCGCGGTTCGTGGCTGGACTTCGAATTCGATCCGAAAGACTGTGTATTCGTCCGTATCGACCGTCGTCGCAAGCTGCCTGCCTCGGTACTGCTGCGCGCGCTGGGCTACAGCACTGAAGAAGTGCTCAACGCTTTCTACACCACCAACGTTTTCCACGTGTCGGGCGAGAGCCTGAGCCTGGAGCTGGTGCCTCAGCGCCTGCGCGGTGAGATTGCGGTCATGGATATCCATGACGAAACCGGCAAGGTGATTGTCGAGCAAGGTCGTCGTATTACCGCTCGTCACATCAACCAGCTGGAAAAAGCCGGCGTCAAACAGCTCGACGTTCCTATGGAATACGTCCTGGGCCGCACCACCGCCAAGGCCATCGTGCACCCGGCTACCGGCGAAATCCTGGCCGAGTGCAACACCGAGCTGAACACCGAGCTGCTGATCAAGATCGCCAAGGCTCAGGTTGTCCGCATCGAGACCCTGTACACCAACGACATCGATTGCGGTCCGTTCATCTCCGATACCCTGAAGATCGACTCCACCAGCAATCAGCTGGAAGCGCTGGTCGAAATCTACCGGATGATGCGTCCTGGCGAGCCGCCAACCAAGGATGCTGCCGAGACCCTGTTCAACAACCTGTTCTTCAGCGCCGAGCGTTACGACCTGTCGGCCGTTGGTCGCATGAAGTTCAACCGTCGTATCGGTCGCACCGAAATCGAAGGTTCGGGCGTGCTGAGCAAGGAAGACATCGTCGAGGTCCTCAAGACCCTGGTCGATATCCGTAACGGCAAAGGCATCGTCGACGACATCGACCACCTCGGTAACCGTCGCGTTCGTTGCGTCGGCGAGATGGCCGAGAACCAGTTCCGCGTTGGCCTGGTGCGTGTTGAGCGTGCGGTCAAAGAGCGTCTGTCGATGGCAGAAAGCGAAGGCCTGATGCCTCAGGACCTGATCAACGCCAAGCCGGTTGCGGCGGCGGTGAAAGAGTTCTTCGGCTCCAGCCAGCTCTCGCAGTTCATGGACCAGAACAACCCGCTCTCCGAGATCACCCACAAGCGTCGTGTCTCCGCACTCGGCCCTGGTGGTCTGACCCGTGAGCGTGCAGGCTTCGAAGTCCGTGACGTACACCCGACCCACTACGGCCGTGTGTGCCCGATCGAGACCCCTGAAGGTCCGAACATCGGTCTGATCAACTCCCTGGCGGCCTATGCCCGCACCAACCAGTACGGTTTCCTGGAAAGCCCGTACCGTGTGGTTAAAGAGGGTGTTGTCACCGACGACATCGTGTTCCTGTCGGCGATCGAAGAAGCTGATCATGTCATCGCTCAGGCTTCGGCCGCGATGAACGAGAAGAAGCAACTGATCGACGAGTTGGTAGCCGTTCGTCACCTGAACGAATTCACCGTCAAGGCGCCGGAAGACGTCACCCTGATGGACGTTTCGCCGAAACAGGTAGTTTCGGTTGCAGCGTCGCTGATTCCGTTCCTCGAGCACGACGACGCCAACCGTGCGTTGATGGGTTCGAACATGCAGCGTCAGGCTGTACCAACCCTGCGTGCTGACAAGCCGCTGGTCGGTACCGGCATGGAGCGTAACGTTGCCCGTGACTCCGGCGTTTGCGTCGTGGCTCGTCGTGGTGGCGTGATCGATTCCGTCGATGCCAGCCGTATCGTGGTTCGCGTTGCCGATGACGAAGTTGAAACCGGTGAAGCCGGTGTCGACATCTACAACCTGACCAAGTACACCCGTTCGAACCAGAACACCTGCATTAACCAGCGTCCGCTGGTGAGCAAAGGTGATGTGGTTCAGCGTAGCGACATCATGGCCGACGGCCCGTCCACCGATATGGGTGAACTGGCACTGGGTCAGAACATGCGTATCGCGTTCATGGCGTGGAACGGCTTCAACTTCGAAGACTCCATCTGCCTGTCCGAGCGTGTGGTTCAGGAAGACCGCTTCACCACGATCCACATCCAGGAACTGACCTGTGTGGCCCGTGACACCAAGCTTGGCCCAGAAGAGATCACCGCGGACATTCCGAACGTCGGTGAAGCTGCGCTGAACAAGCTGGACGAAGCCGGTATCGTTTACGTGGGTGCTGAAGTAGGCGCTGGCGACATTCTGGTCGGCAAGGTCACGCCAAAAGGCGAAACCCAGCTGACGCCAGAAGAGAAGCTGCTGCGCGCGATCTTCGGTGAGAAGGCCAGCGACGTTAAAGACACTTCCCTGCGCGTGCCTACCGGCACCAAAGGTACTGTCATCGACGTACAGGTCTTCACCCGTGACGGCGTTGAGCGTGACAGCCGTGCGCTGTCCATCGAGAAGATGCAGCTCGACGAGATCCGCAAGGACCTGAACGAAGAGTTCCGTATCGTTGAAGGCGCAACCTTCGAGCGTCTGCGTTCTGCCCTGAACGGCCAGGTCGTCGATGGTGGTGCAGGCCTGAAGAAAGGCACTGTGATCACCAACGAAGTGCTGGACGGTCTGGAGCACGGCCAGTGGTTCAAGCTGCGCATGGCCGAAGACGCGCTGAACGAACAACTCGAGAAGGCCCAGGCCTACATCGTTGATCGTCGCCGTCTGCTGGACGACAAGTTCGAAGACAAGAAGCGCAAGCTGCAGCAGGGCGATGACCTGGCACCGGGCGTACTGAAGATCGTCAAGGTCTACCTGGCAATCCGTCGCCGCATCCAGCCGGGCGACAAGATGGCCGGTCGTCACGGTAACAAGGGTGTGGTCTCGGTGATCATGCCGGTCGAAGACATGCCGCACGACGCCAACGGTACGCCAGTTGACGTGGTACTCAACCCATTGGGTGTACCATCGCGTATGAACGTTGGTCAGATCCTCGAAACCCACCTGGGCCTGGCGGCCAAAGGTCTGGGCGAGAAGATCAACCGCATGCTCGAAGAGCAGCGCAAGGTCATTGAACTGCGCAAGTTCCTCACCGAGATCTACAACGAGATCGGTGGTCGTCAGGAAAGCCTGGAAGACTTCTCCGACCAGGAAATCCTGGATCTGGCGAAGAACCTCAAAGGCGGTGTGCCAATGGCCACTCCAGTCTTCGACGGCGCCAAGGAAAGCGAAATCAAGGCCATGCTGAAACTGGCAGACATGCCAGAAAGCGGTCAGATGCAGCTGTTCGACGGCCGTACCGGTAACAAGTTCGAGCGTCCAGTGACCGTTGGTTACATGTACATGCTCAAGCTGAACCACTTGGTGGACGACAAGATGCACGCGCGTTCCACTGGTTCTTACAGCCTGGTTACCCAGCAGCCGCTGGGTGGTAAGGCGCAGTTCGGTGGTCAGCGTTTCGGGGAGATGGAAGTGTGGGCGCTGGAAGCATACGGCGCGGCATACACCCTGCAAGAAATGCTCACAGTGAAGTCGGACGACGTGAACGGTCGGACCAAGATGTACAAAAACATCGTGGACGGCGATCACCGTATGGAGCCGGGCATGCCCGAGTCCTTCAACGTGTTGATCAAAGAGATCCGTTCGCTCGGTATCGATATCGATCTGGAAACCGAATAACACGTGACGCGAATCGGGAGCGTGGCTGAAAAGCCCGCTCCCTGCTCCGCCAGGAGGAAAGGCCTTGAAAGACCTACTGAATTTGCTGAAAAACCAGGGTCAAGTCGAAGAGTTCGACGCCATCCGTATCGGATTGGCCTCGCCTGAGATGATCCGTTCGTGGTCGTTCGGTGAAGTTAAAAAGCCGGAAACCATCAACTACCGTACGTTCAAACCTGAGCGTGACGGCCTGTTCTGCGCCAAGATCTTTGGCCCAGTCAAGGACTACGAGTGCCTGTGCGGTAAGTACAAGCGCCTGAAGCACCGTGGCGTTATCTGTGAGAAGTGCGGCGTTGAAGTCGCCCTGGCCAAGGTTCGTCGTGAGCGCATGGCGCACATCGAGCTGGCCTCTCCAGTTGCCCACATCTGGTTCCTGAAATCGCTGCCGTCGCGTATCGGCCTGCTGATGGACATGACCCTGCGTGATATCGAGCGCGTTCTCTACTTCGAGAGCTATGTCGTTATCGATCCGGGCATGACCACTCTGGAAAAAGGTCAGCTGCTCAACGATGAGCAGTATTTCGAAGCGCTGGAAGAGTTCGGCGATGACTTCGACGCCCGTATGGGTGCCGAAGCTGTCCGCGAGCTGCTGCACGCTATCGACCTGGAGCACGAGATCGGTCGCCTGCGCGAAGAGATTCCGCAGACCAACTCGGAAACCAAGATCAAGAAGCTGTCCAAGCGTCTGAAACTGATGGAAGCCTTCCAGGGCTCGGGCAACCTGCCTGAGTGGATGGTCCTGACCGTTCTGCCGGTTCTGCCGCCAGATCTGCGTCCATTGGTTCCGCTGGATGGCGGTCGCTTCGCGACTTCCGACCTGAACGACCTGTATCGTCGGGTGATCAACCGTAACAACCGTCTGAAGCGCCTGCTCGACCTGTCCGCGCCGGACATCATCGTGCGCAACGAAAAGCGCATGCTGCAGGAAGCGGTCGATGCCTTGCTGGATAACGGCCGTCGTGGTCGTGCCATCACCGGCTCGAACAAACGTCCTCTGAAATCCCTGGCCGACATGATCAAGGGTAAGCAAGGTCGTTTCCGTCAGAACTTGCTCGGTAAGCGTGTTGACTACTCTGGCCGTTCGGTAATTACCGTAGGTCCGACCCTGCGTCTGCACCAGTGCGGTCTGCCGAAGAAAATGGCGCTCGAGCTGTTCAAGCCGTTCATTTTCGGCAAGCTGGAAATGCGTGGTCTGGCGACCACCATCAAGGCTGCCAAGAAGATGGTCGAGCGCGAGCTGCCAGAGGTTTGGGACGTTCTCGCCGAAGTGATTCGCGAACACCCGGTGCTGCTCAACCGTGCACCGACCCTTCACCGTCTGGGTATCCAGGCCTTTGAACCAGTACTGATCGAAGGTAAGGCTATCCAGCTGCACCCGTTGGTCTGTGCCGCGTACAACGCCGACTTCGACGGTGACCAAATGGCCGTTCACGTGCCGCTGACGCTGGAAGCCCAGCTCGAAGCGCGCGCGCTGATGATGTCGACCAACAACATCCTGTCGCCAGCCAACGGTGAGCCAATCATCGTTCCGTCGCAGGACGTTGTACTGGGTCTGTACTACATGACCCGTGAAGCCATCAACGCCAAGGGTGAAGGTCGCGTATTCGCCGACCTGCAGGAAGTCGACCGCGTATTCCGCGCCGGCGAAGCTGCCCTGCACGCCAAGATCAAGGTTCGTATCAACGAAACCGTCAACGATCGTGATGGCGGCAGCGTCAAGAACACCCGTATTGTCGACACCACTGTCGGCCGTGCTCTGCTGTTCCAGGTTGTACCACCAGGTCTGTCGTACGACGTGGTCAACCAGCCAATGAAGAAAAAGGCGATCTCCAAGCTGATCAACCAGTGCTACCGCGTGGTTGGTTTGAAAGAGACCGTGATCTTCGCTGACCAGCTGATGTACACCGGTTTTGCCTACTCGACCATCTCCGGCGTTTCCATCGGTGTTAACGACTTCGTTATCCCGGATGAGAAAGCCCGCATCATCGGTACTGCTACCGACGAAGTGAAAGAGATCGAGAGCCAGTACGCCTCCGGCCTGGTAACTCAGGGCGAGAAGTACAACAAAGTCATCGACTTGTGGTCCAAGGCGAACGACGAAGTTTCCAAGGCGATGATGGCCAACCTCTCGAAAGAGAAGGTCATCGACCGCAATGGCGACGAAGTCGAGCAAGAGTCCTTCAACTCGATGTACATGATGGCTGACTCCGGTGCCCGGGGTTCGGCAGCTCAGATTCGTCAGCTGGCCGGTATGCGTGGTCTGATGGCCAAGCCGGACGGCTCGATCATCGAGACGCCAATTACTGCGAACTTCCGTGAAGGTCTGAGCGTACTCCAGTACTTCATCTCGACTCACGGTGCTCGTAAAGGTCTGGCGGATACCGCGTTGAAAACCGCGAACTCCGGTTACCTGACCCGTCGTCTGGTAGACGTTGCCCAGGATCTGGTTGTTACCGAGATCGACTGCGGTACCGAGCAGGGCCTGCTGATGACGCCGCACATTGAAGGCGGCGACGTTGTAGAGCCGCTGGGTGAGCGTGTACTGGGTCGTGTTATCGCCCGTGACGTGTTCAAGCCAGGCACCGACGACGTTATCGTTCCGGCCGGTACCCTGGTCGACGAGAAGTGGGTTGAATTCATCGAGCTGAACAGCATCGACGAAGTGATCGTGCGTTCGCCGATCAGCTGCGAAACCCGCTACGGTATCTGCGCCAAGTGCTACGGTCGTGACCTGGCTCGCGGTCACCAGGTGAACATCGGTGAAGCTGTCGGCGTTATCGCTGCTCAGTCGATCGGTGAGCCGGGTACCCAGCTGACCATGCGTACGTTCCACATCGGTGGTGCTGCAAGCCGGACCTCGGCTGCCGACAGCGTCCAGGTGAAGAACGGCGGTATGGTGCGTCTGCACAACCTGAAACAGGTTGAGCGTGCCGACGGTAACCTGGTTGCCGTATCGCGTTCCGGTGAGTTGGCGATTGCCGACGAGTTCGGTCGTGAGCGTGAGCGTTACAAGCTGCCTTACGGCGCCGTGATTTCGGTGAAGGAAGGCGACAAGGTCGACGCTGGCGCAATCGTCGCCAAGTGGGACCCGCACACCCACCCGATCGTTACCGAAATGAAAGGTACCGTGACCTTCGTGGGCATGGAAGAAGGCATCACCATCAAGCGTCAGACTGACGAATTGACTGGTTTGACCAACATTGAAGTTCTGGACGTCAAAGATCGTCCGGCTGCAGGTAAGGAAATCCGTCCTGCAATCAAGATGGTCGACGCCAATGGCAAGGATCTGCTGCTGCCAGGTACCGACGTACCGGCTCAGTACTTCCTGCCGGCGAACGCCCTGGTTGGTGTGGCTGACGGTGCCCAGATCGGTGTCGGTGACGTTATCGCGCGTATCCCGCAAGAAACGTCGAAGACCCGTGACATCACCGGTGGTCTGCCACGGGTTGCCGACCTGTTCGAAGCCCGTCGTCCGAAAGAAGCCTCGATTCTGGCTGAAGTCAGCGGCACCATCGCCTTCGGTAAAGAGACCAAGGGCAAGCGCCGTCTGGTCATCACCCCGAACGACGGTAGCGATCCGTACGAAGAGCTGATTCCGAAGTGGCGTCACCTGAACGTCTTCGAAGGCGAACAAGTGAACCGCGGCGAAGTTATCTCCGACGGTCCAAGCGATCCGCACGATATCCTGCGTCTGCTGGGTGTCAGCGCGCTGGCCAAGTACATCGTCAACGAGATCCAGGACGTTTACCGTCTGCAAGGCGTGAAGATCAACGACAAGCACATCGAGACCATCCTGCGTCAGATGCTGCGTAAAGTTGAGATCGCTGAATCGGGTGACTCCAGCTTCATCAAGGGCGACCAGATGGAACTGACCCAGGTACTGGTAGAGAACGAGCGTCTCAGCGCTGAAGACAAGTTTGTCTCCAAGTTCACTCGTGTACTGCTGGGTATCACCAAGGCCTCGCTGTCCACCGAATCGTTCATCTCGGCGGCTTCCTTCCAGGAAACCACTCGCGTACTGACCGAAGCGGCGGTAACCGGCAAGCGCGATTACCTGCGCGGCCTGAAAGAAAACGTGGTCGTGGGTCGTCTGATCCCGGCCGGTACCGGTCTGGCATACCACAGCGAGCGCAAGCGTCGCCGTGATGCTGACAAGCCGCTGCGCGTAAGTGCCAGTGAGGTGGAAGCCGCACTGACCGAAGCGCTGAACTCCAGCGGTAACTGAAAGTAGGACAGGGCCCTGGCTGACCCGATCCGGTCATTGGCGACATAAAATGTTGCCGATGACTGGAGGAGGGAGGCTGGGGCCTCGTCTTGACTGGGGACAAGATCCTCTTTAGACTCTTGTACCCCTAAATTTGGTGGGACTCCGTCCTGCCAATTTTTGCTTTTCTTGCAAGACAATAGCGTCGCAAGACAACAGTGGAGCTAGTAGATGGCAACTATCAACCAGCTGGTACGTCAGCCGCGTAAGCGTATCGTCGAGAAATCCGACGTTCCTGCGCTGCAGAACTGCCCGCAACGTCGTGGCGTGTGCACCCGTGTGTACACCACTACGCCGAAAAAACCTAACTCGGCACTGCGTAAAGTATGCCGTGTGCGTCTGACCAACGGTTTCGAGGTTTCCTCGTACATCGGCGGTGAAGGCCACAACCTGCAAGAGCACAGCGTCGTACTGATCCGTGGCGGTCGTGTAAAAGACTTGCCAGGTGTTCGTTACCACACCGTTCGCGGCTCCCTGGATACCTCCGGTGTTAAAGGTCGTAACCAAGGTCGTTCGAAGTACGGTACCAAGCGTCCGAAGTAATCGGCCGTTTGTTGCAGTTTGCAGTTATCAATTTTATTGAGTCGATAAGAGTAAGGTCGGGCACGCACCCTTTGGGTTCACTGTCCCGGGCTAACCTGAAGACCGTTTGAGGGCTTATCAATGCCAAGACGTCGTGTAGCAGCCAAGCGTGAGATTCTGGACGATCCAAAATACGGAAGCCAGATCCTCGCCAAGTTCATGAACCACGTTATGGAAAGCGGCAAGAAAGCCGTTGCCGAGCGTATCGTTTACGGTGCACTGGACAAGGTTAAAGAACGCAAGAACAGCGATCCCCTGGAAATCTTCGAGAAAGCTCTCGACGCCATCGCTCCGCTGGTCGAAGTTAAGTCGCGCCGTGTTGGCGGTGCCACTTACCAGGTTCCTGTTGAAGTTCGTCCTTCCCGTCGTAACGCTCTGGCAATGCGCTGGTTGGTAGACTACGCCCGCAAGCGTGGCGAGAAGTCCATGGCCCTGCGCCTGGCTGGCGAGCTGCTGGATGCTGCTGAAGGCAAAGGTGCTGCAGTCAAGAAGCGTGAAGACGTACACCGTATGGCCGAAGCCAACAAAGCGTTCTCGCACTACCGCTTCTAATTCAGGCATCACTATTTTTGCGAGGGCTCTATGGCTCGTACTACACCAATCAACCGCTACCGTAACATTGGTATTTGCGCGCACGTTGACGCGGGCAAAACTACCACTACCGAGCGGATCCTGTTTTACACAGGTCTGAGCCACAAAATGGGCGAGGTGCATGACGGCGCCGCGACCACCGACTGGATGGTGCAGGAGCAGGAGCGGGGTATTACCATTACCTCCGCTGCTGTTACCACTTTCTGGGAAGGTTCCCGTGGCCAGTACGGCAAATACCGCGTAAACGTCATCGATACCCCTGGCCACGTTGACTTCACCATTGAAGTAGAACGTTCGCTGCGCGTACTCGACGGCGCGGTCGTTGTATTCTGCGGTACCTCCGGCGTTGAGCCGCAGTCCGAAACCGTATGGCGTCAAGCCAACAAGTACGGCGTTCCACGTGTTGTTTACGTGAACAAGATGGACCGTGCCGGTGCTGACTTCCTGCGCGTCGTAGGTCAGATCAAGAACCGTCTGGGTCACACCCCGGTTCCTGTTCAGCTGGCCATCGGTTCGGAAGATAACTTCCAGGGTCAGGTCGACCTGATCAAGATGAAGGCTATCTACTGGAACGACGACGACAAGGGCACCACCTATCGCGAGGAAGAAATTCCTGCCGATATGCAGGCCCTGGCTGAAGAGTGGCGCGCCAACATGGTCGAAGCCGCTGCAGAAGCCAACGAAGAGCTGATGAACAAGTACCTTGAAGAAGGTGAGCTGTCGGTCGAAGAAATCAAAGCCGGTCTGCGTGCGCGCACCCTGGCCAGCGAGATCGTTCCGGCTGTCTGCGGTTCTTCCTTCAAGAACAAGGGCGTTCCTCTGGTTCTCGACGCTGTTATCGACTTCCTGCCTGCTCCGACCGAGATTCCTGCGATCAAGGGTATCCACCCTGACCTGATCGAGAAGCCGAAAGACGAGCTGGTTGCAGAAGACTACGACGAGCGTCATGCAGACGACAACGAGCCGTTCTCGGCTCTGGCGTTCAAGATTGCCACCGACCCGTTCGTTGGTACTCTGACCTTCGTCCGCGTTTACTCGGGTATGCTGCAGTCCGGCGACTCCGTGATCAACTCGGTCAAGGGCAAGAAAGAGCGCGTTGGTCGTATGGTGCAGATGCACGCCAACCAGCGTGAAGAAATCAAAGAAGTACTGGCAGGCGACATCGCTGCTCTGATCGGCATGAAGGACGTCACCACCGGTGACACCCTGTGCAACGCCGACAAGCCGATCATCCTCGAGCGTATGGACTTCCCGGAGCCTGTGATCTCGGTAGCTGTTGAGCCGAAGACCAAGCAGGACCAGGAGAAGATGGGTATTGCACTGGGCAAGCTGGCTCAGGAAGACCCGTCGTTCCGCGTCAAGACCGATGAAGAAACCGGCCAGACCATCATCTCGGGTATGGGCGAGCTTCACCTGGACATCCTCGTTGACCGCATGAAGCGCGAGTTCAACGTCGAAGCCAACATCGGTAAGCCGCAGGTTTCCTACCGCGAGCAGATCACCAAGGACAACGTCGAGATCGAAGGTAAGTTCGTTCGTCAGTCCGGTGGTCGTGGTCAGTTCGGTCACTGCTGGATTCGCTTCTCGCAGCCATCAGTGGACGCACAAGGCAACATCACCGAAGGCCTGGAGTTCACCAACGAAGTTGTAGGTGGTGTGGTTCCTAAGGAATACATCCCGGCGATCCAGAAGGGTATCGAAGAGCAGATGAAGAACGGCATCGTTGCCGGCTATCCGCTGATCGGCCTGAAGGCAACCGTGTTTGATGGTTCCTACCACGACGTCGACTCGAACGAGATGGCGTTCAAGGTGGCCGCTTCCATGGCGACCAAGCAACTCGCAGCCAAAGGCGGCGGTAAGGTGCTTGAGCCGATCATGAAGGTAGAAGTTGTGACCCCTGAGGACTACATGGGTGACGTGATGGGTGACCTGAACCGTCGTCGTGGTCTGATCCAGGGTATGGAAGATTCGGTGTCCGGCAAGGTTGTCCGTGCTGAAGTTCCGCTCGGAGAGATGTTCGGTTATGCGACCGACGTTCGTTCCATGTCTCAGGGTCGCGCGAGCTACTCCATGGAATTCTCCAAATACGCCGAAGCTCCGTCGAATATCGTCGAAGCACTCGTTAAAAAACAAGGCTAATCCAGCCCTTTAGGCAAGAGGTTCACTGTCGTGGCTAAAGAAAAATTTGATCGTTCCCTTCCGCACGTCAACGTTGGCACCATCGGTCACGTTGACCACGGTAAAACCACTCTGACTGCTGCTCTGACCCGCGTCTGCTCCGAAGTTTTCGGTTCGGCCGTTGTTGAGTTCGACAAGATCGACTCGGCTCCAGAAGAGAAAGCTCGCGGTATCACCATCAACACCGCGCACGTCGAGTACAACTCGAACATTCGTCACTACGCTCACGTTGACTGCCCAGGTCACGCTGACTACGTGAAAAACATGATCACCGGTGCTGCCCAGATGGACGGCGCGATCCTGGTTTGCTCGGCCGCCGATGGTCCGATGCCGCAAACCCGTGAGCACATCCTGCTGTCCCGTCAGGTTGGCGTTCCGTACATCGTGGTCTTCCTGAACAAGGCTGACCTGGTAGACGACGCTGAGCTGCTGGAACTGGTCGAGATGGAAGTTCGCGACCTGCTGTCCACCTACGACTTCCCAGGCGACGACACTCCGATCATCATCGGTTCGGCTCGTATGGCGCTGGAAGGCAAAGACGACAACGAAATGGGCACCACCGCTGTCAAGAAGCTGGTTGAGACTCTGGACAGCTACATCCCAGAGCCTGAGCGTGCTATCGACAAGCCGTTCCTGATGCCAATCGAAGACGTATTCTCGATCTCGGGTCGTGGTACCGTTGTTACCGGTCGTATCGAGCGTGGTATCGTCCGCGTTCAGGACGCCCTGGAAATCGTTGGTCTGCGTGACACCACCACCACCACCTGCACCGGTGTTGAGATGTTCCGCAAGCTGCTGGACGAAGGTCGTGCTGGCGAGAACTGCGGCGTTCTGCTGCGTGGCACCAAGCGTGACGACGTTGAGCGTGGTCAGGTTCTGGTCAAGCCAGGTTCGGTTAAGCCGCACACCAAGTTCACCGCAGAAGTTTACGTTCTGAGCAAGGAAGAAGGCGGCCGTCATACTCCGTTCTTCAAAGGCTACCGTCCACAGTTCTACTTCCGTACTACTGACGTGACCGGTAACTGCGAGCTGCCAGAAGGCGTTGAAATGGTAATGCCAGGTGACAACATCCAGATGACTGTCACTCTGATCAAAACCATCGCAATGGAAGATGGTCTGCGTTTCGCTATCCGTGAAGGCGGTCGTACCGTCGGCGCTGGCGTCGTAGCCAAAATCATCGAGTAATTCTCGATAGGTTGAAAAAGCCCCCGCTCAGCGGGGGCTTTTTTTATTGGGTTGACACCCAATAGGGGCGTCTATAGAATCACGCCTCCTTTTAACGGGCGTAGTGCGCCCGGTGGGAATAGCAGCCTGGAGTCTGAAATCCAATGCAAAATCAGCAAATCCGTATCAGGTTGAAGGCTTTCGACCATCGCCTGATCGACCAATCCACCCAGGAAATCGTGGAAACCGCGAAACGTACTGGTGCTCAAGTGCGTGGTCCAATTCCACTGCCTACCCGTAAAGAGCGGTTCACCGTTCTGGTCTCCCCGCACGTCAACAAAGACGCGCGTGACCAGTACGAGATCCGTACTCATAAGCGCGTTCTGGACATCGTCCAGCCAACGGATAAAACCGTTGATGCTCTTATGAAGCTTGATCTTGCGGCCGGTGTGGAAGTGCAGATCAGCCTCGGCTAAGACACGGTCTTAGTCGTGTAACGCTCTGAAATGGGCGGCCATAGCGGGTGAAAGCCCCGTACACTCATGAGGTTTACAACATGACTATTGGTGTAGTCGGTCGTAAATGCGGTATGACCCGTATTTTCACCGAAGAAGGTGTCTCCATTCCGGTCACGGTCATTGAGATCGAGCCGAATCGCGTCACCCAGTTCAAAACCGAAGAAACCGATGGCTACCGTGCAGTGCAAGTCACTGTTGGTGAGCGTCGTGCTTCGCGCGTGACTGCTGCTCAAGCAGGTCACTTCGCTAAAGCGAACGTTGCCGCTGGTCGCGGTGTCTGGGAGTTCCGTCTTGAAGAAGGCGACTACCAGGCTGGCGACTTGATCAATGCAGAAATCTTCGCTGCTGGCCAAATGGTAGATGTTACCGGTCAGTCGAAAGGTAAAGGCTTTGCCGGTACCATCAAGCGCTGGAACTTCCGCGGTCAAGATAACACCCACGGTAACTCCGTTTCCCACCGCGTCCCGGGCTCTATCGGCCAGTGCCAGACTCCTGGTCGTGTATTCAAGGGCAAGAAAATGTCCGGTCATATGGGCGCCGAGCGCGTGACCGTTCAGTCCCTGGAAGTAGTGCGCGTCGACGCTGAACGCAATCTGTTGCTGGTCAAGGGTGCCGTTCCTGGCGCTACTGGCGGTGATCTGGTTGTGCGTCCGGCTGCCAAGGCTCGCGGTTAAGGGGAAGCTGACATGCAACTAAATGTAAATGACGCTCAAGCGATCGAAGTTTCCGAACTGACTTTCGGTGGCGAATTCAACGAGACGCTGGTTCACCAAGCAGTCGTGGCCTACATGGCCGGCGGCCGTCAGGGCACCAAGCAGCAGAAAACCCGTTCCGACGTTGCTGGTGGCGGTAAGCGCCCATGGCGTCAGAAAGGTACTGGCCGCGCTCGTGCCGGTACTATCCGTAGCCCAATCTGGCGTGGCGGCGGTACCACTTTCGCAGCTCGTCCTCAAGACCACTCGCAGAAGCTCAACAAGAAGATGTACCGCGCAGCAATGCGTTCCATCCTCGCTGAGCTGGTGCGTACCGACCGTCTGGTCGTGGTTCAGGACTTCGCTGTTGAAGCACCGAAAACCAAAGACCTGCTGAACAAGCTGAACGGCATGGGTCTGAGCGACGTACTGATCGTTTCTGACGCTGTTGATCAGAATCTGTACCTGGCTGCTCGTAACCTGCCGCACGTCGACGTACGTGACGTACAGGGTTCCGATCCGGTCAGTCTGATCGCATACGACAAAGTGTTGATCACT
This sequence comes from Pseudomonas alkylphenolica, assembly GCF_000746525.1. NCBI lineage: Bacteria > Pseudomonadati > Pseudomonadota > Gammaproteobacteria > Pseudomonadales > Pseudomonadaceae > Pseudomonas > Pseudomonas alkylphenolica. The sequence goes on from NZ_CP009048.1 coordinate 564,658, forward strand.
GTGTCGGCCGTGAAGAAATTCGAGGAGCTGCTGGGATGAACCAGGAACGCGTATTTAAAGTCCTCCTTGGCCCGCATGTTTCCGAGAAGGCTACCGTTCTGGCTGAGAAAAAAGGCCAGTTCGTATTCAAGGTTGCTACTGATGCAACCAAGCTGGAAATCAAGAAAGCTGTCGAAGGCCTGTTCGGCGTAAAAGTCGAAAACGTGTCGACTGTTAACGTTCTGGGTAAAACCAAGCGTACCGCACGTGGTCTGGGCAAGCGCAATGACTGGAAGAAGGCGATCGTCTCCCTTCAGCCAGGCCAAGATCTCGATTTCAGCAGCAGTGCTGAGTAAGGAAGGGGTGCATCATGGCAATCGTTAAATGCAAACCGACTTCCCCTGGCCGCCGTTTCGTGGTCAAGGTGGTCAACAAGGAGCTGCATAAAGGCGCTCCTCACGCACCGCTGCTCGAGAAGAAGTCGAAGTCTGGTGGTCGTAACAACAATGGCCGCATCACTACTCGTCACGTAGGTGGTGGTCATAAGCAGCATTACCGTATGGTCGATTTCCGTCGCAACGACAAAGATGGCATCGTCGCCACTGTCGAGCGTATCGAATACGATCCAAACCGTACTGCTCACATCGCACTGCTGTGCTACGCAGACGGCGAGCGCCGCTACATCATCGCCCCTAAAGGCGTTGCTGCTGGCGACCAGCTGATCGCAGGCGCTCTGGCTCCAATCAAGCCAGGCAACTCCCTGCAACTGCGCAACATCCCAGTGGGTAGCACCATTCACGGCATCGAACTGAAGCCGGGCAAAGGTGCACAGATCGCTCGTTCCGCTGGCGCTTCGGCTCAGCTGATCGCTCGCGAAGGTGTCTATGTGACCCTGCGTCTGCGCTCTGGTGAAATGCGTAAAGTCCTGGCTGAATGCCGTGCGACTCTGGGTGAAGTCTCGAACTCCGAGCACAGCCTGCGTTCGCTGGGTAAAGCCGGTGCCAAACGCTGGCGTGGCGTTCGCCCAACCGTTCGTGGTGTTGCCATGAACCCGGTTGACCACCCACATGGTGGTGGTGAAGGTCGTACCTCCGGTGGTCGTCATCCGGTATCGCCATGGGGCTTCCCGACTAAGGGCGCGAAGACTCGTGGTAATAAGCGTACCGACAACATGATCGTCCGTCGTCGCAAGTAAATAGAGGGATACGACAGTGCCACGTTCTCTGAAAAAAGGTCCTTTTATCGATCTTCACCTACTGAAGAAGATCGAAGTGGCGGCGGAAAAGAACGATCGCAAACCAGTTAAGACCTGGTCGCGCCGTTCGATGATCCTGCCACAAATGGTCGGTCTGACCATCGCGGTACACAACGGTCGCCAACACGTCCCAGTTCTCGTGAACGAAGACATGGTCGGCCATAAACTGGGCGAGTTTGCCGGTACCCGCACTTATCGTGGGCACGTGGCTGACAAGAAAGCCAAGCGTTAAGGGGTAAGGAAATGGAAGTAGCCGCTAAGTTGTCGGGCGCTCGAATCTCCGCCCAGAAAGCCCGCTTGGTCGCCGACCAGATCCGCGGGAAGAAGGTGGGCGAAGCGCTCAACCTGTTGGCTTTCAGCAGCAAAAAAGCCGCTGAAATCATGAAGAAAGTCCTCGAGTCGGCCGTAGCCAACGCCGAGCATAACGAAGGCGCAGACGTTGATGACCTGAAGGTCTCCACCGTTTTCGTCAACGAAGGGCGTTCGCTGAAGCGCATCATGCCGCGTGCCAAAGGCCGCGCTGATCGCATCGTCAAGCGGTCTTGCCATATCACTGTCAAGGTTGCGGACAAGTAACGGAGTCGATCAGATGGGTCAGAAAGTACATCCCACTGGCATTCGCCTGGGAATCGTCAAGGAGCACACCTCCGTCTGGTACGCAGACGGTCGGACTTATGCGGACTATTTGCTCGCAGATCTGAATGTGCGTGAGTACCTCCAAGACAAACTAAAAAGCGCGTCCGTTAGCCGTATCGATATCCATCGTCCGGCTCAAACTGCACGCATCACCATCCACACCGCTCGTCCAGGTATCGTTATCGGGAAGAAAGGTGAAGATGTTGAAAAACTGCGTCAGGACCTGACCAAGCAAATGGGTGTGCCTGTGCACATCAATATCGAAGAGATCCGCAAGCCGGAACTCGACGGTATGCTGGTTGCTCAGAGCGTAGCTCAGCAGCTGGAGCGTCGTGTGATGTTCCGTCGCGCCATGAAGCGCGCCGTACAGAACGCTATGCGCATTGGTGCCAAAGGCATCAAGATCCAGGTGAGCGGTCGTCTCGGTGGTGCTGAAATCGCACGTACTGAATGGTATCGCGAAGGTCGTGTGCCGCTGCACACCCTGCGTGCTGATATCGACTATGCCACTTACGAAGCTCACACCACTTACGGTGTGATCGGTGTGAAGGTTTGGATTTTCAAAGGCGAAGTTATTGGTGGTCGCCAAGAAGAACTGAAACCACAAGCACCAGCGCCTCGTAAAAAAGCTGCTAAGTAAGGGGTACGCCAAATGTTGCAACCAAAGCGTACAAAATTCCGCAAGCAGATGACTGGCCACAACCGTGGTCTGGCACTGCGCGGTAGCAAAGTCAGCTTCGGCGAGTTTGCTCTGAAAGCTGTTGCTCGCGGTCGTCTCACCGCCCGCCAGATTGAGTCGGCACGTCGTGCTCTGACCCGTCACGTAAAACGTGGCGGTAAAATCTGGATCCGTGTGTTCCCGGACAAGCCGATCTCCAAGAAGCCTCTCGAAGTGCGGATGGGTAAAGGTAAAGGTTCCGTGGAATACTGGGTTGCCCAGATCCAGCCAGGCAAAGTCCTGTACGAGATCGAGGGTGTTTCTGAAGAGCTGGCGCGTGAGGCTTTCGCCTTGGCAGCTGCAAAGTTGCCTCTCGCCACCTCCTTTGTTAAGCGGACGGTGATGTGATGAAAGCGAATGAACTTCGTGAAAAATCAGCACAGCAGCTGAACGAGCAACTGCTCGGCTTGCTGCGCGACCAGTTCAATCTGCGCATGCAGAAAGCAACTGGCCAGTTGGGGCAGTCGCACCTGCTCTCGCAAGTTAAGCGTGACATCGCTCGCGTGAAAACTGTGCTCAACCAGCAGGCAGGTAAGTGATCATGGCTGAAGCTGAAAAAACCGTCCGTACGCTGACTGGCCGTGTCGTCAGCGACAAGATGGACAAAACCATCACCGTACTGATCGAGCGTCGCGTAAAGCACCCGATCTACGGTAAATACGTTAAGCGTTCGACTAAGCTGCACGCGCACGACGAAACCAACCAGTGCCATATCGGCGACAAGGTCTCCATCCGTGAGACTCGTCCGCTGGCCAAGACCAAAGCTTGGGCACTGGTTGAAGTTCTCGAACGCGCTGTTGAAGTCTAAGGGCTAAGGGTCGGAGAAATTTTATGATTCAGACTCAATCCATGCTCGATGTGGCCGATAACAGCGGCGCTCGTCGCGTCATGTGCATCAAGGTTCTCGGCGGTTCGCACCGCCGTTACGCCGGCATCGGTGACATCATCAAGGTAACCGTCAAGGAAGCAATTCCGCGCGGTAAAGTGAAGAAAGGCCAAGTGATGACTGCTGTTGTAGTCCGCACTCGCCACGGTGTCCGTCGTGCTGACGGCTCCATCATCCGCTTTGATGGCAATGCTGCTGTTCTGTTGAACAACAAGCAAGAGCCGATCGGCACCCGTATCTTTGGGCCAGTGACCCGTGAACTTCGTACTGAGAAGTTCATGAAGATCGTCTCGCTCGCCCCAGAAGTGCTGTAAGGAGATCCGACATGCAAAAGATTCGTCGTGACGACGAGATCATCGTGATCGCCGGCAAAGACAAAGGTAAGCGCGGTAAGGTGCTCAAGGTTCTCGCTGACGACCGTCTGGTCGTTGGTGGGATCAACCTGGTGAAGCGTCATACCAAGCCTAACCCGATGTCGGGCGTACAAGGCGGTATCGTCGAGAAAGAAGCGCCACTGCACGCTTCCAACGTCGCCATTTTCAACGGCGAAACCAACAAGGCTGACCGCGTTGGTTTCAAAGTAGAAGACGGCAAGAAAATTCGTGTCTTCAAGTCGACCCAAAAAGCGGTTGATGCTTGAACACTGCTAGGTAGAAGACCATGGCACGACTGAAAGAGATTTACCGGAAGGAAATTGCTCCGAAGCTTAAGGAAGAACTTAAGCTGGCGAACGTGATGGAAGTTCCGCGCGTTACCAAGATCACCCTGAACATGGGTCTGGGCGAAGCTGTCGGCGACAAAAAAGTCATCGAACACGCTGTTGCTGACCTGGAGAAGATCACCGGTCAGAAAGCCGTTGTGACTTTCGCTCGGAAATCCATCGCGGGCTTCAAAGTCCGTGAGGGCTGGCCGATCGGCGTTAAAGTTACTCTGCGCCGCGATCGTATGTACGAATTCCTGGACCGCCTGCTGGCGATCTCCCTGCCTCGGGTTCGCGACTTCCGCGGCCTGAATGCCAAGTCCTTCGACGGTCGTGGCAACTACAGCATGGGCGTGAAAGAGCAGATCATCTTCCCGGAAATCGACTACGACAAGATCGATGCTCTGCGCGGTCTGGACATTACCCTGACCACCACTGCCAAGAACGATGACGAAGGCCGCGCTCTGCTGCGTGCTTTCAAATTCCCGTTCCGCAACTGATTGGAGTAGGAAAATGGCCAAGAAGAGCATGAAAAACCGTGAGCTGAAGCGTCAGCTCACTGTTGCCAAGTACGCCAAGAAGCGTGCCGAGCTGAAAGCGATCATCGTAAATCTGGAAGCAACTCCAGAAGAGCGTTTTGCCGCTGTCGTAGCTCTGCAGAAGCAACCACGTGACGCCAGCGCTTCGCGCCTGCGTAACCGTTGCCGCATCACCGGTCGTCCACACGGCGTTTACCGCAAGTTCGGCCTCGGCCGTAACAAGCTGCGTGAAGCAGCAATGCGCGGTGACGTTCCAGGTCTGGTTAAAGCCAGCTGGTAAGACGTACCGGCAGCGTCCGGGTGGCGGAAGAGCAATCTTCCGACCACCGGTGACTTTGCAACGAAACAAGCCCCTTCTGGGGCTTGTTTCGTTTCTGGGAACTGTCTAGAATGACCGGCTCTCCTGAGCCCGGGTTTTTTGATCTGGTGCGCTCAGGCGACTGTAGTAGCCGAGAGGCTAATTTTTCTTGTATCAGGAGCGTCTAGCCCATGAGTATGCAGGACCCGTTAGCGGACATGCTAACTCGCATCCGTAATGCCCAGATGGCTGAAAAGTCCGTCGTAAGCATGCCTTCGTCGACTCTGAAGGTTGCGGTAGCCAAAGTTCTGAAAGACGAAGGTTACATCGCTGGCTATCAGGTCAGCAGCGAAGTAAAACCATCGCTTTCCATCGAGCTGAAATACTTCGAAGGCCGTCCGGTCATCGAGGAAGTCAAGCGCGTAAGTCGTCCAGGCCTGCGTCAGTACAAGTCCGTCGAAGAACTGCCGAAAGTACGTGGCGGTCTGGGCGTGTCTATCGTCTCCACCAACAAAGGTGTGATGACTGATCGTGCTGCGCGCGCTGCCGGTGTCGGCGGCGAAGTTCTCTGCACAGTGTTCTAAGGGGGGATAAGCATGTCTCGCGTCGCTAAGAACCCCGTTAAGCTGCCAGCCGGTGTCGAAGTCAAATTCGTCGGCCAACAGCTTTCGGTGAAGGGTGCCAAGGGCACTCTCGAACTGAATGTTCACTCGTCCGTAGAAGTTGTTGAAGAAGCTGGTGAGCTGCGTTTCGCTGCTCGCAATGGCGATCAACAAACTCGCGCAATGGCCGGTACCACCCGTGCCCTGGTTAACAACATGGTCCAAGGCGTAAGCCAAGGCTTCGAGCGTAAGCTCCAGCTGGTCGGTGTTGGTTACAAAGCACAAGCCAAAGGCACCGTGCTGAACCTGGCGCTTGGCTTCTCGCATCCAGTGGATTACGAACTGCCAGCGGGTATCACCGCTGAGACCCCAAGCCAGACCGATATCCTGATCAAGGGTATCGACAAGCAGCTGGTAGGTCAGGTGGCCGCTGAAATCCGCGACTTCCGTCCACCAGAGCCGTACAAAGGCAAGGGTGTGCGTTACGCGGACGAAGTCGTCCGTCGTAAAGAAGCCAAGAAGAAGTAGGGCCTAGCAAATGACCGACAAAAAAGTTACTCGACTGCGTCGCGCTCGCAAAGCACGCCTGAAAATGCACGAACTCGAAGTCGTGCGTCTCTGCGTGTTCCGCTCCTCGCAGCACATCTATGCCCAGGTCCTTTCGGCCGACGGCAGCAAAGTCCTGGCCAGCGCCTCGACTTTGGACAAAGAACTGCGTGATGGCGCCACCGGCAACATCGACGCGGCCACTAAGGTTGGCAAGCTGGTAGCTGAGCGCGCGAAAGCCGCCGGTGTATCTCAAGTTGCCTTTGACCGTTCCGGCTTCAAGTACCACGGCCGCGTCAAGGCGCTGGCTGATGCTGCTCGTGAAGGCGGGCTGGAGTTCTAAGTTATGGCAAATAACGATCAAAAGCGCGACGAAGGCTACATCGAGAAGCTGGTTCAAGTTAACCGCGTTGCCAAAACCGTAAAAGGCGGCCGTATCTTCACTTTCACCGCGTTGACCGTGGTTGGTGATGGTAAAGGTCGTGTTGGTTTCGGCCGTGGCAAATCGCGCGAAGTACCTGCTGCGATCCAGAAAGCTATGGAAGCTGCTCGTCGCAACATGATTCAGGTTGACCTGAACGGCACCACTCTGCAGTACGCCACCAAGTCCGCCCATGGCGCGTCGAAGGTGTACATGCAGCCTGCCTCCGAAGGTACCGGTATCATCGCCGGTGGCGCAATGCGTGCCGTCCTGGAAGTTGCTGGCGTTCAGAACGTCCTGGCCAAGTGCTATGGCTCGACCAACCCTGTAAACGTGGTTCACGCCACTTTCAAGGGTCTGAAGGCTATGCAATCTCCTGAATCCATTGCTGCCAAGCGCGGCAAGAGCGTTGAGGAGATCCGTTGATCATGGCTACCGTTAAAGTAACGCTGATCAAAAGCACCGCCGGCCGTATCCCTAACCACAAACTGTGCGTTAAGGGTCTGGGTCTGCGCCGCATCGGTCACACTGTAGAAGTCCTGGATACTCCCGAGAACCGCGGGATGATCAACAAGGCTTACTACATGCTGCGCGTCGAGGGTTAATCGATGAAACTCAATGATCTGAGTCCAGCGCCGGGTTCCCGTCGCGAGAAGCATCGTCCGGGTCGTGGTATCGGTAGTGGTTTGGGTAAGACTGGTGGCCGTGGTCACAAAGGTCAAACCTCCCGCTCCGGTGGCACCATCGCTCCAGGCTTTGAAGGCGGTCAACAGCCGCTGCACCGTCGTCTGCCGAAATTCGGCTTTGTTTCCCTGAAAGCCATGGACCGCGCCGAAGTGCGTCTGTCCGAGCTGGCCAAAGTGGAAGGCGACGTTGTCACCGTGCAATCCTTGAAGGATGCCAACGTGATTAACCAGAACGTACAGCGTGTGAAAATCATGCTGTCGGGCGAAGTTACTCGCGCGGTCACCATCAAGGGTATCGCAGCCACCAAAGGTGCGCGTGCGGCTATCGAAGCAGCTGGCGGCAAGTTCGAGGAATAAATGGCTAAGCAAGGTGCTCTCTCTTCGCTCGGCAAAGGCGGGATGTCTGAACTTTGGGCTCGTCTGCGTTTTCTGTTCCTGGCGATCATCGTCTATCGGATAGGCGCACACATCCCAGTTCCAGGTATCAACCCGGACCGGCTGGCGGAACTGTTTCGACAGAATGAGGGGACCATTCTTAGCTTGTTCAACATGTTTTCCGGCGGCGCGCTGGAACGGATGAGCATCTTTGCGCTGGGGATCATGCCGTACATTTCGGCATCGATCATCATGCAGCTGATGACCGCCGTCAGCCCGCAGCTGGAGCAGTTGAAGAAGGAAGGTGAAGCTGGCCGTCGCAAGATCAGCCAGTACACCCGCTACGGCACCGTAATCCTGGCGCTGGTCCAGGCCATTGGCATGTCCATTGGTCTGGCCGGTCAGGGCGTGGCGTTTTCTGCTGACTTTGGCTTCCATTTCGTTGCGGTTTCCACTTTTGTGGCCGGCGCAATGTTCATGATGTGGCTGGGTGAGCAGATCACGGAGCGCGGTGTAGGCAACGGTATCTCGATGTTGATCTTCGCAGGTATCGTCGCCGGTCTTCCGAGAGCAATCGGGCAGTCTTTCGAGTCTGCACGTACAGGCGATATCAACATTTTCGCTCTGGTCGCTATCGGTTTGCTGGCAGTAGCGATTATCGGTTTTGTGGTGTTCATTGAGCGTGGTCAGCGTCGTATCGCCGTTCACTACGCCAAGCGTCAGCAGGGCCGCAAGGTCTTCGCTGCGCAGACCAGCCACTTGCCGCTGAAAGTGAACATGGCGGGCGTTATTCCTGCCATTTTCGCGAGCAGCATCTTGCTGTTCCCGGCTTCGCTGGGTGCCTGGTTCGGTCAGTCCGAAGGTATGGGCTGGTTGCAGGACATCTCGCAGTCGATCGCTCCTGGTCAGCCGTTGAATATTCTGCTGTTTAGTGCAGGGATTATTTTCTTCTGCTTCTTCTATACGGCGTTGATGTTCAATCCGAAAGACGTAGCGGAGAACCTGAAGAAGTCCGGTGCCTTTATTCCGGGCATCCGTCCAGGTGAGCAGTCGGCGCGCTACATTGATGGCGTTCTGACCCGCTTGACCATGTTCGGTGCTCTTTATATGACGGCCGTCTGTCTGCTTCCCCAGTTCCTGGTGGTTGCTGCAAACGTTCCGTTCTACCTTGGCGGGACCTCGTTGCTGATTGTGGTAGTGGTTGTGATGGACTTCATGTCCCAAGTACAATCGCACCTCGTTTCGCACCAGTACGAATCCCTGATGAAGAAAGCCAACCTGAAAGGCTACGGTGGCAGCGGTTTGCTGCGCTGATAGACCCTTAAGGTTCGAGGAGTTGGTGATGAAAGTTCGTGCATCGGTGAAAAAGCTGTGCCGTAACTGCAAGATTATTCGCCGCGAAGGTGTTGTTCGAGTAATTTGCAGTGCGGAACCACGTCACAAGCAGCGCCAAGGCTGAGTGTGATTTGCGCTACAAACCCAGCAGCTAGTGCGCTGCTGGGTTGATTATTTGTTTCTACAGCGATATTATCTCGCGCCCTATTTCTTGGCTTCCGGGGCGTAGGTAGCTGTCAATTGGAGTCCCACTGAATGGCCCGTATTGCAGGCGTCAACATTCCAGATAACAAGCACACTGTTATCTCGCTGACCTACATCTATGGTGTTGGTCGCACTACTGCACAGAAAATCTGTGTAGAGACTGGGGTCAACCCAGCCGCTAAGATCAAGGATCTGAGCGACGAGCAGGTTGAATCGCTGCGTACTGAAGTTGCGAAGTACATCACCGAAGGTGATCTGCGCCGTGACATCAACATGAAAATCAAGCGGTTGATGGACCTGGGTTGCTACCGCGGCCTGCGTCATCGTCGGGGTCTGCCAGTACGCGGTCAGCGTACCAAGACCAACGCGCGTACCCGTAAGGGCCCGCGTAAGCCGATCCGCAAGTAATCGCACCAGCGAATCGACAGGAATTTAGAAATGGCAAAACCTGCTGCTCGTCCTCGTAAAAAAGTCAAAAAGACAGTGGTTGATGGCATCGCCCACATCCACGCGTCTTTCAACAACACCATCGTGACCATCACCGATCGTCAAGGTAACGCTCTGTCTTGGGCTACCTCCGGCGGTTCGGGTTTCCGCGGTTCCCGCAAGTCCACCCCGTTCGCTGCTCAAGTAGCTGCTGAGCGTGCTGGTCAAGCTGCGCTGGAATATGGTCTGAAGAACCTCGACGTCAACGTCAAGGGTCCAGGTCCAGGTCGTGAGTCCGCTGTTCGTGCTTTGAACGGTTGTGGCTATAAGATCGCCAGCATCACCGACGTGACGCCAATCCCGCATAACGGGTGCCGTCCGCCGAAGAAGCGCCGCGTGTAATCAGGAGACAGATAAATGGCACGTTACATTGGTCCAAAATGCAAACTGTCTCGTCGTGAAGGCACCGATCTGTTCCTGAAGAGCGGCGTTCGCGCTCTGGAATCGAAGTGCAACATCGAAGCAGCCCCAGGTATCCACGGCCAACGCCGTGGCCGTCAGTCCGACTACGGCACCCAGCTGCGCGAGAAACAAAAAGTACGTCGCATCTATGGCGTTCTCGAGCGTCAGTTCAGCGGTTACTACAAGGAAGCAGCCTCCAAGAAGGGTGCAACCGGCGAGAACCTGCTGCAGCTGCTCGAATGCCGTCTGGATAACGTCGTTTATCGTATGGGCTTTGGCGCTACTCGTGCCGAATCCCGTCAGCTGGTTTCGCACAAAGCGATCAGCATCAACGGCAAGACTGTAAACATTCCGTCCTACCAAGTTCGTCCGGGTGACGTGGTCGCGGTTCGCGAGAAGTCGCAGAACCAGCTGCGCATTGTTCAAGCCCTTGAACTGTGTGCCCAGCGTGGCCGCGTTGAGTGGGTAGATGTGGATGCTGCCAAGAAGTCGGGCGTTTTCAAGAACGTTCCTGCTCGCAGCGACCTGTCCGCCGACATCAACGAAAGCCTGATTGTCGAGCTCTACTCCAAGTAAGGGCTAGAAAATAGGTGCATCCATGCAGATTTCGGTAAATGAGTTCCTGACGCCCCGCCACATCGATGTGCAGGTCGTCAGTCCAACCCGCGCTAAAATCACGCTCGAGCCTCTCGAGCGTGGCTTTGGCCATACCCTGGGCAACGCGCTGCGCCGCATCCTGTTGTCCTCTATGCCTGGCTGTGCAGTGGTCGAGGCCGAGATTGACGGTGTACTCCACGAGTACTCGGCAATCGAAGGTGTACAGGAAGACGTCATTGAAATCCTGTTGAACCTGAAAGGCCTGGCTATCAAACTGCACGGTCGTGACGAAGTTACGCTGACCTTGTCGAAAAAGGGTTCGGGGGTGGTTACCGCTGCCGATATTCAGCTGGATCATGATGTCGAGATCGTTAACCCCGATCACGTAATCGCTAACCTGGCGTCTAACGGCGCCCTGAACATGAAGCTCACCGTAGCTCGTGGTCGTGGTTATGAGCCGGCCGATTCGCGTCAGAGCGATGAAGACGAAAGCCGCAGCATTGGTCGCTTGCAGCTTGACTCTTCGTTCAGCCCGGTTCGCCGTATCGCATACGTGGTGGAAAACGCCCGTGTCGAGCAGCGTACCAACCTGGACAAGCTGGTTATTGATCTGGAAACCAACGGTACCCTGGATCCTGAAGAGGCTATCCGTCGTGCTGCAACCATCCTGCAACAGCAGCTGGCTGCGTTCGTCGACCTCAAAGGTGACAGCGAACCTGTGGTAGTCGAACAGGAAGACGAGATCGATCCGATCCTGCTTCGTCCGGTTGACGATCTGGAATTGACCGTACGTTCGGCCAACTGCCTTAAGGCGGAGAACATTTACTACATCGGCGATCTGATTCAGCGCACCGAAGTAGAACTGTTGAAGACTCCGAACCTGGGCAAGAAGTCCCTGACTGAAATCAAGGACGTTCTGGCCTCCCGTGGTCTGTCCCTCGGCATGCGCCTCGACAACTGGCCGCCTGCAAGTCTTAAGAAAGACGACAAGGCGACTGCCTGATCGTCGTAATCACCGAACGTAGTGTTTGGTAAGGAATGAATCATGCGTCATCGTAAAAGTGGACGTCACCTGAGCCGTACCAGCTCTCACCGCAAGGCTATGTTCCAGAACATGGCGGTGTCGCTGTTCGAGCACGAGCTGATCAAAACTACCCTGCCAAAAGCCAAGGAACTGCGCCGCGTTGCCGAGCCGCTGATCACCCTGGCCAAGGAAGACAGCGTAGCTAACCGTCGTCTGGCTTTCGACCGTACCCGTTCGAAAGAAATCGTCGGCAAGCTGTTCAACGATCTGGGCAAGCGCTATGCCACCCGTCAGGGCGGCTACCTGCGTATCCTCAAGTGCGGCTTCCGCGCTGGCGATAACGCACCAATGGCGTACGTCGAGCTGGTTGATCGTCCTGTCGGTGGCTCGGTAGAAGCTGCTGAATAAGACGTCAGTCTGAAACAAGAAACCGGGCCTAGTGCCCGGTTTTTTGTGTCTGCATGTATTGAAGCAATCTATTGATCCAAGTCAGGTAATGAATTTGTTGCTGTCATAGTTCTGGTCGATACTCATTCCAGGCCGATTAGCCGGCAGTTTGAGACCGTAAGGACCGATAGGGAGATAGCGCATGAGCCAGACCAAGACACTGACCACCGCCAGCGGTGCACCGGTTGCCGACAACCAGAACTCGCGCTCCGCAGGGCCGCGGGGGCCGTTGTTGCTGGATGACTTCCACCTGCTTGAAAAACTCGCCCACTTCAACCGCGAGAACATCCCTGAGCGTCGCGTACACGCCAAGGGCTCGGGTGCCTATGGCACCTTCACGGTGACCCGGGATATCACTCAGTACAGCTACGCCAAACTGTTCAGCGCCGTCGGCAAGCAGACCGAAACCTTCCTGCGCTTCTCTACTGTGGGTGGCGAGCGTGGTTCGGCGGATACCGAGCGTGATCCACGGGGTTTCGCCCTGAAGTTCTATACCGAGGAAGGTAACTGGGACATCGTCGGTAACAACACCCCGGTGTTCTTCATTCGGGACCCGCTGAAATTCCCCGACTTTATCCACACCCAGAAACGTCTGCCGCAAAGCAACCTGAAAAGTGCGCAGGCGATGTGGGACTTCTGGTCGCATTCGCCTGAAGCGCTGCACCAGGTCACCATTTTGTTTTCCGATCGCGGCATTCCAGACGGTTACCGTCACATGCACGGGTTTGGCAGCCACACTTACAGCTTGATCAACGCTCAGGGCCAGCGCACCTGGGTCAAGTGGCACTTCAAGACCAAGCAGGGCATCAAGAACCTGGCGCCCGCCGAGGCGGCCCGTCTGGCTGGTACTGATCCTGATTACGCTCAGCGTGACCTGTTCGAAGCCATCGAGCGCGGCGACTTCCCGAAATGGGCGGTGTGCATCCAGGTGATGAGCGAAGAAGAGGCGGCCAGCCGCGACGAGAACCCCTTTGACGTGACCAAGACCTGGTCGCAGAAGGATTACCCGTTGATCGAAATCGGCGAGCTGGAACTGAACCGCAACCCGCTCAACTACTTCGCCGAGGTCGAGCAGGCTGCATTCGGGCCGAGCAATATGGTTCCAGGTGTCGGTTTGTCGCCCGATCGCATGCTCCAGGGCCGCGTGTTTGCCTACGCAGACGCACACCGCTATCGCGTTGGTACCAACCATCAGCAATTGCCGGTAAACGCCCCACGCAGCCCGGTGAACACCTACCAGCGTGATGGCAGCATGGCGTTTGGCAGCAATGGTGGTGCGGCACCGAACTACGAACCGAACAGTTACGGCAATGCGCCGAAGCAGGCGCCGCAGTTTGCTGAGCCTGCACTGGAGCTCAATGGTATCGCCGGTCGTTACGATCATCGCGAAGATACCGATTACTACAGCCACGCCGGTGCACTGTTCCGCTTGATGAACGCCGAGCAGAAGGCCCTGCTGATCAACAACATTGCCGGGGCCATGGCCGGGGTTTCCGAAGATGTCGTTCAGCGTCAGTTGCAGCACTTCTTCAAGGCCGATCCGGCCTATGGAGAGGGGATTGCCAAGGCTTTGGGCATAAATCTCGCCTAAGTCGAAGTGATAAGAAGAACCGCCCTCATTTGGGCGGTTTTTCAATGAATATCACTACCGTTTACCCGTTTTTTTGCACATTTATGCCCAATTCCAAGTGACCTTCCGGGCATCCTGGTTCAAACTATAACTTTCACACAGGGAGAGGCAGGGCGATGCAAGGTCACCCGGACGTAATCGATTATCTCAACACGTTGCTGACGGGCGAACTGGCGGCACGTGACCAATATTTCATCCATTCGCGGATGTACGAAGACTGGGGCTTGAGCAAGCTCTACGAGCGTATCAACCACGAGATGGAGGAAGAGACCCAGCACGCTGATGCCCTGATGCGTCGTATCCTCATGCTCGAAGGCACTCCACGCATGCGCCCGGATGATCTGGACGTGGGTGCAACCGTGCCGGAAATGATCGCTGCCGACCTGCGCCTGGAGTACAAGGTGCGCGCCGCACTGTGCAAAGGCATCGAGCTGTGCGAACTGCACAAGGACTACATCAGCCGTGACATCCTGCGCCTGCAACTGGCCGACACTGAAGAAGATCACACCTACTGGCTGGAAAAGCAGCAAGGTCTGATCAAGTCCATCGGCCTGGAGAACTACCTGCAGTCGCAGATGTAATTTTCCCGGAACAAAAAGAAGCCCCGCCAGTGCGGGGCTTTTTTGTTTCGATTGGTGGGAGCGCGCTTGCCCCGCGATGTGATAGACACACCGTAATCGCGGGGCAAGCCCGCTCCCACGTCACGCGCGATCGCGCTCCAACAGCGGTTTGAGGTAGTAGCCTGTATACGACTGCTTCATCTCGGCGACTTCTTCCGGTGTACCGCAACCAATGATTTGTCCACCCTTGGAGCCGCCCTCGGGGCCCAGGTCGACAATCCAGTCGGCAGTCTTGATCACGTCCAGGTTGTGCTCGATCACCACCACGGTGTTGCCGTGGTCGCGCAGGCGGTGCAGTACATCGAGCAACTGCTGGATATCGGCGAAATGCAGACCTGTTGTCGGCTCGTCGAGGATGTACAGGGTCTTGCCGGTATCGCGCTTGGACAGCTCGCGCGACAACTTGACCCGCTGTGCTTCACCACCGGAGAGGGTGGTCGCCGACTGCCCCAGTTTGATGTACGACAGGCCGACATCCATCAACGTCTGTAGTTTGCGCGCCAGCGCCGGCACCGCGTCGAAGAACACGCGGGCTTCCTCGATGGTCATTTCCAGGACCTCGTGGATGTTCTTGCCCTTGTACTTGATCTCCAGGGTTTCGCGGTTGTAACGCTTGCTCTTGCACACATCGCAGGGCACGTAGATGTCTGGCAGGAAGTGCATCTCGACCTTGATCAGACCGTCGCCCTGGCAGGCCTCGCAGCGTCCGCCTTTGACGTTGAAAGAGAAACGCCCCGGACCGTAGCCACGGGAACGGGACTCCGGCACGCCGGAGAACAGCTCACGGATCGGGGTGAACAGGCCAGTGTAGGTCGCCGGGTTCGAGCGTGGCGTACGGCCGATCGGGCTCTGGTCGATATCCACGACTTTGTCCAGGTGTTGCAGACCGTCACAGCTGTCATGCGGCGCCGCCTCGAGGGTGCTGGCGCCATTCAGGGCCGTGGCACTGAGGGGGAACAGGGTGTTGTTGATCAGGGTCGACTTGCCCGAGCCGGAAACACCGGTCACGCAGGTCAGCAGACCGATCGGGATCTCCAGGTCGACATTCTGCAGGTTGTTGCCACGTGCACCCTTGAGCTTGAGCGAGAGCTTCTTGTTGCGCGGCGTGCGCTTGGCCGGTACGGCAATTTTCACCCGCCCGGACAGATATTTGCCGGTCAGCGAATCAGGATGGGCCATGACATCGGCCGGTGTGCCTTCGGCAACGATCTGACCGCCATGCACACCGGCACCCGGGCCGATATCCACGACGTAGTCCGCCAGGCGAATGGCATCTTCGTCGTGTTCGACGACGATCACCGTGTTACCGATATCGCGCAAGTGGTTGAGGGTAGCCAGCAGGCGGTCGTTGTCGCGTTGGTGCAGGCCGATAGACGGTTCGTCGAGGATGTACATCACCCCGACCAGGCCGGCGCCGATCTGGCTGGCCAGACGAATACGCTGGGCCTCACCGCCGGACAGGGTATCGGCGCTGCGGTCGAGGGTCAGGTAGTCGAGGCCGACATTGACCAGGAACTGCAGGCGCTCACAGATTTCCTTGAGAATCTTGTCGGCAATTTCACCGCGACGCCCTGTCAGTTTCAGCCCGCCGAAGTAGGTACTGGCATCACCGATTGGCAGGTTGGTCACCGCCGGCAGAGTCTTTTCACCGACCCAGACGTGCCGCGCCTCACGGCGCAAGCGCGTGCCACGGCAATCCGGGCAGGGCTGGGTGCTGAGGAACTTGGCCAGCTCTTCGCGCACGGTTGCCGACTCGGTCTCGCGGTAGCGCCGCTCCAGGTTCGGCACGATGCCTTCGAACGGGTGCGAACGCTTGACGATGTCGCCGCGGTCGTTGAGGTACTTGAAGTCGACGTTCTGCTTGCCGCTGCCATGCAGGATGATTTTCTGCTGTTCGGCCGGTAGCTCGCCGAAGGGCACTTCGAGACTGAAGTCATAGTGCGCGGCCAGTGAGCCGAGCATCTGGAAGTAATAAACGTTGCGCCGGTCCCAGCCGCGAATCGCACCTTCAGCCAGGGTCAGTTCGCTGTTTACCAGGCGTTTGGTGTCGAAGAACTGTTTGACCCCCAGCCCGTCACAGGTCGGGCAGGCGCCCGCCGGGTTGTTGAAGGAGAACAGCTTGGGTTCCAGCTCGCTGATGGCATGGCCGCAGATCGGGCAGGCGAAGCGCGCCGAGAAGATCATCTCCTCGAACGGTTCGTCATCCATCGAGCCGACCAGGGCAATACCGTCGGCCAGCTTCAGCGCGGTTTCGAAGGATTCGGCCAAGCGCTGCTGGAGGTCCTCGCGGACCTTGAAACGGTCGACCACCACTTCGATGGTGTGCTTTTTCTGTTTATCCAGCTTGGGCAGCTCATCAAGCTCGAACAGCTTGCCGTTGACCCGCGCACGGACGAAACCCTGGGCGCGCAGTTCATCGAAGACGGCCAGGTGTTCGCCCTTGCGTTCGCGAATCACCGGGGCCAGCAGCATCAGCTTGCTGCCTTCGGGCTGGGCCAGCACCAGATCGACCATCTGGCTGACGGTCTGCGCCTCCAGCGGAATGTCGTGGTCCGGGCAGCGCGGGGTACCGACGCGGGCGTAGAGCAGGCGCAGGTAGTCATAGATCTCGGTGATGGTGCCGACAGTCGAGCGCGGGTTGTGCGAGGTTGACTTCTGCTCGATGGAAATCGCTGGCGACAGTCCTTCGATGGTGTCGACGTCAGGCTTTTCCATCATCGACAGGAACTGCCGGGCATACGCCGACAGCGACTCGACATAGCGGCGCTGGCCTTCGGCGTACAGGGTATCGAAGGCCAGCGACGACTTGCCGGAACCGGACAGGCCGGTGATAACGATCAGCTTGTCCCGGGGCAGGGTCAGGTCGATGTTCTTCAGGTTGTGGGTCCGTGCCCCACGAATCAGGATCTTGTCCACTGCGGCCTCGCTTGGCGGGCATAAACGGTTGAGTATACGGCTCCCTGCCAGTACGCGGCAAAGCGTCACGTATATGCCGTTACGCGATCGGACTGGTAGAATCGCCGCCGGTTCACACGAGGTTTATCCATGCACGATCCCCACAGCGAACGCATGAGTGGCAGCGAAACCCGCGCCGCAGGCGGCCTGGCCCTGGTGTTCGCCTTCCGTATGCTGGGCATGTTCATGGTCCTGCCGGTGCTGGCGACCTATGGCATGGACCTGGCTGGCGCCACACCGGCGCTGATTGGCCTGGCCATTGGTGCCTATGGCCTGACCCAGGCATTCCTGCAGATTCCGTTCGGGGTCATTTCCGATCGCATCGGTCGTCGTCCGGTGATTTACCTGGGCCTGGTGATCTTTGCCCTGGGCAGCGTGCTGGCGGCCCAGGCCGATTCGATCTGGGGGGTGATTGCCGGACGCATCCTGCAAGGTGCCGGGGCGATTTCGGCGGCAGTGATGGCGCTGCTTTCGGACCTTACCCGCGAGCAACACCGAACCAAAGCCATGGCCATGATCGGCATGAGCATCGGTTTGTCGTTTGCCGTGGCCATGGTGGTTGGCCCCTTGCTGACCCGTGCCTTCGGCTTGTCCGGGCTGTTCCTGGCCACGGCCGCCATG
This sequence comes from Pseudomonas alkylphenolica, assembly GCF_000746525.1. NCBI lineage: Bacteria > Pseudomonadati > Pseudomonadota > Gammaproteobacteria > Pseudomonadales > Pseudomonadaceae > Pseudomonas > Pseudomonas alkylphenolica. The sequence goes on from NZ_CP009048.1 coordinate 582,620, forward strand.
GCGGTGGTCGGCATCGCCCTGATCGCCTTTGTCGTGCCGGCGTCCCACGGCGCCTTGCAACACCGCGAGTCTGGCGTTGCCAAGCAAGCCTTGGGGCCGACCTTGCGTCATCCCGACCTGCTGCGCCTGGATGTCGGCATCTTCGTCCTGCATGCGATCCTGATGGCCAGCTTCGTCGCCTTGCCCCTGGCCTTGGTCGAGCGCGGTGGCCTGCCCAAGGAAGAGCATTGGTGGGTGTACCTGACGGCTTTGCTGGTCTCATTTTTTGCAATGATCCCGTTCATCATCTACGGCGAAAAAAAGCGCAAGATGAAACGTGTCCTGCTGGGCGCGGTCAGTGTTTTGGTGCTGACCGAGTTGTATTTCTGGCTGTCGGCAGACAACTTGCACGAACTGGTGATAGGCACCGTGATATTCTTTACTGCCTTCAACCTGCTGGAGGCATCCTTGCCTTCGCTGGTGAGCAAGGTGTCGCCCGCCGGCGGCAAGGGCACCGCCATGGGGGTGTACTCCACCAGCCAGTTCCTTGGTGCCGCGCTGGGAGGAATTCTCGGTGGCTGGTTGTTCCAGCACGGTGGCCTGAGTACGGTGTTCCTGGGCTGTGCGGCCTTGTGTGCAGTGTGGTGGATCGTTGCCCTGAGCATGCGTGAGCCGCCGTACGTGACCAGCCTGCGCATGCCGTTGTCGGCCGAGGCGGTCCGCGAAGCGGGACTGACCGAACGGCTGTTGGCCGTACCGGGTGTGACCGACGCAGTGGTGGTGGCCGATGAGTCCGCCATCTATATCAAACTTGATACACAAATTTTGGATCGCACGACCCTGGAGCGTCTGGTAAACCCGGCCTCCGCAGCGTGCGAAGCCTAGGAGAACGTTATGGCCCGTGGGGTTAACAAAGTCATTCTGGTCGGTACTTGCGGTCAGGATCCAGAAGTCCGCTACCTGCCCAACGGTAACGCCGTGACCAACCTGAGCCTGGCTACCAGCGAGCAGTGGACCGACAAGCAGACCGGCCAGAAGGTCGAGCGCACCGAGTGGCACCGCGTTTCGATGTTCGGCAAGGTTGCCGAGATCGCCGGCGAGTACCTGCGCAAAGGTTCGCAGGTCTACATCGAAGGCAAACTGCAGACCCGCGAGTGGGAAAAAGACGGCATCAAGCGTTACACCACTGAAATCATCGTCGACATGCAGGGCACCATGCAGCTGCTCGGCGGTCGTCCGCAGAACCAGGACGGTTCTCAGCCTCAGGGTGGTGGCAACAACTACAACCAGGCGCCGCGCCAGCAGGCTCCGCGTCCGCAGCAGTCGGCACCGCAGCAGCGCCCAGCGCCGCAACAGGCCGCACCGCAGCCGGCTCCGGATTTCGACAGCTTTGATGACGATATTCCGTTCTGATTCATAGCGCTGACCGCTACATCCCGCTACATCCACAAAACGCCCGGTGCCTCGCACTGGGCGTTTTGCTTTATGCCTGACCATGGCGTGGCAATGTGCCGCTAGTCCACCTTCATCGCGCTTCCTGAAATCTTGACTACAGTATCAACTGGCGCCTGCAGTATAAGTCGCCACCGTGATCGTTCAAGAGACGCCGGCAACGTCCCGCGCGTCCACCACCTGATCAGGAGTGCACGATGGATCTCAACCGTCGGCAGTTCTTCAAGGTCGCCGCTATCGGCCTTGGAGGTTCGAGCCTGGCTGCGTTGGGCATGGCCCCGACACCGGCCTTCGCCGAGCAGGTGCGTCACTTCAAGCTGGCGCATACCAAAGAAACCCGTAACACCTGTCCTTATTGCTCGGTTGGCTGTGGCTTGATCATGTACAGCCAGGGTGATGCGGCCAAGAACGTTGCGCAGAACATCATCCATATCGAAGGCGATGCCGACCATCCGGTGAACCGCGGCACGCTGTGCCCGAAAGGCGCCGGTCTGCTCGACTTTATCCACAGCCCCAACCGCCTGCAGTACCCGCAGGTACGCAAGCCGGGCAGCAAGGAATGGACGCGGGTGTCCTGGGATGAGGCGCTCGATCGCGTCGCCGATCTGATGAAGACCGATCGCGACGCCAACTTCATCGAGAAAAACGCCCAGGGCCAGACGGTCAATCGCTGGCTGAGCGTCGGCTTTCTGGCCGCTTCGGCTTCCTCCAACGAAGCCGGCTACATGACCCACAAGGTCGTTCGCAGTCTTGGCATGCTGGGGTTCGATAACCAGGCACGTGTCTGACATGGCCCGACGGTGGCAAGTCTTGCCCCGACGTACGGCCGTGGAGCCATGACCAATCACTGGACCGATATCGCCAACGCGAATCTGATCCTGGTGATGGGTGGCAACGCTGCAGAAGCCCATCCCTGTGGCTTCAAATGGGTGACCGAGGCCAAGGCGCACAACCAGGCCCGGCTGATCGTGGTCGACCCGCGTTTTACCCGAACCGCTTCGGTGGCCGATTATTACGCGCCGATCCGTACCGGCACGGATATCGCCTTCATGGGCGGGCTGATCAATTACCTGCTGACCGAAGACAAGATTCAGCACGAGTACGTACGCAACTACACCGACGTGGCGTTCATCGTCAAAGCTGGCTATGGCTTTGAAGATGGCCTGTTCAGCGGTTACGACGCCGACAAACGCAGCTACACCGACAAGTCCGGCTGGGGTTACGAACTCGGTGAAGACGGCTTTGCCAAGGTCGATCCGACCCTGCAGGATCCGCGTTGCGTCTACCAGCTGATGAAGCAGCACTACAGCCGCTACACGCCGGAGCTGGCCAGCCAGATCTGTGGCATGCCGGTGGACAGCATGCGCAAGGTCTGGGAAGAGATCGCCACCTGCTCGCAACCGGGCAAGACCATGACGATCCTCTATGCCCTGGGCTGGACCCAGCACTCGATCGGCTCGCAGATCATCCGCAGTGCGGCCATGGTCCAGTTGCTGCTGGGCAACGTCGGCATGCCCGGTGGCGGGGTCAACGCCCTGCGCGGCCACTCCAATATCCAGGGGCTGACCGACCTGGGGCTGTTGTCCAACCTGCTGCCGGGCTACCTGACCCTGCCGTCGGATGCCGAGCAGGACTACGACACCTACATCGCCAAACGCGCGCCGAAGCCGCTGCGTCCGGGGCAGCTGTCCTACTGGCAGAACTACGGCAAGTTCCATGTCAGCCTGATGAAGGCCTGGTATGGCGCCAACGCCACCGCCGAGAACCACTGGGGTTTCGATTACCTGCCGAAGCTGGATATCCCGGGCTACGACGTGTTGAAGATGTTCGACATGATGGCCAAAGAGCAGGTCAACGGTTACTTCTGCCAGGGCTTCAACCCGATTGCCGCCTTGCCTGACAAGAACCGTGTCACCGCCGCGTTGAGCAAGCTCAAGTGGCTGGTGGTGATGGACCCGCTGGCGACCGAGACCTCGGAGTTCTGGCGCAACGCCGGGCCGTACAACGATGTCGATACGGCGAACGTGCAGACTGAAGTCATTCGCCTGCCCACTACCTGCTTTGCCGAGGAAGACGGCTCGCTGGTCAACAGCAGCCGCTGGCTGCAATGGCACTGGAAGGGCGCGGAAGGGCCGGGTCAGGCCCGAACCGACGTGTGGATTATGAGCGCGCTGTTCCTGCGCCTGCGCGAGCGTTACCAGCGCGAGGGTGGGGCCTGGGCCGAGTCGATCCTCAAGCTCAACTGGCCCTACAAGGTAGCGCACGAGCCGACCCCGGAAGAAATCGCCAAGGAGTTCAGCGGTTACGCGGTATCTGATGTCACCGATGCCAGCGGCACGACCATCAAGGCCGGGCAGCAACTGGCCGCATTCGCCCAGCTCAAGGACGATGGCAGTACGGCTTCCGGCTGCTGGATTTTCTGTGGCAGCTGGACCGAGCAGGGCAACCAGATGGCCCGGCGCGATAACTCCGATCCGTTCGGTATGAAGCAGAACCTCGGTTGGGCCTGGGCGTGGCCGGCGAACCGGCGGATTCTGTACAACCGGGCGTCGGCTGACGTGCAGGGCAAACCCTGGTCGCCGAACAAACGGCTGGTGTGGTGGAACGGTAAAGCCTGGGGCGGTACCGACGTACCGGACTTCAAGGCCGACGTGGCGCCGGAAGCGGGGATGAACCCGTTCATCATGAACCCAGAGGGCGTGGCGCGCTTCTTTGCCCTGGACAAGATGGCCGAAGGGCCGTTCCCGGAGCATTACGAACCGTTCGAAACGCCCATCGGGGTCAACCCGTTGCACCCGAACAACAAGAAGGCCACCAGCAACCCGGCAGGCAGGGTGTTCGATTCGGTATGGGACACCCTGGGGCAAGCCAAGGACTTCCCCTACGCCGCTACCACCTACCGGCTGACCGAGCACTTCCACTTCTGGACCAAGCATTGCCCGATCAACGCCGTGACCCAGCCGGAGCAGTTCGTCGAAATCGGCGAGGTACTGGCCAAGGAAAAGGGCATTGCCGCCGGCGACCGGGTGCGCGTCAGCAGCAAGCGTGGGCATATCGAGGCGGTGGCGGTGGTGACCAAGCGGATTCGTCCGTTGCAGGTCAACAACCAGACCGTGCACCAGATCGGTATTCCGTTGCACTGGGGCTTTACCGGGGTGACCCGGCATGGCTACCTGACCAACACCCTGGTGCCGTTCCTCGGTGACGGCAATACGCAAACGCCGGAATCCAAGTCGTTCCTGGTCAACGTGGAGAAAATCTGATGGCTAGCCAAGACATCATCGCCCGTTCGGCCACCACCACGGCGCCGCCGTCGATCCGCCAGCAGGAGGAAGTGGCCAAGCTGATCGACACCACCAAGTGCATCGGTTGCAAGGCCTGCCAGGTCGCGTGTTCGGAATGGAACGAGTTGCGTGACGAGGTGGGGCACAGCTATGGCACTTACGATAACCCGCATGACCTGGGGGCCGAGACCTGGACCCTGATGCGCTTCACCGAGCATGAAAATGCCGACGGTAACCTGGAGTGGTTGATCCGCAAGGACGGCTGCATGCACTGCGCCGAGCCCGGTTGCCTGAAGGCTTGCCCAAGCCCAGGCGCGATCATCCAGCACGCCAACGGCATTGTCGACTTCAACCAGGACCACTGCATCGGTTGCGGTTACTGCATTACCGGTTGCCCGTTCAACATTCCGCGGATTTCGCAGAAGGATCACAAAGCCTACAAGTGCACCTTGTGTTCCGACCGCGTCGCGGTAGGGCTGGAGCCCGCCTGTGTGAAGACCTGCCCGACCGGGGCAATCGTGTTCGGCAGCAAGGAGGACATGAAGGAGCACGCCGCCGAACGCATTGTCGATCTCAAGTCGCGGGGCTTCGACAACGCCGGCTTGTATGACCCCGATGGTGTCGGCGGTACTCATGTGATGTACGTGCTGCACCACGCCGATCAACCGAAGCTGTACGCGGGGCTGCCGGACCAGCCGGTGATCAGCCCGCTGGTTGGGCTGTGGAAAGGGGTGAGCAAACCGCTGGCGCTGCTGGCCATGGGCGCGGCGGTGCTGGCCGGGTTCTTCCACTATGTGCGCATTGGCCCGAACCGGGTCGGGGAGGACGAGCACCCGAGTGCGCCGGATACCAGCGTGCATGTGGTCGACCCCGCCGTGCATGTGTATGACCCGCACAAACCGGGTGGGCAAGGGGAGGAGCGGCCATGAAAGACAAACCCATCCTGCGCTACAACGCCAACGAGCGCAGCAACCACTGGCTGGTGGCGATCCTGTTCATCATGGCTGCATTGTCGGGGCTGGCGCTGTTTCACCCCGCGCTGTTCTGGCTCAGCCATCTGTTCGGTGGCGGGCCGTGGACGCGCATCTTGCACCCGTTCATCGGTGTGCTGATGTTCGTATTCTTTCTCTTCCTGGTACTGCGCTTCTGGCGGGCGAATTTCTTTATCGCCAATGATCGTCTGTGGCTCAGGCGTATCGACCGGGTGATGCGCAACGAAGAGGAGGGCGTGCCACCTATCGGCAAGTACAACCCTGGGCAGAAGCTGCTGTTCTGGACCCTGCTGCTGTGCATGCTGGTGCTGCTGCTTAGCGGCATCGTGATCTGGCGGGCCTGGTTCAGCCAGTACTTCGGTATCGGCTCGATCCGCCTGGCGACGTTGCTGCACGCGCTGGCCGCTTTCGTGCTGGTGCTGAGCATCATTGTGCACATCTACGCCGGGGTCTGGATCAAGGGCTCGGTCAGCGCGATGCTGCATGGTTGGGTCAGTCGCGCCTGGGCGAAAAAGCACCATGAACTATGGTATCGGGAAGTGACCCGCGAGGACCCACCAGACTCGCAGATCAGAAAAAAAGGATGACCACTTGAGCACCATTCTTGAACCTGGGCAGATCGAAGCGGCGGCCAGCTCGCCGCCGCTTCTCTATCTGCCGCCAGCGAATCTTTTTACGTTGCGTGCGGCGCGTCTGGACACCCTCGCCGAGGGCAATGCCCTGGGTGACTACCTGCGGCTGATTGCCGACCTGTGCCGTATTCAGCAAAGTCTGCTCGACCAGCCACCGGTGGCGGCACCGGCCGAGACGGAACGCCAGCGTCTGTGTGTGGAGCACGGCTTGCCACCGCTGGCCGCCGATAGCCTGGTGCGTGAAGGGCTGTGGCTGGCTTATCTCGATGCCTTGCTGCTGCGCTATCCAACACCTGCCAGCGCCGAGTTGTTGAAGGCCGTACGCGATTTGCAGGTGTCCACTGTCGAACAACGCAAACTCTGGGGCATCGCCTTGCTGACCGGGCAGTTCAGCACCGTGCCAGCGGCGCTGGTGCCGTTTCTCGGTGCCGCGTTGCAGGCGGCCTGGAGCCATTGGCTGCTGAGCCTTGCGAACACCGAACTCAAGGCTGGCGACAGCCTGTGTCAGTGCCCGGCCTGCGGCTCGCCGCCGATGGCCGGGGTAATCCGCCATCGCGGCAAGTACAACGGCCTGCGCTATCTGGTGTGCTCGCTGTGCGCGTGTGAGTGGCATGTGGTGCGGGTCAAGTGCATCTACTGCGAGCAGAGCAAGGGGCTGACTTATTTCAACCTCGAGGATGATCGCCATGCCGCCGGCAAGGCGCCGCTGCGTGCCGAATGTTGTCCGGGGTGCAAGAGTTATCTGAAGCAGATCTATCTGGAGTGCGACGCTGATGCCGAGGCGCTGTCTGCTGATCTGGCAAGCCTGGCGCTGGATCTGCGCCTGGATCAGGAGGGCTATCAGCGGCTGGCGCCGAATCTGATGCTGGCGCCGGGAGGGGAGTGATCTCAGCGTCTACACTCAGGTTTTGTGTTGCTGCCATCGCGGGGCAAGCCCGCTCCCACAGAGCCCCTTCACCTGTAGGAGCGGGCTTGCCCCGCGAACTGGTCCACCCTGTTGAAGGTAATCTCGTTAATGCCCTCCAACCTCGCCAAACTCCCGATACGCCTGCCCTCCATCGACACCCTGCTGCGCCACCCCGCCTGCCAGCCGCTGATTGAGCGCTATGGGCGCGACGCGGTACTGGCTACTTTGCGCCAGCTGCTCGACGACCTGCGCGATCCGGCCAGACTCGGCCAGCTAGACGGCGCAGAGCTGGCTCCGGCAGTGCTTGCCGGACGCGCCGGCGAACGGCTTGCAGCCCAGCACCGCAGCCAGGTACGGCGGGTGTTCAACCTTACCGGTACGGTCCTGCACACCAACCTTGGCCGGGCGCTGCTGCCCGAGGAAGCCATCGACGCGGTGCAAATGGCCGCGCGCTATCCGCTGAACCTTGAATATGACCTGGCCACCGGCAAGCGCGGTGACCGCGATGACCTGATTGAAGGGCTGATCCGTGAGCTGACCGGCGCCGAAGCGGTCACGGTGGTCAACAACAATGCGGCGGCGGTATTGCTGGCACTCAACAGCCTGGGCGCGCGCAAGGAAGGCATCATCTCCCGTGGCGAACTGATCGAGATTGGCGGCGCCTTTCGCATTCCGGACATCATGGCCCGCGCCGGGGTCAAACTGCATGAAGTCGGTACCACCAACCGTACCCATGCCCGCGACTATGAAGCGGCCATCGGCCCGCGCAGCGGCCTGCTGATGCGGGTGCATTGCAGCAACTACAGCATCCAGGGTTTCACTACCCAGGTTGCCACCCGGGAGCTGGCGCAACTGGCTCACCTGCATGACTTGCCATTGCTCGAAGACCTGGGCAGCGGCAGCTTGCTTGACCTCACGCGCTGGGGGCTGCCCGCCGAACCGACGGTGCGCCAGGCGCTGGATGATGGCGCGGACATCGTCACCTTCAGTGGCGACAAACTGCTCGGCGGCCCGCAGGCCGGGATCATCGTCGGGCGCAAGGAGCTGATCGCCAAGATCAAGAAGAACCCGCTCAAGCGTGCGCTCAGGGTCGACAAGCTGACCCTCGCGGCATTGGAAGCGGTATTGGGCCTGTACCGTAACCCCGACCTGCTGGCTGAACGGCTGCCCAGCCTGCGCCTGTTGACCCGTCCCCAGCCTGAGATTGCGGCCCAGGCCGAACGCCTGGCGCCGCTGCTCGGGCAGGTACTGGGTGCTGACTGGGACGTCGCCGCAGTGCCGGCGCAAAGCATGATCGGCAGCGGCAGTCAGCCGGTGGCCCGTTTACCCAGTGCCGCCCTGTGCCTGCGTCCGCAGCTGTCCAGGCGCCTGCGCGGTCGCAGCCTGCGCAGCCTTGAGGAAGCACTGCGCAAGCTACCGGTGCCGGTGCTTGGGCGCATCGATGATGACGCCCTGTGGCTGGACCTGCGGCAACTGGATGACGAGGCCGGTTGGCTGGCGCAACTCGCGCAATTGCAGTTGCTGGAGACGATCAGGTGATCGTCGGCACGGCAGGGCACATCGACCATGGCAAGACCTCCTTGCTTGAAGCGCTGACCGGCCAAGCAGGGGATCAGCGCCGGGAAGAGCGCGAACGGGGCATGACCATCGACCTGGGCTATCGCTATGCCAGCCTGGAGGCGGGGGCACCGTTGACCGGTTTCATCGACGTACCTGGCCACGAGCGGTTTATCCACAACATGCTTGCCGGTGCCCAGGGTGTCGATCTGGTGGTGCTGGTGGTGGCCGCGGATGACGGGGTGATGCCGCAGACCCGCGAACACCTGGCGATTGTTCAATTGCTGGGTATCCCCCGGTTGCTGGTGGTTATCAGCAAGTGCGATCGCGTCGAGCCGCGTCGGGTCCGCGAAGTCCAGGCGCAAGTCAGTAGCCTGCTGGAGGCCGGGCCCTATGCTGGCGCTAGGCAATTTCCGCTGTCCAGCATCACCGGCGAGGGGGTCGATGCCCTGCGCCAGGCTTTGATCAATGCCCAGGGCGAGATCCGCGCGCGCAGCCGCCGCGGTGGTTTTCGCCTGGCCATCGATCGCGCTTTCGCGGTGGCCGGTGCCGGTATTGTGGTCACCGGGACCGCGCTCGATGGCCAGGTGCAGTTGGGTGACACTCTGCTCCTGGGCAAGGCTGGAAAGCCGGTGCGGGTACGCGGGCTGCATGCCCAGAACCAGGCGGTGCCCGAGGCATGGGCGGGGCAGCGGGTGGCGTTGAACATCAGCGCCGAGCGCCTGGAACTTGCGCAGATTCACCGCGGCGACTGGCTGCTCGCCGAGTGGCTGCACGGGCCGACCCAACGGGTGGATATCGAACTGCAGTTACTCGCCAGTGAAGTGCGCAGCTTTGCCCATTTCAGTCCGGTGCATGTGCACCTGGGCACCCAGGATGTCAGTGCGCGGGTGGCCTTGTTGCAGGGTGAACATCTACTGCCGGGCGGCCGCATGTTTGCCCAGTTGCAGCTAAACGCACCGCTGCAGGCGGTGCACGGCGACCGCCTGGTGCTGCGCGACCATAGCGCGCAACGCACCCTTGGCGGTGGTCGGGTGCTCGATCCTTTTGCCCCGGCGCGCCAACGGCGCAGCGAGGCACGTCTGGCGCAGTTGCAGGCGCTGGCCAGCGTCGACAGCCTGGAGCAGGCCTTGCCGGCGCTGCTCGCCAACGATGAGGTCGGTCTTGATCCACAACGCCTGGAGCGTCAGTTCAACCGTCTGCGCAGCAGCTGGAAACTGCCGGCAGATGTCCAGGTCATCGCTACGCGTCAGGGCCCGTTGCTGTTCACCGCGGCGCGCTGGCAGGCGCTGAAACAAACCGTGCTAGAGCAGCTGGCGCACTTTCATGAGCAGGAGCCCGATCAGCTCGGCCCCGACCGGGATCGCTTGCGCCGCTTTGCCGCCTTGCCGCTGGAGCGTCCGGCCTTCATCAGCCTGCTGGATGAATTGCTCGCCAGTGGTGCAATCGTTGGCAACGGCCCCTGGCTGCATTTGCCCGAACATCAAGTACGCCTGAACGAAGAGGATGAAACGCTATGGCTGCAGTTGCGGCCGCTGCTTGAACAAGGCCGGTTCGATCCGCCCTGGGTGCGTGATCTGGCCAGGTCGCTGGCGCAAGAGGAAGCGCAGGTTCGACTGCTTCTGCGCAAGTTGGCGCGTCTGGGCCAGGTGCATCAGGTGGTGCGCGATCTGTTCTACCCTGAAGCCACAATCCGACAAATGGCAGCTATGCTCTTGCAGCTGGCCAGTGATGACCCGGTGGTGCAGGTGACGGCCTTTCGTGATGTGCTGGGCATCGGCCGCAAGCGCAGCATTCAGGTGCTGGAGTATTTTGATCGTATCGGCCTGACCCGGCGCATTGGTGACCGGCGTCAGGTACGGGCCGACAACGCCCTGGCACAATCGCCGGGGCATTGAGTTCAAGGAAGGCAATCGCGCCCGGTGGCGCGGCCGGGCTTCAAACCCGGTTGGGGACGGCAGCCGTTCCCGGGCAGGTTCGACTCCCGCTGCCTTCCGCCATTTTCTACTACGCCCGTTCCCCGCACAGGTCGAGGGCGAACCAGTGCTGTGCGGTCGCCACATCCAGTCCGGCACCCAGCAGCGCGAACAGTTTGCCCAGCGCAGCTTCGCGGGTCATGCCGCCGGCCGAGACCAGGCCTGCATCGCGTAGCCGGCTGCCCGCCGCGTAGGTATCGAACTTCACACTGCCTTGCGGGCATTGGCTGATAGCGACCATCAGTACCCCGCGCTGGCGCGCATCACTCAAGACCTGGAGCAAGGCCTGATCATCGGAAGGACCGGTGCCGCTGCCGTAACATTCCAGCACCAGGCCCTTGACGCCACTGTCGATCAACGTCCGCACATGAGCTGCCTGCAGCCCCGGAAAAACCGGTAATACAGCCAGGTTCACCGCAACCCGAGGCTGGCAGTAGGTGAGTACCGCCGGCACCTGTTCGGCCCGTTGACCCTCGCGATACCGCGGGAGTGCGGTAAAGGCATCAAAGGCTTCGCTGCGCAGCTTGCTGGCGCGCGCGCCATGCAACAGCTGGCCTGCGAAATACAGGTGCACGCCGTTCTCGACACCCGACTCGAACAGGCTCAAGGCCCCGCACAGATTGCTCCAGGCGTCGCTGTCCGCGGCGCCCGCCGGCAACATCGAACCGGTCAGTACCACCGGGACGTCCAGCCCGAGTAGCAGGAATGACAGGGCCGCTGCGCTGTAGGCCAGGGTGTCGGTGCCGTGCAGTACGAGGATGCCGTCGTGGCCATCCTTCTTCACTGCTTCGACAATCGCATCGCACATCGCCAGCCAGTTGGCCTGCTGCATGTTGGCGCTGTCGAGCAGCGGCGACAGTTCGCGCAAGGTCCAGCGGATGCCTGACGATTCGGGGTGAGCCGCCAGGTAGTCACGCATGCGCGCCTCGAAACCACCGCCTGGCGCCAGGCCTTGCGGTGTTTCGAGCATGCCGATGGTGCCTCCGGTGTAGAGCACCAGCAGGTTGTTGACGGCGCGCATGTCAGTTCTGCGGCTGCGCGACAGCAGCGCCGGTTGCAGGCTTGGACTCAGTCTGCGGATTGACCGGCCAGGCCTGCAGATCCAGATCCAGGTCGCTGAACTTGCGTGCATCGAATACTGGCTGCTTGATACCGGCTTTGCGTTGCTCGTCGTAGTCGCGCATTACCCGCAGGCCGATCTTGAACAGCAGGGCCAGGGCAATCAGGTTGACGAAGGCCAGGCAGGTCATGGTGATGTCGGCGAAAGCGAACACGGTGGACAGGTTCTGCACCGAACCCCAGACGATCAGGGCCAGCACCAGCGCGCGGTAGCCCAGCAGTACCAGGCGGTTGCGGGTCAGGAACTGCAGGCTGGTTTCGCCCAGGTAGTAGTTGTAGAGGATGCAGGTGAAGACGAACAGCGACAGTGCCACGCTGACGAACAGACGGCCCCAGTCACCGACTACGGCGGCCAGGGAGTTCTGGGTCAGGACGATACCGTCACCTTCGAAACCCGGGGTGTAGAAGCCGGACAGCAGGATCAGCAACGCGGTGCAGGTGCAGATCACGAAGGTGTCGAGGAACACGCTGAACGCCTGGACCACGCCTTGCGCGCCCGGGTGTTTCACCGCAGCCACGGCCGCTACGTTCGGTGCACTGCCCAGGCCCGCTTCGTTGGCGAACACGCCACGCTTCACGCCCATGACAATGGCGCTGCCGAGCAGGCCGCCGAACGCCGGATCGAGACCGAAAGCGCTCTTGAAGATGGTTTCCAGCATGGCCGGGACGTGTTCGATCTGGCTGCCGATCACGTACAGGGTTACGCCGATGTAGGCCAGGGTCTTGACCGGTACCAGCAGGTCGGAGACTGCGGCGATGCGCTTGATGCCACCGAGGAAAACGATCGCCAGCAGCACGGCCAGAGCGATGCCGGTGCGCTCGGGAGCGAAACCGAAGGCGTTCTGCAGCGAATGGGTCACGGTGTAGGACTGCAGGCCATTGAAGGCAAAGCCGTAGGTCACCAGCAGCAAGAGGGAGAACACCACGGCCATGGTCTTGAGCTTCAGACCGTGCTGGATGTAGTAGGCCGGGCCGCCACGGTACAGGCCGTCGCCGTCGCTACGCTTGTAGACCTGGGCCAGGGTGCATTCGAAAAAGCTGCTGGACATACCCACCAGGGCAGTGACCCACATCCAGAACACCGCGCCTGGGCCGCCGAGGGTTACAGCGATACCGACACCGGCAATGTTACCGGCGCCGACGCGGCCGGCCAGGCTCAGCATCAGGGCCTGGAACGAGCTCAACTGGCCAGCCTGGCCGTGCAAGGATTCCTTGAAGACGCTGAACATGTGGGCGAAATGGCGGAACTGGACGAAACGGGAACGGATAGTGAAGTAACTGCCGAGTCCGACGATAAGGACGATGAGGAGTTTCCCCGAAAGGAAATCGTTGAGCGCTTCGAGCATGGAGTGACCTCGATTCTTATTCTTTGCATGAAAGACAACCGGACAGACGTCGTTGCGCCGTATCCATGGGGGCGCATGGTTGGCCAAGATAAATATGGTTACAATTTCGCGGGTTGCTCTGAGTTGATGCGACTTGATGCTAAACTGGCGCCTATCGCATCACCTGGAACGGCTCGCATGAGCGAAAATCTTGGTACCAACCTCAAACTCGCCTGCAGTCACTACCGCTCTATCTCAGAGGTTTGCCGGCAGCTGTCGATCAACCGGGCACAGTTCAACAAGTACCTGAGCGGGCAAAGTCAGCCGACGCCGTTCAACCTCAAGCGCATCGGCGATTTCTTCGGTGTCGAGGATTACGAGCTGGGTTTGCCGCCTGAGCAGTTCGCCCGCTTGATCGGGGCGCGCAACCCGGCCAGCGTCAGCGTCCCGCAAGAAGATCCGCTGGGCGAACTGTTGCGGCCATTGCGTGAGCAGAGCGGCAACCTGTCGCGGTACTGCGGTTACTACTTCGAATACTCCAACTGCATGTCGGTGCCGGGCTCGATCCTGCTGTCGCTGGTGCACCTGCGCGAGGAGCGTGGCACCTTTCTGTTCGAGCGCCAGGAACGCCAGGAGCGTTCCAGCAGTACCGATGTGCAGGCCGAAGACTGGGTACGCTGTCGCTACCTGGGCGCGGCGTTCCAGTTGCAGGATCGCCTGTTTCTCATCGACTACGAGTCGCTGACGGTGAACGAGATGAGCCAGACCATCCTGATCCCCAGCTTCAAGAGCCGCATCACCCGCTTGAACGGCCTGAAAACCGGGGTGTCCAGTGGCGACCGGCGTACTCCGGCCTGCACCCGGGTGGTCTGGGAGTATCTGGGGACCGAGATCAACCGCATCAGCGCCTACCGCCAGGTGAAGCTGTATCGCCCGGACGATCCGCGCATCGATGACGATGTGCGCGAGCGCCTGAGTGTCGGGCCGATCAGCAACGGCTTGTTCGAGATCGAGTGATCAACTGGCGTCGAAGATGAACTCCGCGACGGTCTGCGCCACCTGATCTGCTACCAATGGTGCGCTACGCAAATGTGCCGCAACGCCGTGATCGCAGTTTGAGAGCAACAGACACTGAAGGTTTGGAGGCGGCACGGATTTGAGCAGCGAGCGGGTGACTTCTTCCGGGATCGGGCTGTAGCGCTGCGCGCCTGCCAGCCACAAGGTGCCGGCCGAAGTGCCTGCCCCCTGGCCATGCGTCTGGGAGTTGAGCCCGTCGAACTCACCCATCACCAGCAACACCCGGCCGTGGAACTGGCGCAGGAACTCAAAGCTGTCGCAGTCCAGAAAACCATAGGGCTTGCTGATTGCTGCAGTGAAGGCCGGGCCGAAGGGGGCGTCATGGGCGTTGTCGGGGTAGACGGCGGGACAGATCAGGATCAACTTATCCACAGTCGGTTGCTGCGCCGCCAGCTTCAAGGCGATGGATGCCCCCAGGCTATGACCGATCACGGTCTGGCAACGTGCAGCGATATGGCGGTGAAAGCGCAGCGCTTCCTCCCGGTTGGTGCGCAGCGAAGGCGCAAATGCACCCGGCTCGCTGGCCAGACTGTGCCCGGACAGGTTGGCGGTCAGTGAGCCGATACCCAATGCCTGTAGCCGGTAGAGCAGGGGGTTGAGGCGGGTAAAGTCCGAGCGTGCGCCACCGACAACGAACAGCGGCGCTGCGCGCTCCTCGTCGGGGATCAGTAGCCGCGCCTGTTGCTGATAGCTGTCGAAGGTTTCGCTGATGAACCGCTCAGCGCCGGGGCTGGGCTCATCGTATTGCCAGGTTGAACGTTGTGCTGAAGCCGCTTCAAGTTCCATGGACGTCGCCTTGAGAAGCCGAGGATGCTCGTGTCGGGCGCATTATAGGCCGTTTGCCGAATTGCGTAGATAAGGCGTTAGCTAGGCCAGCGTTGGACTTCCCCTGCCGGAAAACGCAAAATGTGCCCTTTCCTCAATCAATCTGACCGGATCTGCTGACTCTATGCGAATGCGCCTGATGCTGTTGGGTGGTGGAAATGCCCTTGGGCAAGCGCTGATTCGTCTCGGGGCCGAGGAAGATATCGGCTTTCTGGCACCGCGTCCGCCAGAGCACGGCTGGGACCCGGCCAGCCTGACCCAGTTGCTGGACGACACCCGCCCCGACGCATTGGTGAACCTGGCCTATTACTTCGACTGGTTCCAGGCCGAGTCCGTCAGCGAAAAGCGCCTGGCTCAGCAGGAGCGCTCGGTGGAGCGCCTGGCTGAACTGTGCCAGCACCACAACATCATTCTGGTCCAGCCTTCGAGCTACCGGGTGTTCGATGGCTCACGCGCCACCGCCTACAGCGAGAAGGATGAGCCGGTGCCCCTGGGCCTGCGTGGTCAGGCACTGTGGCGGATCGAACAGAGCGTACGGGCGACCTGCCCGCAGCACGTACTGCTGCGTTTTGGCTGGTTGCTCGACGAGAGCATCGATGGCGTGCTCGGGCGTTTTCTGACCCGCGCCGAACAGCCCCAGGAATTGCTCCTGGCCGATGATCGCCGGGGCAATCCAACACCGGTGGACGATGCCGCACGGGTGATTCTCTCGGTGCTCAAGCAGCTCGATTGCGCAGCACCCTTGTGGGGGACGTACCACTACGCCGGTAACGAAGCCACCACGCCGCTGGCGCTCGGTCAGGCTATCCTCACCGAAGCGGCGCAGCTACACCCACTGGCTGTTACCGCACCGACCGCGCAGGCCCATGCCGCACGTCCGGATGCCAGCGAAGAACCGCAACATGCAGTGCTGGCCTGCAAGAAAATTTTGCACACTTTCGGTATCAAGCCCCGCGCCTGGCGCTCGGGTTTGCCACCCTTACTGGATCGATTCTATCGTCATGGCTGATGCCCCAATTCTGATCACCGGTGGCGCCGGCTTCATCGGTTCTCACCTGAGCGATGCGCTGCTGGCAAAAGGCTATGCGGTACGGATCCTCGATGATCTGTCCACCGGCAAACCCGCCAACCTGCAAATGGCCAACCCCGGGCTTGAGCTGATCGAAGGCGATGTCGCCGATGCTGAGCTGGTCAAGCGCGTGGCTGCGGGGTGCCAGGCGGTTGTGCATCTGGCCGCCGTTGCCTCGGTGCAGGCCTCGGTGGACGACCCGGTGAAAACTCATCAGAGCAACTTCATTGGCACCTTGAATGTCTGCGAAGCCATGCGCCTCAATGGCATCAAGCGGGTGCTGTTTGCCTCCAGCGCGGCCGTCTACGGCAACAATGGCGAAGGCCTGGCGGTCGAGGAAGATGCCCCCAAGGCGCCTCTCACGCCCTATGCCGTGGACAAGCTGGCCAGTGAGCAATACCTGGACTTCTATCGTCGCCAGCATGGCCTGGAGCCGGTGGTGTTCCGCTTCTTCAACATCTTCGGGCCACGCCAGGATCCGTCTTCGCCGTATTCCGGGGTGATCAGCATTTTCTGCGAGCGCGCCTTGAGCCGACAGCCGATTACCTTGTTCGGCGACGGCGAACAGACCCGGGACTTTCTCTATGTGGGGGATCTGGTCAGCGTAATGGTTCAGGCCCTGGAGCAGGTGCAGGTTGAAGACGGCGCGGTGAATATCGGCTTGAACCAGGCCACTTCACTGAACCAGTTGCTGGCCGCGCTGAAATCGGTGGTCGGTGATTTGCCAGCGATCAGCCATGGGCCGGCGCGCTCCGGCGACATCCGTCACTCGCGGGCGAACAACCAGCGCTTGCTGGCGCGTTTTGATTTTCCCGAGGCGACGCCGTTGGCCGAGGGGCTGGCGCGATTGCTGGGACGCTGAAAGCATCGCGGGGCAAGCCCGCTCCCACCGATTCAGTGGGAGCGGGCTTGCCCCGCGATGTACCTCAAACGTTAGATCAGAACTTGTAACCAACACCGACCATGTAGACCCATGGATCGACATCTACGTCGACCTTGGTCTTGCCGACGCCCAGAGCGCTCGGGCCGTCCATGGTGGCCTTGGTGTCGATGTCGATGTACCAGACCGCGGCGTTGACCAGGAAGTGTTCGTTGATCATGTAGTCCATACCCAGCTGACCAGCCAGACCGAACGAGTCTTTGACTTTCAGGTTGCTGAAGCCCTGGGCTTTGCGGTTGCTGTCCAGGTCTTCGTCAAAGAACATGGTGTAGTTCAGACCGATACCGGCATATGGCTGGAACTTCGAGCTTGGTTCCATCGGGTAGTACTGCAGCGACAGGGTCGGTGGCAGTTGTTTGATATCGCCCAGCTTGCCATCCAGGCCAGGGCCGAGGCCCTTGACGCCGACAGTGTGGTGGAACGGCGTGGCGGCCAGCAGCTCCAGGCCGATGTGGTCGGTCAGCATGTAGGCGAAGGTCAGGCCCAGTTGGGTATCGCTATCCAGAGTCGCCTTGGTACCGGACACCTTGGTGCCGTCGAGCTTGATGTCACTGCTGTCCTCGTTGGGATTAACAGTAATTGCGCCGGCACGCACGATGATGTCGCCAGCCTGGTGGGCGTGGGCAACAGGGGCTGCGAGCGCCAAGGCGAAAAGCGAGGCGCTGAGCAAGGACTTGTTCATGGAAGCTCCCAGAGGACGTTTAGAATTGGTACGTCCAATGGTAAAGAGCCATTATTTTCGCGATTTGACCCAGCTCAATGAAAGCGTCAAAGCCATTGTGTGGGGCCAATCATTCTAGTTCATAAGCGTAGATTTTCTCGGCTTCCATCTGGTAACCGGCGTCGGCCAGTTCACTGCTGGTGCTTTTCACCTGCATCCGGCCTTCGATCCAGTAGGGCTGATAGAGGTCCTCGACGCGCACACCCATCTCACTGACGATATGCACGATCTGGTTCGAAGGTGGCGGCGGCACGTGGATGCAGGCGCCGTAGTAGGGCACCAGGAGAAACTCGGTGGTGCGACCTTCTTCACTGACTTCCAGCGGCACGATGTAGCCCGGTAACTTCACTTGCTGGCCATCGAGGGCCTTGACCACCGGCGCGTTCGGCACCTGCTGGTGGGCGGCCGGAGCCGATTCGGCGGCCAGGGCATCGCTCAATTGCGACAGGTCATGCAGCGGCGCCAGTTGCGGCTGGACGATTGGCGCACCGGCGGGAATCAGTTGCGGCCACTCCAGGGTGCGCGGTTCGTCCGCCCATAAGGGCGTGCTCACCAGCAGCAGTATCGACAGCAGAATGCGTGGCATCAAAGGTCTCACAAGTGAATGGACAGGCCGTCGGCCAGAGACTGCCGATAGGCGCGCCAGGCCGGCACGCTACCCATGAGCAGTGCGGCCCCGAGAATGATCGCCAGCAGGCTCCATTCATGGGCACTTGGCCAGGCCAGCGGCAGGAACAGGCCGTAGTTGGCTTGTACATAACCCTGAGCCAGGGCAATCCCCAGGTACAGCAAGCCCAGACCGGCAGCGATGCCGACCACTGCCAGGGCCAGCGCCTCAAGCACCAGCAGCCCGGCAATATGCCACGGACGGGCACCGACCGAGCGCAAAATGGCCATCTCCCGGCGCCGCTCGTTGAGGCTGGTGAGGATGGCGGTGAGCATACCGATCAACCCGGTCAGTACGACGAACAGGGAGACCACGAACAACGCCTGCTCGGCAGTGCCCATCAGGCTCCAGAGTTCTTGCAGGGCGACCCCCGGCAGGATCGCCAGCAGCGGCTCATTGCGGTACTCGTTGATCTCGCGCTGCAGGCTGAAGGTGGCGATCTTGTTGTTCAGGCCCAGCATGAACGCGGTGATCGCGGCGGGCTTGAGGTCCATGTCACGCGCCTGCTCGGCGCTGATCCGTCCGGCACCACGGGCCGGTACGCCGTTGTGCCAGTCGATGTGAATCGCTTCCATACCGCCCAGGCTGATATGCAGGGTGCGGTCCACCGGGGTGCCGGTGCGTTGCAGTACGCCGACCACGGTGAAGGGTTTGTCGTCATGCTTGACCAGACTGATGGCGGCCACACCGTGGGCCAGCACCAGCTTGTCACCGAGCTTGTAATGCAGGGCCTGGGCGACTTCGGCGCCCAGCACCACTTCGAACGGGTCGGTGGCGAACGCGCGGCCCTCGGCCAATTGCAGGTTTTGCTTGCGGCCGTACTGATAATGCTCGAAGTAACTGCCGGTAGTGCCCATGACCCGGTAGCCGCGATGCGAGTCACCGAGTGAGATCGGAATCGCCCATTTCACCCGCTTGTCACTGGCGTAGTGTTCGTAGCTGTCCCAGCGGATGTTGTTGGTGGCATTGCCGATGCGGAACACCGAGTACAGCAGCAGGTTTACCGAGCCGGAACGGGCGCCGACGATCAGGTCGGTGCCGCTGATGGTGCTGGCGAAGCTGGCGCGGGCTTCGGTGCGCACCCGCTCAACGGCCAGCAGCAAACACACCGACAGGGCAATGGCAAAGGCGGTCAGAAAGGCGGTGAAACGACGGTTGGCGAGGCTCGCCAGGGCTAGACGGAGCAGGTACATCAGGCCTCCTGAGCGTTGGCTGGCAGGGCTGCGCGGTTGAGCTCGGCGAGTGACAACTGACGGTCGAACAACGTGGCCAGGCTCTGGTCATGGCTGACGAACAGCAGGCTGGAGCCGGCGTCACGGCATTCGGCGAACAGCAGACGAATGAACGCTTCGCGGGTGTCGGCGTCGAGGGCTGAAGTCGGCTCGTCGGCGATCACCAGTTCCGGCTGGCCGATCAGCGCGCGGGCGGCAGCGACCCGCTGCTGCTGGCCGATCGACAGGCTGTCGGCACGGCGGGCGAGCAAGTCCGGATCTTTCAGGCCGAGGTGGGCGAGCAGGCTGGCGGCTGCCTGATCGATACTGCCGTGGCGTTCGGCGGCGCGTTGCGCGCGGCTGCGCGAGAAGCGGCAGGGCAGTTCGACGTTTTCCCGTACGGAAAGAAACGGCAGCAGGTTGAACTGCTGGAAAATGTAGCCGGTGTGATCAACGCGGAAGCGATCACGGGCGCCCTGTTTCAACTTGCTCAAGTCTTGGCCAAGCAGGCGGATGCTGCCGCGGTCGGGTACCTGCACACCGCCGAGCAGGCCGAGCAGGGTGGTTTTGCCGCTGCCACTGGGGCCTTTGAGAAACAACGATTCGCCGGCTTCCAGGCGCAAGGCGGGAATCTCCAGCAGGGGGGCTTGGCCCGGCCAGGCAAAGCCCAGGTCGGTCAGTTCAATCAGTGCCTGGCTCATAAATGAACGCCCGGGTTACCCCGGGCGTTTCGCTGCAAAAGGGCTATCAGAAAGTGATCGTGGTTTTCGCCGGGGTCGCTTCGACACCCTGCTGACCGTTTGGCCCGATCAGTTGTAGCTGAATTTTCTGGGTGGCGGGGAAGGCTTTGAACAGGGGGCTCAGGTCGAGGTTGGTGAGTTGCTCGGGCTTCTCGCAATTGAGTCGGTAGTGCGCGTGGATGTCGCTGTGGTCATGAGCATGACCGTCATCATCCGCCGCTGGCTTGTCGCCGAACAGCGGGCTTTCCAGTTCCTGATCGCTTTCGCTGCAGTTGGCCGCCTTGCTCAAGGCGAACAGGGCCAGCGGTTTTTCCAACTGGGCGCGCACGGTGGCGACCTTGGCTTTATCGGCAGCGCTGCTGGGGGCATACTCGAAACCGACCAGGTTCATCGCCGGGCTGTCCAGTTCCAGCTCCAGAGCTTTGCCATCGAGTACCACATTGAGGCGAGCGACGCCGTGCTCATGGGCGGCGAGGCTGCCATGGGCGTGGTCATGATCATGCTCGTGGTCCTTATGGGCATGAGCAACGGCCAGGGGCAGCAAGGCGAACGGCAAGGCAAGGAACAGGCGACGCATGGGCAGGACTCCACGAGGGCACAGGATGTGTTTGGTTATGTTATAACAACTTGTTCTGCCGGTGCCAGTGCGCTTGGCGACGGATCGTCGGCGTGGGAGCATGGAGCCCGTCACTGAGTAGAGGAAACGACCGTGCGAATTCGTGGACATATCGGCGACTGGCCGGTGGACTTGACCCTGGAGCTGGACCCGGCGGAATGGGCGCATCTGGGCGGACAATTGGCGGCTGTGGCGCCGGTCGCGACGGATGCTGCAGTGGCATCGGTGGCCAATGCCCGGCCGGATGACGCTCTCTGGCAGGCGGCACGTGAGGTATTGCGCAACGCCGGGCAGCTCAATGGGCCGACGTTGCTTGAACATCTGGAAGGGCTGGCGGGGAGTACTGCAGCGGGCAAGCGCCTGCTGGTGCGCTTGCGCCATAGTGCCGAGGTGAAGGTCGAAAGCGGGGCGGATGCGCCGGTTTATCACTGGGTCGGGTGAAAGCTATCGCGGGGCAAGCCCGCTCCCACAGGGGCTCTACCATCCCGGTGGGAGCGGGCTTGCCCCGCGAAAAGTTCTGATCAGTACAACGCAGCAAACAGCTTGCGCCGGTAAGTCCCCACCAGCGGATGGTCATTGCCCAGCAGATCGAACACCTGCAGCAGCGTCTTGTGCGGCAAGCCGCCTTCATAACCGCGATTACGCGTGAACAGCTTGAGCATGCCGTCCAGCGCCGCTTCGTACTGCTGGCGGGAAAGCTGCTGGATGCACAGCTGATAGGCCGCTTCATCGTCCTCACTGTTCTGTGCCAGGCGTGCCTTGAGATCGGCAACTTCCGGCAGGCTTGCGGCCTGACGCAGGAACGTCAGCTGAGCCTTGGCGCCGGCCAGGGCAGCCTTGTGCTCATCGCTCTTGACCGCATCCAGCACGGTCTGGGCTTCACCCAGTTCGCCGCGTTCAGCCAGGCAACGGGCGTACAGAATCAAGGCAGCGGCATTGCTGTTGTCTTCGCTCAGCAGCGCTTTCAGCGTGGCTTCGGCTTCGCTGAAGCGCCCTTCGGCAAACAGTCCCTGAGCCAGTTCCAGCGGATCGGCAGCAGCCGGCGGCGGCATTTGCACATGCGGCTCGAGCAGCGCACGGATCGCCGACTCAGGCTGGGCACCGGCAAAGCCGTCGACCGGCTGACCGTCTTTGAACAGCACCACGGTAGGCAGGCTGCGAATGCCGAAGCGGGCAACGATGTCCTGTTCGATATCGCAGTTGACCTTGGCCAGCAACAACTCGCCTTGATAGCTCTCGGTGATTTGCGCAAGCAGCGGCATCAGCGCCTTGCAGGGGGCGCACCACTCGGCCCAGAAATCCACCAGCACCGGTTTGTGGTGGGAGTTGGCGATTACCAGCTGGTCGAAATCGGCAGCGCTGGTATCGAAAACATAGGGTGTGTCTTGGCTCATCGCGACTCTCGAAAATCCGTGAATGACATCACTATAAAGGCTGGCGGCTGGCGTGGTACAGGCTGACCCGGCGGAATTCGTGGGGCTCGGCCAGGTCCGGCAGGGTCAGGGCCTCCAGCACGCCCAAAGGCTGGTACAGCGGATGACTGAAGTCGCGTACCCGCGAGTCGGCCACCAGGGCTTGCTGGCCGCGGCTGAGGAACTCATCGAGCAGTGGCAGGTTGGCCCGGTCATAGAGCACGTCGGCCACCAGGATCAGGTCGAAACGGTCGGCTTCCTGGAAGAAGTCCTCGGAATAGCTCAGCTCCACGCCATTGAGCTCGGCGTTGGCCCGGCAGGCTTGCAGGGCCAGCGGGTCGAGATCACAGGCCACGACCTCAAGAGCGCCCGCGCGGGCGGCTGCGATCCCGGCGATCCCGGAGCCGGCGCCAAAATCCAGCACGCGCTTGCCTTCTACCCAGTGCCGGTGCTGGTCCAGGTAGCGGGCCATGGCCAGGCCACTGGCCCAACAGAAGCTCCAGTACGGCGGCTCGTGGAGGATGCGCCGGGTTTCTTCCGAACTGAATTCGCGGTCCATGTTCTCGGCATCGATCAGCCACAGCTTGAGCGCGCACTCAGGTAGGTCGCTGACCACCAAGCGGGCATCGCCGAGCAGTTCGCCCAAGGCCTGTTGTAAAGGTGCGGGTGCCATTATGGCGCTCGTTCGAAGCGCAGCGGGCCGGTGACCTGGGTCTGCGCCTGGAAAATCCGCACAGGCGGCAGGTGCAGGATCAGTTGCCCGGATTTGCTCGCGCGGCCGCGCAATTCGACCCGCGCCCCGGCCGGGAAGGTTTCGGGGTTGAAGCGCAGTTGGTACGGCAGGTCCAGGCCATTGCTGCTGAGCGTGCTGCTGGCCAGCAGGTTTTGCGGGCGGCCGCGGTCATCGATGACCAGCAAGGCCAGTTCGACTTCGGCACCGGCCGGAATATTGAGCAAGGTTCCGCTCAATTCACGTTGATAGGCCGGCAAAGGGCCGAGGGCTTTCGCGGTTTTACTGGCAACCGGTGCTTTTGGAGCCGGTGCAGTCTGGGGTTGATCGCTGCTGCAGGCTGCCAGCAAGGCGGCAAAACTGAGCACAACGAGCGCTCGAAATGGCATGGGGAATTCCTTCGCGGCATGTTTCCTGAGTGGATGGTAACCCCTTTGGCTTGTCTTGCCAGTGGGATGCGCTACCATGGCCCTCCCTTTTTTTGTTGCCTGCCACCATGCACTGTCCCTTCTGCGGTGCCAACGACACCAAGGTCATCGACTCTCGACTGGTTGCCGAGGGCGAGCAAGTGCGCCGTCGGCGCGAATGCGTCGCCTGCGGTGAGCGTTTCACCACCTTCGAAACCGCCGAGCTGGTTTTGCCGCGCCTGATCAAACAGGACGGCAGCCGCCAACCCTTCGACGAAGAAAAACTGCGCGCCGGAATGCAGCGTGCCCTGGAAAAACGCCCGGTCAGCGTCGAGCGCCTGGAAGCGGCGCTGGCGCACATCAAGCACAAGCTGCGGGCAACCGGCGAACGCGAGGTCAAATCGCTGGTGGTCGGTGAGCTGGTGATGAACGAGCTGCAGAAGCTCGATGAAGTCGCCTACATCCGCTTCGCCTCGGTCTACCGGCGCTTCCAGGACCTCAACGAGTTTCGCGAAGAAATCGACCGCCTGGCCCGTGAGCCGGCTAAAGAGTGAGCATGTCCAACGAACGCGCGGTACTCGACGCCCATTACATGGCCCGGGCCTTGGAACTGGCCCGCAAGGGCTTGTATTCGACCCACCCGAATCCGCGCGTCGGTTGTGTGATTGTTCGCGACGGCCAGATCGTCGGCGAAGGCTGGCATGTGCGTGCCGGTGAGCCGCACGCCGAAGTGCATGCGCTGCGTCAGGCCGGCGAGCTGGCCCGTGGCGCCTGTGCCTACGTCACCCTTGAACCGTGCAGCCACCACGGGCGCACGCCGCCGTGTGCCGAGGCGCTGGTCAAGGCTGGCGTGGCGCGGGTGGTCGCCGCCATGCAGGACCCTAACCCGCAAGTCGCAGGTCAAGGCCTCAAGCGTCTGGCCGAAGTCGGTATCGAAGTCGCCAGTGGCGTACTCGAAGCGGAGGCGCGCGCGCTCAACCCGGGCTTCCTCAAGCGCATGGAATGCGGTCTGCCCTTCGTGCGGGCCAAGCTGGCAATGAGCCTGGATGGCCGCACGGCCATGGCCAACGGTGAAAGCCAGTGGATCACCGGGCCCGCCGCGCGCTCAGCGGTACAGCGTCTGCGTGCACGCTCCAGCGTGGTGCTGAGCAGTGCCGAAAGCGTCCTGGCCGACAAGGCGCGGATGACGGTGCGCGCTGACGAGCTGGGCCTCGATCCGCAAACCACAGCCCTGGCCCTGGCGCGTCCGCCCCTGCGGGTGCTGGTCGATGGCCGCTTGCGCCTGCCGCTGGATGCGCCGTTCTTCCAGGCCGGCCCGGCGCTGGTGGTCACTGCCGCCAGCGACGACCCGCGTTACGCCGAAGCCGGCCATGAGCTGCTGAGCCTGGCGGGCGAGGGCGGCCGGGTCGACCTGTCTGCGCTGATGCGTGAGCTGGCGCAGCGTGGAACCAGCGAAGTGCTGCTCGAGGCCGGTGCCGGTCTGGTCGGGGCCTTTGCCCAGCTTGGCCTGATCGATGAGTACCAGATCTTTGTTGCCGGCAAGTTCCTCGGTTCCAGTGCCCGTCCGTTGCTGGACTGGCCGCTGAACCACATGAATGAAGCGGTGCAACTGAAAATAACTGAAATGCGCGCGGTAGGCGATGACTGGCGAGTCACTGCCATCCCTGTGCCGGCGTCCGGCGTATAATTCCAGGCTAGCCACGCGCAGCCCTGTTCTCGAGGAGGACTCATGTTTACTGGCATCATCGAATCCATCGGCAGCATCCGCTCGCTGACGCCCAAAGGCGGCGACGTGCGGGTCTATGTCGAAACCGGCAAGCTCGACCTGGGCGACGTCAAACTCGGCGACAGCATCGCCGTCAATGGTGTGTGCCTGACTGCGGTCGAGCTGCCTGGCGATGGCTTCTGGGCTGACGTCAGCCGTGAAACCCTCGACTGCACCGCCTTCAACGAGCTGAAAAGCGGCAGCCGGGTCAACCTGGAAAAAGCCCTGACCCCGACCACCCGCCTGGGCGGCCATCTGGTCAGCGGCCACGTCGACGGTGTCGGCGAAGTGGTGTCGCGCAGCGATAACGCCCGCGCCATCCAGTTCCGCATTCGTGCACCCAAGGAGCTGGCCAAGTACATTGCCCACAAGGGCTCGATCACCGTCGATGGCACCAGCCTGACCGTGAACGTCGTCGATGGCGCCGAGTTCGAACTGACCATCGTCCCGCATACCCTGGCCGAAACCATCATGGCCGACTACCGCCCAGGTCGTCGGGTCAACCTTGAGGTCGACCTGCTGGCCCGTTACCTGGAGCGTTTGCTGCTGGGTGACAAAGCCGCCGAGCCGAGCACCGGCAGCGGCATTACCGAAAGTTTCCTGGCCGCCAACGGCTACCTGAAATCCTGATTTGAAAGGGGGTGCCGCGTGGCGCTCAACAGCATCGAAGAACTGGTTGAAGACATCCGCCAGGGCAAAATGGTCATTCTCATGGATGACGAAGACCGCGAGAACGAAGGCGACCTGATCATGGCCGCCGAGTGCTGCAAGGCCGAACACATCAATTTCATGGCCAAGCACGCCCGTGGCCTGATCTGCATGCCGATGTCGCGCGAGCGCTGCGAAACGCTCAAGCTGCCACTGATGGCGCCGCGTAACGGTTCGGGCTTCGGCACCAAGTTCACCGTTTCGATCGAAGCCGCCGAAGGGGTGACCACCGGTATCTCCGCTGCGGACCGCGCGCGCACCGTGCAAGCGGCCGCCGCCCGTGATGCCAAGGCCGAAGACATCGTCAGCCCCGGCCACATCTTCCCGCTGATGGCCCAGCCTGGCGGCACCCTGGCCCGTGCCGGCCACACCGAAGCTGCCTGCGACCTG
This sequence comes from Pseudomonas alkylphenolica, assembly GCF_000746525.1. Lineage (NCBI taxonomy): Bacteria > Pseudomonadati > Pseudomonadota > Gammaproteobacteria > Pseudomonadales > Pseudomonadaceae > Pseudomonas > Pseudomonas alkylphenolica. The sequence goes on from NZ_CP009048.1 coordinate 609,121, forward strand.
GCGCGCATGGCCGGTTTCGAGCCGAGCGGGGTGATCTGCGAAGTGATGAATGACGACGGCACCATGTCGCGTCGTCCGGAACTGGAAGTCTTCGCCGCCGAGCATGGCATCAAGATCGGCACCATCGCCGACCTGATCCACTACCGGATGATCCACGAACGTACCATTCAGCGGATTTCCGAGCAGCCGCTGGACAGCGAACTGGGCAGTTTCAACCTGGTGACCTACCGCGATTCGGTCGAAGGCGACGTGCACATGGCCCTGACCCTGGGCAACATCTGCGCCGAAGAACCGACCCTGGTGCGCGTGCACAACATGGACCCGCTGCGCGACCTGCTGATGGTCAAGCAACCGGGCCGCTGGAGCCTGCGCGCCGCCATGAGCGCGGTTGCCGAAGCCGGCAGCGGTGTCGTGCTGCTGCTCGGTCACCCGCTGGAAGGCGACGTGCTGCTGGCGCATATCCGCGAAAGCGCCGATGCCGCGCCGGCGAAAACCCCGACCACTTACAGCACCGTCGGTGCCGGTTCGCAGATCCTGCGCGACCTGGGCGTACGTAAAATGCGCCTGATGAGTTCGCCAATGAAGTTCAATGCGATATCCGGATTCGATCTGGAAGTTGTAGAATACGTGCCCTCCGAATAAAGCAGGCGGTTTGTCGCGCTGCCATTCGTGTCCCAAACCCTCACAGGCCGCCATTTGCGGCCTGGCTCTTTAAGATGAGAACTCGCAATGACCCTGAAGACCATCGAAGGTACCTTCATTGCCCCCAAAGGTCGCTATGCTTTGGTGGTTGGCCGCTTTAACAGCTTCGTCGTCGAAAGCCTGGTAAGCGGTGCTGTTGATGCCCTGGTTCGCCATGGCGTGAGCGAAAGCGACATCACCATCATCCGTGCCCCGGGTGCCTTTGAAATCCCGCTGGTAGCACAGAAAGTCGCCCAGCAAAGCGAATACGCCGCAATCATCGCCCTGGGCGCGGTGATCCGTGGCGGTACCCCGCACTTCGAATACGTTGCGGGCGAATGCACCAAGGGCCTGGCCCAGGTGTCCATGGAGTTCGGCGTACCGGTTGCCTTCGGTGTCCTGACTGTCGATTCGATCGAACAGGCCATTGAGCGTTCCGGCACCAAAGCCGGCAACAAGGGTGCCGAAGCTGCCCTGTCCGCTCTGGAAATGGTCAGCCTGCTGGCGCAGTTGGAGGCCAAGTGATTAGCGACGAAAGCGATCGTTTCAACCCGCGCGATCCAAAACCTGCGGATGCTGGCAAACCATCGAAAAGCGCCAAGCGTCGCGAAGCCCGTCAGCTCGCGACTCAGGCACTGTATCAATGGCACATGGCCCGGCAATCGCTGAACGAGATCGAAGCGCAGTTCCGGGTCGATAACGATTTCACCGATGTCGACGGTGCCTACTTCCGCGAAATCCTCCACGGGGTTCCGGCGAAGAAAGTCGAGATCGACGAAGCACTGAAGCCGTGCCTGGACCTGGCCCTTGAAGAACTCGATCCAGTTGAACTGGCGGTACTGCGCCTGTCTACCTGGGAGTTCATGATGCGCGCTGATGTACCGTACCGCGTCGTCATCAACGAAGGCGTCGAACTGGCCAAGGTGTTCGGTGCCACTGACGGACACAAGTTCGTCAACGGTGTGCTCGACAAACTGGCTCCGCGGCTGCGTGAAGCCGAAGTAAAGGCGTTCAAGCGCTGATTGCGGCGCTGATTACCAATGGGTGAGTTCGAGCTGATTCGCCATTACTTCGCCGCTGCGCCCTGCGCGCAAGGCGGCGAAGCGGTTGCGCTGGGCATTGGCGATGATTGTGCCTTGCTCAGCCTGCCGCCTGGCGAGCAACTGGCGATCTCCACCGACACGCTAGTGGCCGGGGTGCATTTCCCGGCTGTCTGCGACCCTTTTCTGCTCGGTCAGCGTTCGCTGGCTGTTGCCGCCAGTGACCTGGCTGCCATGGGCGCCACACCCATCGGCTTTACCCTTGCCCTGACCTTGCCTGAGGTGCGTGCCGACTGGCTGCAGGCTTATGCCCGTGGACTGAACCAGATGGCTCAAGCTTGCAGGCTGAGCCTGATCGGTGGCGACACCACCCGTGGCCCGTTGAGCCTGACCATGACCGTATTCGGTCGTGTGCCGGCAGGCCAGGCCTTGACCCGCAGTGGCGCGCGCGCCGGCGACCTGCTGTGTGTTGGCGGCGAGCTGGGCAATGCCGCCGGCGCCTTGCCTTTGGTCCTCGACCAGCGCCAGGCCGACCCCGCTGTGGCCGATCCGTTGCTCGCCCATTACTGGTCGCCGCAGCCGCAATTTGCCCTGGGGCAGGCGCTGCGCGGCAAGGCGACTGCGGCGCTGGATATCTCCGATGGCTTGTTGGCCGACTGCGGGCATATCGCCAAGGCTTCGCAAGTGTCGCTGCAGGTCGAGCTGGATCGGCTGCCGTTGTCGGCTGCGCTGCAAGCGTTCTTCGGTCACGCAGGCGCTCAACAAGCCGCACTGGCCGGCGGCGACGACTATGTACTGGCGTTCACCCTGCCTGAAGCCGAGCTGGAACCACTGCGGGCTGCGGGTTGGCCGATTCATGTGGTGGGGCGTGCAGGCGCTGGCGCTGGCGTCAGCCTGGTGGACGGCCAGGGACAGAACATCACCCCGACAACCCGGGGCTATCAACATTTTAGGGAGCAACCGTGACCGATCACCCCAATCAGGTGCCTGCGGAGAACGTTCCGCCGTCGGTCTGGCGTAATCCGTGGCACTTTCTCGCATTCGGCTTCGGCTCCGGGACTTTGCCCAAAGCGCCGGGAACCTGGGGCTCGCTGGTAGCTTTGCCGTTTATCCCGTTGTGGCAGATGTTGCCCGACTGGGGCTATTGGCTGATGCTCGGCCTGACCATGCTGTTTGGCTTCTGGCTGTGTGGCAAGGTTGCCGATGACTTGCGTGTTCATGACCATGAAGGCATTGTCTGGGACGAGATGGTCGGCATGTGGATCACCCTGTGGTTGGTCCCCGAAGGCTGGCAATGGCTGTTGGCGGGCTTTCTGATGTTCCGCTTTTTCGACATCCTTAAACCCTGGCCAATTCGCTGGGTTGACCGCCATGTGCACGGCGGTGTCGGTATCATGCTTGACGATGTGCTGGCGGGCGTCTTCGCTTGGTTGGGTATGCAGGTGCTTGTATGGAGTGTCACTTAAGGGAGTGGTGCAATGCGTGGATGGCGAGTAGTCCTGTTGATCCTGGCGCTGGTCGCCAGCAGTGTTCACGCCAGCGAGACCATCGAAGTGCCCAAGCAAGTACGGTTGGCCAGTGAGCGTTGGGAGGATTACACCAACGCTGACGGTACGGGTATTGCCTGGGATATCCTGCGCAAGGTGTTCGAGCCTGCCGGTGTCAAGGTAGAGGTGCTCAGCGTGCCGTACAGCCGGGCAATTGGCCTGGTCAAACGCGGCGAAGCCGATGCCTGGGTCGGTTCCTATCACGAAGAAAGCACCGACAATCTCTACCCACGGTGGAATTTCGACACCGACCATATCTACGCCCTGAGCCTTACCAGCAAGCCTGTGCCGACCCCGGAGAACCTGGGGCAGTTCAAGCTTTCCTGGGTGCGCGGCTATGACTATCAGGACTACCTGCCCAATGTCGGCGAGTACCGGGAAGTGCAGCGTCGCGAAGGGATCTTGCCAATGCTCGAACGCGGGCGTGTGGATTTCTACATCGATGCGCAGACTGAAGTTGACTACGTTCTAGGCCAGGCTGCAGCGGGTGAGCGGCGCAGGTTTCGCAGCACGCACATTGCCGAACTGCCGCTGTATCTGGCCTTTGGCAAAACTGATGAGGCCCGGGCGCTCAAGGAACTGTTTGACCAGCGAATGGACAAACTGGTCGCCAATGGCGAGTTGCGTGAAATCTTCAGCCATTGGTCTCAGCCCTATCCGTTCGACGAGAAGGCGCGCCTGGAGTAGGCCAAATCGTATCTATCGATGGGTTTGAGCAAAGATTCGACCTGAGCAGCCCGTGCACATGCTGGTACAATCGGCTCACTTTATTCTTCAAGCTTTCAAATCAGGAGCACAAAGTGCCCGTCGTCTTTGTTGCCGCTTCCAAGCTGCCTACCCCGTTTGCGATTTTCACCATGCATGGTTTTCTCGATGAAGCCACGGGCCGCGAGCACGTTGTGCTCAGCCTGGGTGATATCGCCGATGGGCAACCGGTGCTCGGACGCCTGCATTCCGAATGCCTGACCGGCGATGCTTTGTTCAGCCAGCGTTGCGACTGCGGTTCGCAGCTTGAGGCTGCCCTGCAGGCGATCGCCCGCGAAGGCCGTGGCGTACTGCTGTACCTGCGCCAGGAAGGCCGTGGCATTGGCCTGCTGAACAAGATCCGTGCTTACGAGCTGCAGGACGGTGGTGCCGACACGGTCGAGGCCAACGAGCGCCTGGGCTTTGCCGCCGATCAGCGTGACTATGGCATGTGCCAGCCGATGCTTGAGCACCTGGGGGTCAAGTCGCTGCGATTGATGACCAACAACCCGCGCAAGGTCAAGGCACTGACCGGCATGGGCATCCCGGTCGCCGAGCGTGTGCCGCTGCACACCGGTCATAACCCGCACAACAAACACTACCTGGCCACCAAGGCTGGCAAGCTCGGCCACATGATGGGCAACGAGCACCAAGGCGAGGCCGGTCGGGCGTGACCCGCGCCCAGGTTCGCCGTCGCCTCGAACTCGCCTGGTGGCAATACCTGGCGCTGGCGCTGGCGCCGTTGCTGGTATTTGCCTGGGCCTTTGGTGACCTGCAGGCATTGATTGCAGTCCTGGCCATGCCGGTGTTCATTGCCGGTGTGGCCTCGATGTTCCTCAGCCTGCCACGCTTTGGTGCCTACAAACGGGCACTGATCGCTACCCAGAAAGCCCTCGACAGCGACGCCGAACCTGCCGCCTGGACCGAACTGGCGCGTGTACGGCGCCTGGGCATGCTGTTCGCCTGCCTGCCGGCATGGATCTCGGCGTTGTCGGTGTTCGTTGGCCTGGAAACAGTGCCGCAGATCCTCCTGGCGATCTCCAGTCTGGTACTGCTCTATCTCTACCGTATCCCGCGTCAGCTCGGCTGATGCGTGGCGTTCTGCTGCTGGTGTTGCTGGCACTGGCCGCGCCACTGGCAGCTGCTTCGCGGGTGGTCAGCCTGGCCCCCTCGCTGACGGAAATCGTTGTTGAACTGCATGCCACTGATTTGCTGGTGGGCATGCTCGACGGTGGCGAGCGGCCCGCGGCCTTGGCCCAGGTGCCTTCGGTCGGGCGCTACGGCCAGATCGACATGGAGCGGCTGCTCAGTCTCAAGCCTGATCTGTTACTGCTCTGGCCGGGCAGCGTTCCGGCGGCCCAGCGTGACCAGCTCACGCGTCTGGGTATCGCCACCTACACCGCCGACCCCCATGGCATTGATGAGCTGATCGAACAGATTGAGGCCATCGGTGTGCAAATGGGGCGCGCGGAGCAAGGGCGAGCGCGTGCGCAGCAGCTGCGTGAGCAATTTTACAAGCTCCGTGCGCAGTATCATCGTCAACAGCCGCTAAGGGTGTTCTACCAGGTGTGGGACAAACCTTTGTACACCGTCGGTGGCGGGCAGATCGTCAGTGATGCCCTGGCGGTGTGCGGCGCGCGTAATGTGTTCGCCGAGCTCAAGGTGCCTGCGCCACAGGTGAATCTGGAGTCGGTGCTGTTGCGCGATCCCCAGGTGATCCTCGCCAGCGACCAGGCCCAGCTCGACGCCTGGAAGGCCTGGCCGCAGGTCGATGCCGTGCGCCATGGGCGTTTGCTGCTGGTGCCGGACAAGGGCCTGGAACGGCCCAGCGGGCAGATGATCGAAGCGACGGCGCGGTTGTGTCAGGTGCTCGACGTTAAAGCGCCGGTGTCCAGGTGATACCGAGCAGCCAGGTGCGGCCTTCTTCGCGGTAACCGTACTGGCTACCTTCGTAGGTATACAGAGCGCGGGAATAGGCCTTGTCCAGCAGGTTGTCGACCTTCAGGTCCAGCTTGATTTCAGGATTCAATGTCCAGCTGCTGCGTAGACCGAGAAGGCCGTAGCCGCCCAGGCTATTGCTGTTGGCCTCATCGTCGTAACTGCTGCTCACCGCCTGCCAGCTAGCGCCCAGCCCCAGTTGATCGAACTGCCGATCAAGGTCCAGGCTCAGGGTGCGGCGAGCGCGGCGGGCCAGGGTATGACCGCTGTCGCGATCGCGAGGGTCAATCAGCGCCAGGCCGAGGTTGCTCTGCCAGCCGAACCATTGTTGGTGCAGGGCCGCTTCAAAGCCGTTGATTCGGGCTGAGGCCACGTTGCGCGGGATCGAACCTTCACCAAAGATGATCGCATCGCGCAGGTCCGTACGGTAAATCGAGGTTTCCAGGCGACTGTCTGCACCGAGCTGGCTTCGCCACTGCAGTTCGTAGCTTTTCGAACGCTCAGGCTTGAGGTTCGGGTTGCTGTACTGCGGGTAATACAGGTCGTTGAACGTCGGGGCGCGGAAGCCTTCGCTGTAGGACAGCAGCAGGTCGTTATCCGGGTTGACCGGCAGGGTCAGGCTGCCGCTCCAGGTATTTTGCCCACCGAATTGCTGGTTCTGGTCGCGACGCAAGCCCAGTTCGGTGGAAAACCACTCCCCCTTGAAGCGGTGCTGGATAAAGGCTGCGCGGTTCCAGCGGCTATCCTCGTCGAAATCGGTGCTGCCGTGAACACGGTCCTGGTACCAGTCGGCGCCGAGCATCAAGCTGTTCTGCTCATCGAGCGTCAGGTCGTTCTGCCAGCTGGCTGAATCGCGATAGGTGTTGAACTCGCTGCCGTCGCTGCTGAGTTTGTCGCGCTTCTTGTCGCGGTTTTCGCTATGGCCGACTTCGAGACGCGAATACCAGTGCTCGTTGAGTTGTGCGCCCAGGTAGGTGCCCAGGCTACTGACGGTGTAGTCGGTGTAGGGGGCTTGGCCGAAACTCTGGAAGGTGTCCATGTCGAAGCGACCGTACGGGTTGTCGTACTCGCTACGGCCGCGGCTGTCGAGCAGGTTGAGGCCGGCCTCTACTTCGTCACTGAAGTTGTGGCTCAGGCTCAGGTTGAACGACTTGTTGCGATAGGCGTCATGGTCGCCATCGCTTGGGTAGGAGGTGTGGCTCCAGTCAATGCCGGCGCTTTCATCGAGGCTGGCACCGAGATTGAAGCGGGTATCCTGGTCGCCACCAGAAAGGCCAAGGCTGCGTTGCCAGGTCTGATTGCTGCCTGCGGCCAGGCGCAGGCGTGGCTGCAGACCCTCTTGGGCGCTGCGGCGGGTGAAAATCTGGATGACACCGCCAATAGCGTCGCTGCCGTAGACCGCCGAACGTGAACCGCGCAGTACTTCCACCCGCTCGATCTGGTCGATATTCAAAAACTGCAGACCGCTGTCACCGGAAGTGGCGTTGGCAATGCGCACGCCGTCTACCAGCACCAGGCTTTGTGCGGTCTTGCTGCCGCGGATGTAGATGCCGGGCACGCTGCCACGTCCGCCGGTACGTGCGACCTGTACGCCCGGTACGCGGGTCAGCAGGTCGGTGACGCTGGTAGGCTGCAGGCGATCGATGTCGTTACGGGTAAACACCGTATTGGCGGCACTGGATTGCGTGCGGTCCTCGACCTGGCGGTTAGCGCTGATCAGGGTGTCGGGCAGCTTCAGGGCGCTGTCGCGGTCGATGGGATCGGCGAGGAGGGCGGTGGGCAGGCAGAGCAGGAGCGGGGTAAGGGGGGAGAGCTTCATGGCAGTTCCATTGCTATCGCGGGGCAAGCCCGCTCCCACAGGGTTGAACTCTGTGGGAGCGGGCTTGCCCCGCGATGAGGCCCTAAAGGCCGAGCAGTTGCAGGCGCTGACGCACCGAAGCCTCGATACCGGCAACATCCAGCCCGCACTCGGCGAGCATCTGCGCAGGTTTGGCATGCTCGACATAGACGTCAGGCAGGCCCAGGTGCAGTACCGGCTTGAGCAGTGCTTCGCGGGCGAGGAACTCGCTGACCGCAGCACCCGCGCCACCCATGATGGCGTTCTCTTCGATGGTCACCAGCAGCTCGTGGCTGGCCGCCATTTCGCGTACCAGTGCTTCATCCAGCGGTTTGACGAAGCGCATGTCGACGACGGTGGCATCAAGATTTTCAGCCACCTTCAACGCTTCTGTCAGCTGCACGCCAAACACCAGCAGGGCGACTTTGCTACCCTGGCGGCGAACTACGCCCTTGCCGATTTCCAGCGGCTCGAGGTTGTTCTCGATGGTCGCGTTCGGGCCGCTGCCGCGCGGGTAGCGCACCGCTGCCGGACCGTTGTACAGGTGACCGGTGCTGAGCATCTTGCGCAGCTCGTTCTCGTCGCTCGGGGTCATCACCAGCATGCCGGGGATGCAGCGCAGGAACGACAGGTCGAAGCTACCGGCGTGAGTCGGGCCGTCTTCGCCGACCAGGCCGGCACGGTCGATGGCAAACAGCACGTCGAGGTTCTGCACGGCAACGTCGTGGATCAGCTGATCGTAGGCGCGCTGCAGGAACGTCGAGTAGATCGCCACCACCGGCTTGGCGCCTTCGCAGGCCATACCGGCCGCGAGGGTCACGGCATGCTGTTCGGCAATCGCCACGTCGAAGTAACGCTGCGGATAGCGCTCGCTGAACGCCACCAGATCAGAGCCTTCTTTCATCGCCGGGGTGATGCCGACCAGGCGTTCGTCAGCCGCGGCCATGTCGCACAGCCACTGGCCGAACACTGCCGAGTACTTCGGACCGCTAGCCTTTTTCGGCGCGGCAGCCGGTGCATCGACGGGCTCAAGCTTGGTGATGGCGTGGTAACCGATCGGGTCGACTTCCGCCGGGGCGAAGCCTTTGCCCTTTTTCGTCACTACGTGCAGGAACTGCGGGCCTTTGAGGTCGCGCATGTTACGCAGGGTGGTGATCAGGGTTGGCAGGTCGTGACCGTCGATTGGCCCGATGTAGTTCCAGCCCAGCTCTTCGAACAGGGTGCCGGGCACCAGCATGCCCTTGGCGTACTCTTCGGTGCGGCGGGCGATTTCCCAGGCACCAGGCAGGCGCGAGAGGACCTTCTTGCTGCCCTCGCGCATGCTCGAATAGGTGCGGCTGGAGAGAATCTTGGCCAGGTAGTTGGACAGGCCGCCGACATTGCGCGAGATCGACATGTCGTTGTCGTTGAGGATCACCAGCATGTCGGCATCGACTTCCTGGGCGTGGTTCAACGCCTCGAAGGCCATGCCGGCAGTCAGCGCGCCGTCACCGATCACGGCGATGGACTTGCGCGGATCGTTCTGCAGGCGGGCGGCGATGGCCATGCCCAGCGCTGCGCTGATCGAGGTGCTGGAGTGACCGACGCCAAAGGTGTCGTACTCGCTCTCGGCGCGACGCGGGAAGGCGGCCAGGCCGTCCTTCTGGCGCAGGGTGTGCATGCGCTGTCGGCGACCGGTGAGGATCTTGTGCGGATAGGCCTGGTGACCCACGTCCCACACCAGCCGGTCGTCCGGGGTGTCGAAAACGTAGTGCAGGGCAATCGTCAGCTCGATGACGCCCAGGCCGGCACCGAAATGCCCGCCGGTCTGACCAACGGTATAGAGCAGCTCCTGGCGCAGTTCGTCAGCCAGGTTCTCCAGGTCGGCTTCAGCCAGCCGGCGCAGGCCGGCAGGCGTATCGGCACGGTCGAGCAGCGGCGTGACCGGGCGTTCGCGGGGGATCTCTTGAAACGTCGTGGGCATCAGGCGAATCGTTATAGATATGAAGTGGCGGCAGTTTACCTTATTGCGGTATTGGCTGCCCATTTGGGCTGATCGCGGGGCAAGCCCGCTCCTACAGTAATGTCTGTGGGAGCGGGCTTGCCCCGCGATGCGATCAGCGTTTAATTACGGCGCTCAACGATATACCGTGCCAACTCGCGCAACGGCTCAGCCGCTGCGTCGAATGGCCGCAGGGCCTCCAGCGCCTGGTCGCGCAGTTCCAGGGCATAGGCCTTGGCGGCTTGCAGCCCGAGCAGGGCCGGGTAGGTCGGTTTGTCGCGGGCGATATCGGCACCCTGGCGTTTGCCGAGGGTTTCGGTGTCGCTCTCGACGTCGAGAATATCGTCCTGCACCTGAAACGCCAGGCCGATGGCCCGGGCGTAGATCTGCAGGGCATTGAGCTGCGCTTGATCGGCACGCGCACTGGCCAGGGCGCCGAGGCGCACGCTGGCTTCGATCAGGGCGCCGGTCTTGTGCCGGTGCATGAATTCAAGCGCGGTCTGATCAAGCTTGAGGCCCACCGAACCGAGGTCGATGGCCTGGCCACCGACCATACCGGCCGGGCCCGCGGCCAGGGCCAGGGTCTGGACCATGGCCAGGCGAATACTGTCCGCCTGCGGGCTCAGCCGCGGATCGAGCAGGGCGTTGAATGCCAGGCTCTGCAAGCCATCGCCAGCGAGGATCGCGCAGGCTTCGTCAAAGGCTTTGTGGGTGGTCGGCTGACCACGGCGCAGGTCGTCATCGTCCATGGCCGGCAGGTCGTCGTGCACCAGTGAATAGGCATGGATCAGCTCGACGGCGCAGGCGGCACCATTGGCCTGCTCGGGGGCAGCGCCGAGGGCTTCGCAGGCGGCATAGGCGAGCAACGGGCGCACGCGCTTGCCGCCGTTCATCACGCTGTAGCGCATGGCGGCGTAGAGGCGGGTGAGTTCTACCGAAGGGGCGACAAACAACTGCTCGAGGGCCGCATCGACCCGGGCCTGACAGCTGGCCTGATAGTGGGCAATCATTCTGCCTGTTCCGCGTCGAAAGGTTCGGCCTTCAGTTCGCCATCGCGCTCCAGCAACACCTGGACCTTCTGCTCGGCCTGGACCAGCGCGGCCTGGCAGTCGCGGGTCAGGCTGATGCCTTGTTCGAACGCGGTCAGCGAGTCTTCCAGCGACAGCTCACCGTTCTCCAGGCGTTCGACCAGGGTTTGCAGGTCGGCGAGGGATTGCTCGAAATCGATGGAGGCTTTTTTTCGGGCCATGGCGGCTGTCTCGGTGGCGGTATAAACGGCGCGACACTAGCAGAGCGGGGCGGGGGGAGCAAATCGATAGGGCGGATCTTTCGTCGCATTCTGTTGCATAAAGACCGACGGCTAACGCTTGATTTTCCTGCAAGGCTTTCATTGTGGCTGCTTGCAGCTCTCTGCCATAATCGCGGCCGCTTTATCTCGCGGGTTCGCGCAGGTGCAGCTTCCTTTATCTGACGTCACGTAATGGACTACGTTGTGAGCTTCCTTTCGATCGAGTTCGGCCTCAGTTTCATCCTGTTTTTCGTCATTTACTGGAGCTTGTGCTGGAGCGTTCGCCTGCAGAACGTGCTTCTGCTGGCGGCCAGTTATGCCCTGGTGGCCAGTTTCAGCCTCAACTCCCTGTACGTTCTGCTCGGCTACAGCGCCCTGGTGTACCTGCTCGGCCGGCTCGCTGAACGCTATCCGGGGCGGCGCTTCAGTTACCTGCTGGTGTTGCTGCTGGTAGTGAGCTGCTTCTACCTGTTCAAGTATCAGGAGTTCTTTGTTGCGGGCGTGCAGGGCGCGCTGGCCAGTGCCGGTATTGATGTGTCGCTGCCGGTGCTGGAAGTGCTGCTGCCGATCGGCTTGTCGTTTTACACCTTTCATTCGGTCAGCTACCTGGTGTCGATCAACCGGCGCGAGATGCCGTCAGCGAGTCCGATGGACCTGGCCCTGTACCTGGCATTCTTCCCCAGCCTGATCGCAGGCCCCGTCAACCGCGCCGCGCATATGTTGCCGCAGATCCGTCCGCAGACCATTCGCCAGGTGCTAGAGCCTCAGCGGGCCCTGGGCCTGATCGCGCTGGCGGTGGTCAAGCTGTTCTTCTGCAGCGCCTGGCTGGCCAGCGAATGGGTCGATCCGGTGTTCGAAACGCCGGGCGGTTACTCGCCGGAACAGATCCTGCTGAGCGTCTATGGCTACAGCTTCCTGATCTATTTCAACTTCAGCGGCTATACCAACCTGGTGACCGGCATTGCCCTGTTGCTGGGATTCCGTCTGCCCGACAACTTCGATGCGCCTTATGCCGCGCATAACCTCAAGGAATTCTGGGGCCGTTGGCACATCAGCCTGTCGCTGTTCATCCGTGACTACGTGTACATCCCGCTCGGCGGCAATCGCCGGGGTGTATGGCGCGGCAACCTGAACATGCTGCTGGCCATGCTGATTTCCGGTTTGTGGCATGGCGCGAGTCTCAATTTCATTATCTGGGGCGCACTGCACGGCATCGGCCTGGCCTTGTACAAGGCTTCGACCTACATCCTGCCGCAACCCATGCGCTGGCCCGGGGCGGGGTTGGCGGCGCGTCTGCTGACCTTCCACTACGTGGCCTTTGCCTGGATCTTTTTCCGCTGCGCGAGCCTCGATGAAGCCATCGACATGCTCGCCGGCATCGGCGGTTTGAGCCTCGACGGGCTGTTCTCGGCGACCGGCCTGCTGTTGCTGGCCAGTGTGCTGTACGTCGCGGTGTATCCGCAGTTGCTTGCACTGCTACGGCAGTTGTTTACCGCCACAACCCGCTTGCCCTGGCAGTTCTATCCGATTCCGCTCGGGGTGTTTGTGTCGTTGGTGATCTTTGCTTCGCAGTCGGGCGTGCCGGGGTTCATTTATGCAAGCTTCTAATTCCGCTCAACTGCTGCGCGTGCAAGTGGATGCGGCGAAAGCCTTCTACGCGATTGCCCTGGCCACTGCGCTGCTGTTCTGGCTGAACCAGGATTCGATCAGCCTCTACTGCCAGCAGAAATACCATCAGAGCTGCGAGCTGCCGGTGCTTGGGCAAAGCCCGGCCTGGCGCTTGGGGGGCAATCTGACCCAGGCCCTGGGTGCGGCCCGTGACAGCTTTGTCGACAGCCTGGCGCAGAGCCGCACAGCGATAGCAAAGGTCGAAACCGTCGAGCTGCCTGCGCCCATTCCCGTGGTTCCGGTGAATCTGGAGGCAGCCCATACTGCACCACACGCTGTGGCGAGCAAAGCGCTGGCGGTCAAGGTGGCTGCTCCGGCGACGGTTGTGGCACCGGTCAAGCCAGCCGCAGCCGTTGCGCCAAGCCCGTCGCCGTCGGCCACCGTGGTCTCCCTGGCGGCGGGTGACGAGGTGTTTCTGGTGGGCGACTCATTGATGCAAGGCGTCGCGCCGCACCTGGCCAACACCCTTCGCAAGCGCTACCAGATCAAAAGCGTCAACCTCAGCCGGCAGAGTACCGGGCTGGCCTATCCGGGGTTTTTCAACTGGCCGCGAACGGTGGCGCAGACCCTGCAGAGCTCACCGAATATTCGCCTGATGGTGATCTTCCTCGGCCCCAACGATCCCTGGGACATGCCCCAGGGCAAGGGCAAGCCATTCCTGCGCTTCAAGTCGCCGGACTGGGAGAGTGCCTACCGCCAGCGCATCGATGCGATTCTCGAACAGGCCCGCGAGCATCAGGTACAGGTGATCTGGGTCGGCCCGCCGAACATGCAAAAGCCGCGGCTGTCGAGTGCCATGGCCTACCTCAGCGGCCTGTATCAGGAACAGGTCGGGCTGCACCAGCAACACTACCTCTCGGTCAATCCGGTGCTGGGTTACAAGGATGACGAATTCTCCTATACCTTGCAGGACAGCCAGGGCAAACGGGTCAAGACCCGGGTCGATGACGGCATTCATTTCACTATCACCGGGCAAAAGCTGATCGCCGAACAGATATTGTCGAAGATCGCATTCCCAGGCCTCACTGTAACGGGACACTGATGCGTCGACTGCACAACATTCTCGGGCTGGCTCTACTGATCTGTGCGCTACCGGGCTGTAGCCCGGTGGCGGCGGTCGATACCACGGCTAGGCCGGTGACTGCGCCGGCCAAGCCCGCGCTCAACCAGAGCAATGGCAACCTGGCGGTGCTGGCCGGCAAATTCAAGAATGCCAACCGTGCACCGGTCACGGTCGTTCAGTTTGGTGATTCGCATACCGCCGCCGACCTGTTCAGCGGCGAGATGCGCCGCTTGCTGCAAGCGCAGTACGGCGATGGCGGTATCGGCCTGGTTGCTGCTACGCCAGTACCCGGCACGCGTTATGAGCAGGTCATCCTCAAGGCCGCCAAGCGCCAGTGGGAACTGGTGTCGGCACGTAACCAGCAGAGCGCGCAGTTCCCCCTTGGCGGCTATCTGTCGGTACCCCTGGCGGCAAAGCCCAGTGTGCGCATCGAGGCACGTGAGCCGAATTCCCAGCGCTATCGGGTGTCAGCCTTGTACCAGGCGCAGGAAAGTACTTCTCTGTTGTTGCGTGACTCCCGTGGCCAGAACCGCCGGTTGCTGGCAGCCACGGGTGGGCAATGGCGCTTCGGCCCGGTGGTGAACAATCTCGGCCTGCCGCTGGATCTGACCCTCGACAGTCGCCCCGGCACCGTACTGGGGGGCTGGTACCTGCAGGGGCAGAAGAATGCCGGGGTGATCTACTCGGCGTTGGGCATCAACGGTGCGCGGCTTGAGGTAACAGACAAATGGCAACCCGGTTGGCAGGACACCCTCAAGTCGCTGCGCCCGGACCTGGTGATCCTTGCCTACGGCACCAACGAGGCGTTCGACGACACGCTTGACCTCAACCTGTACCAGACCCAACTCAAGCAGACCCTTGAACGCCTGCGTCGCGACCTGCCGCGGGCGGTAGTGTTGATCGTCGGCCCGCCTGACTCGATCAAGCAGCGCAAGGCGCGTAGCTGTGCAGCGCGTCAGCCGCAGCAGCTGGCTGCGGTCATCCGTATCCAGCGTCAGGCCGCCCGGCAGGCCAATGCGCTGTTCTGGGACTGGCAGGCGTACATGGGCGGTCAGTGTTCGATTGCTGCCTGGCAGGCGCAAGGCCTGGCGCGTGGCGATCTGGTGCACCTGACAGCCGATGGCTACCGCAAGAGCGCGGCCGCTCTGCACGACTATTTGCGCACGCAGCTGAAGTTGAAATAAGGGCGGGAAAAGGAGAGGCGGGGACAACTCCGGGTTGGCTTGCGGCGCCCCATGGAGTTGTCTCCCCGGCCCTCGAAAAGAGGCCAATCCAGATGCCCGGTGGCACCTGCTCAGCATGTGCCGACTGGCGTCCTGCCAGTCGCGATTCGGTCCTCTGAATACACCTTAGTCGCTGTCTGGTGTACTGTAAATTTTCCTGAACGCATTGTGTTTCTGGTTGTAAATACATGTGCGTCAATCCAGAGGTGTGACATGAACCTGCTTGAAGTGGCCGGCGGCAAACCGATCAAACTCTGGACCCAGGGCGTGCCGGTGGAAGACGAAGCCCGTCAGCAGTTGATCAACACGGCGAAGATGCCGTTCATCTTCAAACACCTGGCAGTCATGCCGGATGTGCACCTGGGCAAAGGCTCGACCATCGGCAGTGTGATCCCGACCTTGGGCGCGATTATCCCGGCGGCGGTCGGCGTGGATATCGGCTGCGGCATGATCGCTGCGTGCACCTCGCTGGTTGCCGCGGACCTGCCCGACAACTTGCACCGGCTGCGCAGCGCTATCGAACAGGCGGTGCCCCATGGCAAGACTTTCGGTCGTCACGACCAGGGTGCCTGGGACAAGGTTCCGGCCCAGGCCGATCATGCCTGGAAGGACCTGGCCGGTCGGTTCAAGGCCATCACCGGCAAGTACCCGCAACTGGAAAAGACCAATAACCGCCAGCACCTGGGCACCCTCGGTGGGGGCAACCATTTCATCGAAGTCTGCCTGGATGAAAGCGACCGCGTCTGGTTCATGCTGCACAGTGGTTCGCGTGGCGTCGGCAACGCCATTGGCAACCTGTTCATCGAACTGGCCCAGGCCGACATGCGTCAGCACATCGCCAACCTGCCGGACAAGGATCTGGCCTATTTCAAAGAAGGCAGCCGCCACTTCAACGACTACGTCGAAGCGGTCGAATGGGCCCAGGATTTTGCCCGGCAGAACCGTGCCTTGATGATGCACGCGGTGATCGCTGCGGCCCGCCAGGTACTTGGCAAACCCTTCGAAGCCAACCTGGAGGCGGTCAACTGCCACCACAATTATGTACAGCGCGAACACCACTTCGGCCAGGACATCCTGGTAACCCGCAAGGGCGCGGTATCGGCGCAGAAAGGCCAGCTGGGCATCATCCCCGGTTCCATGGGCGCGAAGAGTTTCATCGTCCGTGGCCTGGGCAATGAAGAGTCGTTCTGCTCCTGCAGCCACGGCGCCGGGCGGACCATGAGCCGCACCCGGGCGAAAAAGCAGTTCACCCTGGAAGATC
Organism: Pseudomonas alkylphenolica; assembly: GCF_000746525.1. Lineage (NCBI taxonomy): Bacteria > Pseudomonadati > Pseudomonadota > Gammaproteobacteria > Pseudomonadales > Pseudomonadaceae > Pseudomonas > Pseudomonas alkylphenolica. The sequence goes on from NZ_CP009048.1 coordinate 625,392, forward strand.
AGGTGCGCGCCACCGCGCATGTCGAATGCCGCAAAGACAAAGACGTGATCGATGAGATTCCCATGGCCTACAAAGACATCGATGCAGTGATGCAGGCGCAGCGGGAGCTGGTGGAGGTGGTGCATACCTTGCGGCAGGTGGTGTGCGTCAAAGGCTGAGCATGTGGGGGAGAAGCCAGCAAGCAATGAGGGCGGCCCTTGAGCCGCCCTCGCTGAACACCTGCCTTAAGGCAACTTGCCTTCAGCACACCATTGTTCCCATTCGCCAATCTGGTCGCTGGTGATCATCGCTTCTTCGCCGACCTCTTTGCGGTACTCGGTCATCCAGGCGTCCTGACAGGTCTCGGCAGAAACCGCTGCAACCGTGGAAAGCAGGGATGATTGTGTTTCCTTTACACCGTTAACCCAGCGCTCTTGGCCTTCGAGCTGGCCGGTTTGCGGGTTGTACGACTGGATGACGCCGTCGGGTACGAGGTTGCCGGGGTAACCGCTGAAGAAGTCCTCGTCCTCAGCTTGCTCGGTCTGCACGAGCTTGATTTCCTGCAGCACCTTGCCATCCGGGGTGCTGAACTGCCGGATCCACCCGGAGACTGCAGTACCGTCCGCGTAGATGATTTCGGACTCCTGCTGAACAATAGCGGTGTGCAGAATGTTTTTATATTGCTTCTGTACGCCATCGAGCTTGCCGTCTTTGTAGTTCTCTTCTGCGGCGACGAATTGCTTCAGGCTACCGACAATGTAGTCGTATTTCGATTGCGGCCCGTGAAGCTGGCCGTTTGCATAGTTCAGCTTTGCCTCTGAGTCGGTCTCGTAGCCACTGAATTTCTTGCCTTCGCTCCAGCTGAGTTCAGTGATCACCTTGCTACCGTCGGCGGTCCAGCGGGTTTCCTGGCCATCCGGCTTGCCATCCTTGAACGCTTTTCGATGCGTCAGCACGCCGTTCTGGTATTCCTCTACAGTCCCGTCCAGGCGGCCGCTCTTCCAGTTCTTTACCGACACCTTGGCGCCTGTTTTGGCGTCGAACACGGTTTCTGTACCGTTCTTGATACCTGCAGCGTATTCGACTTCGTAAACTTTCTGCGAGTTATAGAAACATTCGCTTTTGCCGCTGTAGCGTCCCTTTTCTACTTGAGAGTTACACAGGGCTGAAATGCCTGGCAGGCCAATTGGCGTGTTAACGACTCGGCCACTGAAAGGATCAGTGTCGCCGTACTTGTAGATCAAGCCGTTTCTAGTCATGACTTCTGCGTTGTCGATTTCGGCAGAACAGCCGGTAAGCACAACCGCGGCCAAAGAGGCTACAAGTAGATTTCTCATGGTGCATTCCATATCAATGAGCATCTTGAAGAGGCGGAAAGTCTCGATGTTAAGGTCGGTGATGTCAATGTAATGGCGTCTGTAGCCGGTTACTGTCGCTCAGGTCGGCGTGAGTGAGCCGTGCTGCAGTTCCTGGGTAGTGTCGATAATGAAACTGCGCAGCCAGCGGTTGTGCGGATCGTCGTTGTGCTCTACATCCCAGACCATGAACACGCGAAAGGCCGGGACGAAAATCGGTACAGGGCTGACAGTCAAACGCGCGATTCGGGCGTAGGACAGGGCTGCAAAAGTGGGCAAGGTGGCGATCACATCGCTATGCACCAAGGTCGCCAGGGCGCCACTGAAATGGGTGAATGACGCCGCAACACGGCGGGCGACGCCTTCGCTTTCCAGCAGGTCGTCAACGAACCCTCGACGCCCGTCGAAGGAAATCCGCACATGTTCGTGCATGAGGTATTCATCGCGGGTGAGCGGGCTTTTCAGGTTCAACCGTGGTCCGTCGTACAGGCAGGAGTAGGACGAAGAAAACAGCACCTGCGAGCTGTAATGCGACGTCAGTTCCTTGGGCTCCGAGCACAGGACCAGATCAATGTCCGGGTCCGCCAACGAGGTTTTCCACAGCGAACTGTTGCTCTGGTGAAAGGCAAATTTGACGGAAAGCCCGCGTGCTTTTGCTTCGTTGACCAGCCTTGGCGACACATAGCTTTCGATGTCATCCGACAGCGCGATATTGAACACCCGGGTGGATGATTCGGCGGAAAACTGCGGGCGCTTGTCGACGATGGAGGCCACAGCGGTGAGGGCCTCAGTGACTTTCGGCGCGATCTCCAGCGCCCGTCGGGTTGGCACCATGCCGGTGCTGGTGCGAATGAACAACTCGTCGTGAAACTGTTCGCGCAGGCGCTTGAGCGAAGAGCTGACCGCGCCTTGCGTGACATGCAGCAGCGCCGCCGCACGGGTCACGCTGCGCTCGTTCATCAGACACTGAAAAACGATGAGCAGGTTGAGGTCGACCCTGCTGATATTAGCGACACTAATCATGGTCATCTCTTGTATTCGTTTGATTAATTTGTCTCGACATTCTTAATCTCGACCCTGCGCAAACACAACAATAATCAGGTGGCCGGGGATGCAGGATTCAATAGTGCAATCGCAACAGGGTGAGCACACCGTCTCATCAAACGACGCAGCAGAGCTGCGCAAACGGGCCATTGCCGTCGGCATTGGCAACTTCATGGAATGGTTCGACTTTGCCATTTACGGCTACTTCGCCGCGGTCATCGGACAGCTGTTCTTTCCGTCCACTGCACCGGGCGTTTCGCTGCTGTCGTCGTTGGCGGTGTTTGCCGTGGGCTTCCTGTCACGGCCCTTGGGCGCTGTGGTGTTGGGGCCGATTGGCGACAAGCTGGGGCGTCGCGCGGTGTTGATCATTACCGTGTTCGGCATGGGCCTGGCCACCACCCTGATCGGCCTGTTGCCCGGCTACGCGAGCATCGGCATCGCTGCGCCGATCCTGCTGGTTGCGCTGCGCTTTCTGCAGGGGATGATGGTCGGCGGTGAGTGGTCCAGCGCCGGCATCTACATCGTTGAAAGTGCTCCCGCCAACCGCCGGGCAACTGCGGCCAGCGTCATCACCGGCACCGCAGGTGCGGCATTCCTGTGTGGTACGGCCATCGCCGCGATCATCACCGCGACCCTCTCTGACGCAGACCTCATGGCGTGGGGCTGGCGCGTACCGTTCGTAGCCTCGATCGTCATGGCCGGTGTGGCCATGTACATCCGCCGCAAACTGGGTGACACCCCAGTCTACGAGGCGCTGCAGCACAAGCGCGCCACCGGTGGCCTGGAGCAGGTTTCGCGTGGGGCCAAGCAACGGGCCTTCGTGGTCTCGTTCGCCTTTTCCGCGCTGTTCGGTGTGTCGCTGTACTACTTCATCACCTACGCCAACACCCACCTGACCCAGACCGTCGGCCTGAGCAAATCGACCGCGTTGGTCCTGTGCAGCCTGGCCCTGGTGCTCTACACCCTGTTCAACCCGCTGGTTGGTCGTCTGAGCGATCGCTTTGGCCGTCGTCCTTTCGTACTGGCTGCCGCCGCCGGCCTGACTGTGCTGGCGTATCCGGTGTTCCTGCTGATGAACACCGGCAGCTTCGCCGCGATCCTGCTGGGGCTGGTGATCATGGCGGCGCTGGTGGCAATAACCGCAGTGATGGACGTGGTGCTGCTGGTTGAAGTGTTCCCGGCCTCGATCCGTTCTACCGGTGCGGCAGTTGGCCACAACGTCGCCCTGGCGCTGCTGGCGGGGCCCGGCCCGTTCATTGCCGTGGCACTGATCCAGGCCACCCACAACCCGAACATTCCCGCCGCCTACCTGGCTGCGGTGTCGCTGATCTGCTTCATCGTGCTGTGGTTCATGCTGCCGGAAACCAAAGACCGGGACATCACCCGCGGTTAAGCCGATCCTCACCATTCATCAAGGGAAGACTCATGATCAAGGTTGCTGTTGTTCAAACTTCATCCATCCCCTTCGAGCCGCAGCTGAGTGCCGAGAAAGCTGCCGGGCTGATCCGTGACGCTGCTGCGCAAGGTAGTGAACTTGCGGTATTCCCCGAGGCCTTTCTCGGTGGCTACCCCAAGGGCGCCGCGTTCGGCACCGTTGTCGGTAGCCGCAGTGACCTCGGCCGGGCGCAGTACCTGCGCTATGTACAAGGCGCTGTCAGCCTGGACGGCCCGGAGCTGGCCATGCTCGGAGAAGTGGTCAATGAAACCGGCGTCCATGTGGTCATGGGCATCATCGAACGCCTGGGCCGGACCCTGTATTGCACCGGCTTTCACCGCAAGCTGATGCCGACCGGCCAGGAGCGCATCATCTGGGGCTTCGGCGACGGCTCGAGCATCGCCCCGGTAGACACCCCGTTCGGCAAGCTCGGCACGGTCATCTGCTGGGAAAACTACATGCCGGCACTGCGCCAGGCGATGTATGCCCAGGGCACGGAAATCTACTGCGCGCCGACTGCCGACGATCGTCCGACCTGGGCGGCGTCCATGGTTCACATTGCTCTGGAAGGGCGGGTGCCGGTGCTTTCGGCTTGCCAGGCGATCACCCTGGGCGAGTACCCGGCGTCCTACCGGGAAGACTTTGGCCTGGAAGCCGCAGAAGGGGACTACATCATGCACGGTGGCAGCATGATCGTCAGTGCAACCGGGCAGGTGCTGGCCGGGCCGGTGTTTGATCAGGAGACTATTTTGTATGCCGAGATCGACTTGACCGTGGGGCAGGCCAGTAACCTCGACTTCGACGTGTGCGGGCATTACGCCCGGCCGGATGTGTTTACCCTGAAGGTTAATACGGCGGCGATGAAGCCGGTGGTGTTCGACGGGGATTGAAAACAGGCGGGTATTAAAAAGCCGACTTGCAGTCGGCTTTCTATCGGGTTTTGAAAATATTAAGCTTCCCTACTATTCACATGCTTGTTCATTTCGCGGCCATCGAATTTACTATTGCAATCTAGGGTGGCCTAAGCAGAGTTCCTAAGGCGGCTACTTTCAGCCCAATACAAAAGTGTCCCTTAGCAGGTAGTCACTTCAGGTCTGAAACTACTGGAAGTGAGACGTTTGAGCGCAATATCAAGCGCCTGATCATCGAATAGTCTGCTTTTGCGAGCAGCAGCGCCTGCACCACCATCCCAATGCCTTAACGCTTCACGTACGGCGGGAACGCTCGGGGAAACCCCTTCCTGACTCAGCAACCAATCAACTGTTGCCAACAACTCCATACCAAAGGGTGACTCAAAGCCATCGATCAACTTGGCGGTGCGCTCCAGGGCTTGGGAATACTCCTTGGCCTCTGTTTTGAGATAGGTTTGTAGATAGGCTTTGCGGTCTTCGTCAAACCAGATCACATCACTTATACCGGCATCACTGATACGTTTGTCGCAATGCAAATAGCTGCCATCCAAGTTGTTGAGCAGATGCTCCAATCGGTTGGCGTACGGCCCGTATTTATGAGCTACAAACTTAAGGTTCAGAGGGTTCTTGGTATCTGGCAGCTTTTCTATGGCGCGCTCAAGGAACCAGGCCAGCTTTTGAATCTCAAGCAGGCTGCATTCCATGCCTAAAACCCAATAGCGTCGAACCAGTTCGGCGATGAGCGCGCGAGCAGGCGTGAGTTTTTCCACTCCGCTACGTTTAGCGACATTCAGATACTGGTTGGAAGGTTCAAAGACCAAGACATCCACATCCAAGTCACTCAATACGGCAACAATCTGTTCGCGGACTTCCGGCCATTTCAGACCGCCGTTACCGGCGCCCAGCGGTGGAACAGCCACGGACTTGACCTGATTTTCAATCAAAAACCGACGTAGATCATGCAGACCTTCCGTCACCCATGCCATCTGCGAAGGGGATCGCCAGTGACGTTTGGTGGGGAAGTTTACGATCCAGCGAGGACCTTCCAGCTCGTTGACTGCAGTTACGTGAACTTTGCCTGTTTCCACTTCGCCAGCCTTGCAGGCAGCCGAGTACAGGCGATAATTTTCCGCGAAACGCTCCTTGAACATCAGCGCGATGCCTTTACCCATTACGCCAACGGTATTCACCGTGTTGACGAGGGCTTCGGTCTTGGCTTCCAGAAGGTTGCCTTGGGTAAATCTGATCATTGGAAATACCATCCCGGACGCGCATGAACAGGCAACGTCAAGCCTTGGTTGGCAACGTCTCGTTCTATGCGTTCTTTCATCGCATCGGTGTAGCACATGATGCCCAGGAGTCCTGTAATCGGTAAGTGATGGTGAATCAGCGCTTCGGCCTGATAACGCTCCATCTTCCGAGGGTCGTCAGGTTCGCGCTTGAAGTCGCGTCTTTGGATGATAGGCCAATCGATCTGGTCGAGATTCGCCAAGTCGCTGTAATAGTCTGTCCAATCCGGATAGGCGTGTGCGTTTGTGTAGACAAACGGTAGGCCCAGCTGTTCAACGCGGTACAGGCTAGAGACCAGTATCACGATCTCGTCGTTGCTACGCTGCTGAACACTCCACCCAGAATGAATGTTTTTCATCATCACAGAGAAGGGGGTGAAATAGAAGGGCACGTAGTCGGCTAGTACCCCTCCTGGCGCTATCGGGACGCGCCTTGATCTGCGCTTGTCGATCAGGTCAGCGTTGCCGATGTTTACATACTGGGGCGACTGCACACCTGAGTTTGCGCAATGCAGACCGTTTTCCAGAATCCAAGGCAGGTTGTCGCGGTGGACGATACGCCAAATCAGAGCCTTCTCTGGATTCAGTCTGCTGTAGATCATTTATAGAAACATTCCAGGATTCACGCCGGTGAGCACATTAACACCAGCCTCGCGAATTTTAGCCGCACAAACCTTCTCGACCTCATCGCTAGAGACATAAATTCTTGAAAAATTGTTTGGAAGTACGACCTCAGGAGAGAGGCATTCTGCCATGCATACGCTTTTGCAGTGGGGATCCTGATAATTGCGCTCGCTCATGACATCCCATTCGATGGCTTCGAAACCTTCGTCGTAATCAAGCAGTTGGATTGCATCGTTCGCCAAGGGATGGCGGGGAATAACCTTCCATCCATTTTGATTCGCAAACGTTCGATAGACTGAGATCAGGACGAATGTGGTGTCGGGGCTGTGTAGTTGGACTCGTCCGTCAAACGGATTAGCTGCGAACCAATGGAAGGGCACGTAATGCTCAAGTCCAAGAGCTTGTCGCTTCCTCAGGATCTCAGCGTCTGCAACGTCTGCGAACCCCTGGAGTTGGGAGCGTGGCTTGAGGCCGTCCCTAAGAATGCTGCTCAAGTTTTCAAGAGAGGTCAGGTGGTAGAGAAGTTTTTTATCCTTGATGTCTGGCATGCTGGTCTCCTTGACCTATGCATTAGAGGATCAGGCTTCAGCCCTGCCAATTCTTCCGTGCTAACAACGGCCTTAGAGAAGAGCGCGTACATCAGTGCGATTTGGCAGGTCGCTCATGATGATTCTAATGTGCCACTATCTGTAGCCACAAGTACTATAGGGGAATAGCCCCGTTTACCAGAAACTGTACAACTCAAACCTTGTCAAAGCAGCGGCGAATCACTCTTCGGCAAAGTAATCGCTATCGAGCTGCTTCACCTCGTAGACCTCCTTAACGCTCACCCCCAAATTGTGCTCGACCATCAACTGAGCAAGCTCGACACCATCGATCAACACCACCTTGATATCCAGACCAAGCGCCGCGTCTCTCGCGCCCATGGAAAAGTCCGAGGTAGTGATGAACACACCCTTGCGTGCCCGTTGGCGGGTCAGTGCGCCGATGAACTTGTCGATCTCCGGGCGATGCACTGTGTTGCTCCAGCGCTTGGCCTGCAGGTAGATCACGTCGAGGCCAAGCTTGTCTTCCTTGATGGTGCCGTCGATACCACCGTCATTGGTGAGCTGAGTTGCTTTGCCGGCTTCCTTGCGTGAGCCTCCGTAACCCATGGCTAGCATCAGATCGACCACCACTTGTTCGAAGAAACTCGGCGTTGCTGCCCGCACCTGAGCAAGCAGCTCATCAGCCAGTGACTGCATCAGCGCCTGATGAGCTTCGGCTAACTGTTCGTCTGGAGTGGTTTCTGAGCTGGCGATATCCAGCACCACAGGGATGTCTGTCGTCTGTGGCTTGGCGGTATGGAAGTCGGCGAACTCGGGGAATTGCTTTAACCAGCTCACAGTAATGCGCTCTGGCCCATTGGACAGAGCATCAAGGCCACGTGCAGTGATCTGCACCATGCCCTTGGCTGGAATGGTCAGTAGCCCTGCCTTGTTCAGATAAGTCCGAGCCCAGCCAACGCGGTTGTTGATTACTGTCTGATGCCCGGAAGGCAGGTGCTCTTTGCGCTCCTCCTCAGTCAGTTGGAACTGATCAGCTACCCGCTCGCGTAGTTCGCTGAGCGGCAGCGGCGCGCCGTTTTGCACAGTGGCTAGCACAGGCCGCATCACGCTTTGGAAATCCGGAATTGCCATTGTCACTCCCTGGACCTATTGGCCGCTCTCCGCGAGGCCAGCCGCCGACTTCAGTATCGTAAAAATCACCAAAGCAAATGCCCGGCTCTTGGTTTCGTTATCCAGCACACGTTCGGGGAACAAGCCGTGAATCACTTGAGCCACCCAACAATTCCTTGGGCAAGGCAAAACACCGAGTTTAACCCGTCGAACTGCCTAGATGTCACAGGCAATACTGGACGATAGATATTTGAGGGATGCTGGCTGGAACCAGGTGCGCTAAAGACCTTGTTCTACAAATGTTTCAGGCATTAAAAAGCCGGCTTGTGGGCGGCGTTTTATATTGTCCAGTGTATTGATTTATATGGATTTATTTTGTAATTAAGTATCTATCCCCCCACTTGTCCCCCCATCCTGGCTCTGCGTGCAGTCGTCCGTCTCCTGAGCGTATGGACAGATGAACTGGGAGACTGATACCTTATCAAAAGGTAATACCTTTAGATAACGAGGGTTTGGCTATGGCCACTTCTATCAAAATTGATGACGAGCTGAAAAATCGCATTCAGCACCTAGCTGGTCTGCGTCAACGTTCGTCCCACTGGATTATGCGCGAAGCGATAGCGCAGTACGTCGAGCGCGAAGAGGCCCGCGAGGGCTTTAAACAGGAAGCCCTGGCTTCGTGGGCAGCGTATCAGGAAACGGGGCGGCATCTGACCGGCCAAGAGACTCGGACCTGGCTAAATACCTGGGGCACCGATGCTGAGGCGGAGCTTCCCAAGTGCCACGATTGATTATCACTGAAGGCGCTGCGCAAGGGCTGGAGCGTTGCCGTCAGTTTCTTGTCGAGAAAGGTCCGCAGGTAGCTCGGCGTGCTGCCCAGGCGATTGAGCGACAACTTGCTCGACTAGAAGAAGGGCCGGAAGTAGGTCGTCCATTCCCAGAACTGCCGGAACTGCGTGAGCTGATAATCGAGTTCGGTGAGTCGGGGTATGTTGCGCTCTATCGGCATGAGCGGGAGGATGACGCTGTATATGTACTGGCCTTTCGGCATCAGAAAGAAGTCGGTTACTGAGTATTTGTCCTTGCGACCTCGGCGTCATAGTCCAAAGCATGGTTGGATAGGGCTGATAATCATGCGCTATGACTGGCTTCGACTGGTAATGGTGCTTGTGCCTTTAGAGGTCGGTTTCTCAGCTAACTCTCCCAAGAAGCAATGCGGAAAATCTCTCGATAGGCTTGGCAATCTTGTTCCCGATTGTCTTGTCTCGTCGGGATGGTCGGCAATGGGCGGAGCTGCATCTATTGATATAGCTATTAACTATCTAATCCAGTGATTCAATAGTAACAAGCACTAACCCATGCTCAGCATGGACTACCAGCAGAGGAAAAGGAGAACGGTTAAAAAATCCACATCACGTACTAGGTATGAGTCAATCAACCAGGTACCCACCATGAGCAATCGTAAGACCTACACCCACCTCTCCCAATCCGACATTGCCCTTCAAATTGAGTCACTCGTCCAGGCTATCGAGAAGACTGACGCACCAGCATTCCGAATCACGCAAAGCCGATCAGGCTATGAGCGTCTCGAAGAGACCAGGCTCTCCCGATACTTCACCCACATCAAGCAAATGGTCGACCTGTTCGATGATCGGGTGGAGTACAGCTACAGCGAGCACCTGCAAGCATTCAGGGAGGCTTGCCAGGACGTAGGCCTTGAGCGCCGTCTTGACGGTCCGATCTGTCCGAATGAACGGGGTACGGCTTATCTGGATCACCACCACAGCATGAATGTCCTGACAGCACGGATTCGTCAATTGACCCGTGAGCTGCGGTATCGGCGCAAGAGTGGGGATCGCAGCGTTGAGGCGCGTAAGCAGGAGAAGGAGATCACTGGGTACACGGATGCTCTGGTGAGCCTTTATTCGCGTACTACGATCGTCAGAGTCAATCTTTACTATCGCTCAGAGGCTCAGGCCAGGCTACGAGTTGAGCACGTATTTGATGACCTGCAGCAGTTAGTGATCACGCATAAACGCAATCCGATCTTTGAACATCTTATCGGCTACATCTACTCGGTGGAGCAGGGTGACCGGAATGATGGTCAGGGCTATCACATCCATGCTGCTTACTTCTTTAATGGCAACGTGGTCTGCCGGGATGTCTGGAAAGCCATCGAGATCGGTGGCTTGTGGGAAGACATTACGCGTGGTCAGGGCTACATGGAAAGCTGCAACCACGACAAGGATCGATATGGAGATAAGTGCGGCATTGGCCAGATCCAGAGGGGAGATCAAGCGATTCGACCTCATATCCACAGGGCAATGAAGTATCTCGTCAAAAACGCCCAGCACCTGCGCTTGAGGCCTGAGGGTGCTCGATGCCTGCGGACGGGGCAGCTGAAGCATCCTTGTCGAGGGTGAAATATTCAAACCTCTGGTGTGCACATGGACTGCGCTTTCCTCTGACTCACCATGTGAAAACTCAACAGACCCTAGTGATTCCAGCATGCCTGTCAGTGCTGTGATTTGATTGATTTGGAATCTTCGGGGCGTAACTAGCGGTTCACTCGAGGTTGGACCCATTCCGGAATTCCCGAATAGTATCCAAGAATGACCTTAGTATTGGTGATTGGTCATCAGCCCGGTAGATGCAATTCAAGTCAACGCCAGAGTTCTCCGGTATATCGCTTAGAGGGCGATAAACGACTCCGGGCAGCGCCAGCACACAGGCGGATTCCGGCACCAAACAGACACCGAAATTACTGGCTACCAAAGCTACGCCGGTCAGCGTGTCACCAACCTCCTGAACCACGTGCGGCGTAAAGCCCTTCTGCTGGCACATGCTCATGACTTTGTCGACAAAGCTGGGGCGCGGCCCGGATGGAAATACGATCAGAGGATGATCAGCCAGCACTCGAAATGGGATTTCTTCCTGACGAGCTAAAGCGTGATTCTCATTGACCGCCAGCAGAATTTTCTCTGTTGTTACGACCTCATTAGCGATGTCGTTTAGAGGTGCAATGAACCTGTTGAAGCCCACATCGATGCGCCGCTGCCGCAAGGCTTCGATTTGGGCCTCCTTGGTCATGTTGTGAAGGACCATCTTCACGTCGGGAAAGGCACCGCGAAACATCAGTAGCAGCTTGGGAATCGTGTCGAGAATCCCTGAACCGAAGATTGCAATATCTAGTCGGCCAAGTTTGCCCTGGCCCGCCCGTTGAGTACGTTCAGTCGCTTGCTCTACCACTGAGCGAATGTTGCGCGCCTCATCGAGTAGTAGCTCACCCGCTGGAGTCAGCTCCATCCCGCGTGGCGTGCGCGTAAACAGTTGCACGCCTAGGTCCTCTTCCAGTTGTTGAATCTGCCGTGTCAGGGGCGGTTGGGAAATGTGCAGGCGGACAGCGGCGCGGCCGATATTCTTTTCTTCGGCGACGGCGACGAAATAGCGCAAATGGCGTAGTTCCATGGTGCAGCCTTGTACTGAGTAAGGTCGGAGGGCTGTTTAAAGTGCCCAGGCTTTGTGGTTCAGCGTGAATCATACGGCTCTCAGGCCATTCGCCATTGTTTTTGCGACCGTGCAGAAATCATGGGAAGCGGGCTGATGATAGCGGATGTGTTCATACCTTAAAGGTATTAGGGTTTTGATTTTATGGTATTGGACGGTAATCCTCGGCGGTAATAGTTTGTGATTCGAGAGCACAGACCCATAGCGCGCCCAGAGCGCTAATGAAGGTCTATAGCCCCTACACAACAATAACAAGCTGAGGATCTCGACGTGCTGCCTAGAGTCAGTCTGCCCAAATTTCGCCTAAAAACGATGTTTCTCGCCATTGCCGGCGTCTGTGCTGGAGCTGCTGCCACTGGGCCCGTCCTGGCTTTCCAGATCGACTCCGGCAACCCCGACCTGCGCATGTCGTTGGACAACACCATCAAATACAGCTCGGCGTGGCGTGTGCGTGGTGCCGATTCTGCAGTCGCCGATAACTCCGTTGGCGTGCAGGCCAACACCAACGATGGCGACCTCAACTTCGACAAGGGGCTGATCTCCAATCGCCTCGACCTGCTATCCGAGTTCGATCTGCGTTACAAGGGCAAGTACGGCATGCGTGTCAGTGGCGCGGCCTGGTACGACGATGTCTACAACAAGTCCAACGATAATCCGGGTGCGCTTGGTGGCGCGTTGGTCAACTCGCGCTCGGCCGATTACGACGAGTTCACCAAGGACACGGAAAAACTCCACGGGCGTAAGGCCGAGCTGCTTGATGCTTTCGTTTATGGCAGTTTCGCGCCAGGTGATATGGGGCTTAACCTTAAAGCGGGTCGTTTCACCCAGCTGTATGGCGAGAGCCTATTCTTCGGCTCTAACAGCATTGCTGCTGCGCAGACCTCGCTGGATCTGATCAAAGCCCTGTCGGTACCCAATTCCCAGTTTAAGGAAATCCTGCGCCCCATCGGCCAGGTGGCGGGGCAGTTGCAGATCAACTCCAACGTCTCCATCGGAGCCTACTACCAGCTGGAGTGGCGCAAGAGCCGCCTGCCTGGCGCGGGCAGCTACTTCAGCTTTACCGACTTCATCGATGAAGGTGGTGAAACGATGATTCTTGGCCCCGGCTTCGCGGTAAACCGTGCCGACGATATCGAGGCGCGTGATTCGGGGCAGGGCGGTGTGCAGATGCGTATCACCTCCGGTGACTACGAGTTCGGCATCTATGCCGCGCAGTATCACGACAAGATGCCGCAGTTCTATGTCTACCCGGATGTCGGGCTCTACGAGCAGGTATACGCCGAAGATATTCGCACCCTAGGCTTCAGTGTCAGTACCCTGCTCGGTGAAACCAACGTGGCCGCCGAAATATCGGTTCGTGATGACATGCCATTGGTCGCCAGTGGTAACACGGTGATTGCGCCCGGTGGTTTTGGTGTCATCGATGGCGGTAGCGATGCCGCCTTCCCTAAAGGCCGCACCCTGCACTTGAACCTCTCGGCGATCAGCGTGCTGTCGGCCACACCGTTCTGGGATGGTGCGTCCTTTATCGGCGAGCTGGCCTTCAACCGTGTGATGAGCGTGACAGACAACAAGGATCAACTTGATCCGCTGGCCACCCGCGACGCCGGTGCGCTGCAGTTCATCTTTACCCCCGAATACTTCCAGGTGGCACCTGGTCTCGATCTGCAGGTGCCGATTGGTGTGGGCTACGGCCTGTTCGGTCGTTCCTCGGTCAACGGTGTGCTGTTCCCTTCCGAGAACGGTGGAAACGTCAGCATCGGCCTCAAGGGTGATTACCAGAAACAATGGCAGGCCAGCCTGGGCTACACCCACTACTTCGGTTCGGATGGCTCGGTGATCAACTACGACACCGCAGTGTCTGAGCTTTCCTACAACAACTTCCACGGCGACCGCGACTTCATCTCGTTCTCGGTTCAGCGCACGTTCTGAGTCAGGCTCCACTGGTTAGAGGATCATTACAATGCACAAGAAAACAGCTCTATGCGCAGCCCTGGCTGCAATCCTGCTTGGCGCATCAAGTGTGCAGGCCGCGGTGAGTCCCGAGGAAGCCGCCGCGCTGGGCAAGACGCTCAACCCGTTGGGCGGTGAAATGGCCGGCAATGCCGATGGCAGCATTCCGGCCTGGACGCCAACCCTGAGCGTGCCGACTTCAGGCGAGAAGGTGGGCGACATTCCGCGCAAGGTGTTTGCCGATGAGAAGCCGCTGGCGCAAATCACCGCGCAGAACCTGGGGCAGTATGCCGAGCGCCTCTCCGAGGGTACCCAGGCGCTGCTGAAGAAGTACCCCGACAGCTTCCGGGTTGATGTTTACCCTACTCATCGCACTGGTGTGGCGCCGCAGTACGTGTATGACAACACGGTGAAAAACGCCACGAGCTGTCAGACCAAGGATGAGGGCATGTCGCTGCAGGGTTGCTACGGCGGCATTCCGTTCCCGATTCCCAAGGCGGGTGTCGAGGTGATTTGGAATCACCAGCTCCGGGTCCAGAACGAGTCTGAGGATGTCTCCAGCTTCAAGAATATCGTACTGGCCGCCGATGGTTCGCGCATCCTGGCGACCATGAATGACCAGTCCAACCAGTATCCCTTCTACTACAAGAACGGCAGTGCCGATACTTGGAGCGGTGAGTACTTTTTGCAGCGTTTCGTCACTATAGCCCCGCCCTTCAAGGCTGGTGAGACACTAGTGACCCGGGACAGCATAGACGTCAAACAGGCGCGTCAGGCCTGGCAGTATCTGGTTGGCCAGCGCCGAGTGCGTCGCGCACCGACCGTGGGTTATGACACGCCAGACTTCGTTTCCTCGGGCGCCAATTACTTCGACGAAGTGCAGGGACTGTGGGGTCATATCGATCGCTTCGACTGGAAGCTGGTCGGCAAGCGCGAGATGTATGTGCCCTATAACGCCAACGAAGTGGTCACCGCGTCGCTGGATGAGGCCTACGGCAAGCACCACCTCAATCCGGACCAGGTGCGCTGGGAACTGCACCGCGTCTGGGAGGTTGAGGCGACAGTGGTCAGCGGCAAGCGCCACGCGGTGCCCAAGCGCCGCTACTACGTCGACGAGGACTCCTGGATGATCCTGTTGATGGATGGCTACGACAGCGAAGGCAAGCTGTGGCGCACCACCCAGATCACCCCGTTCGTGCTGCCGTCCACGCCGATGCTGGAACTCAAACCGGCGCACACCTTCAACCTGCAGGCCAACACCATGAGTACCAGCCAGTCGCTCAATGAGGCTGTCTTCAAGGTGGTTGAGCGCAGGCCCGAGACGCACTGGACGGGTGATGCAGTCGCCGCCGAAGGCGTGCGCTGAACCGTCAAGCCCCGGCTGTAGTCCCGGCACCTTTGCCCCTAGCAGGGTGCTGGAGTTCCCTCTCATGACTTTCCCGCCCCGCAGGCGCCCCGTTTGGCGGCGCAGCGGAGGCGGGAGTCGGATTCGAGTACGCACCATGCAAGCGCTGATTCCGCTCCACCGGCGCGCGGCCCTGGCCGCCGCCTTGTTCTCCCTGGTCTGCCTGGCAGGCCCCTCCCACGTAGCAGCCGGGCAGACCGTGCCCGACCTGCTCGATCTCCCCGCGCGGGAAAGCTCGCGGGCCCAGCACAGCCTACAGCTGGC
The DNA here is from genome assembly GCF_000746525.1 of Pseudomonas alkylphenolica. Taxonomy (NCBI): domain Bacteria; kingdom Pseudomonadati; phylum Pseudomonadota; class Gammaproteobacteria; order Pseudomonadales; family Pseudomonadaceae; genus Pseudomonas; species Pseudomonas alkylphenolica. Next base: position 640,816 of record NZ_CP009048.1, read on the forward strand.
GGTGACCCGTGCCGGCGATCGCCTGGTGGCGGTGGGCGAACGCGGCATCGTGCTGCTTTCCGACGACGCCGGGCGCAACTGGCACCAGGCCGAAAGCGTGCCGGTGAGTGTGACGCTGACCGCTGTGCATTTCGTCTCGGCCACTCATGGCTGGGCCGTAGGCCACAGCGGTGTGGTGCTGCACAGCGCCGATGGCGGCGAGACCTGGCAGCGCCAGCTCGACGGCAACCAGGCGGCCAAGATAATTCTTGAGGATGCCCGTCAGCGGGCTGCCGCGGGTGAAGTCGGGGCTGAAAAAGCACTGCGTAGCGCTGAGTACTTGGTCAAGGATGGTCCAGACAAGCCCTTCCTCGATGTGGCGTTCCTGAGTCAAAGCCAGGGCTATGTTGTCGGTGCCTATGGGCTGGCACTTGAAACTCGTGATGGTGGCGAGACTTGGCAATCGCTGGCGGGCCGGGTACCTAATCCACGTGGAAAGCATCTTTATCAAGTGCAGATAAAGGATCAGCACTTGCTGATTTGTGGTGAGCAGGGCGCATTGTTTAGCTCTTCGGATGAGGGTGGCAGTTTTGCTGAGGTGCTGACGCCCTACGGCGGTACGTTTTTCGGTGCGCTCAACCTCGACGCGCAGGGGTTGCTGGCCTACGGGCTGCGTGGCAACGCCTGGCTCAGCCTGGACGGCGGTGCGAGTTGGCAGAAGGCGGACGTCGGCCAGCCCGTCACCCTGAGTGCCGGGTTGCGCCTAAACGATGGTTCGGTGCTGCTGGCTGACGAAAGTGGCCGACTGCTACGCAGTACAGATAACGCGCAGAGCTTTACCGCGCTGCCAGTGCAGCCGGGAACCGGTATCACAGGCATTGTCGAGGCGGCAGACGGTGCGCTGATTTTATCCAGTGCGCGTGGAATGTCCCGCATCGAACTGGACGCAAATGATTTGGGAGTTAAGCCATGAGCCACATGCCGTCCATGCCTGCTGATGCAGTTATTGCCGATCTCAATAAGTTCGACCAGTACTCGGGAACCTTCGCCGAGCGGCTGTTGTTCAACAACCGGTTGGCGATTGTGGCGATCTGCCTGCTGACGACACTGGTACTAGGCTATCAAGCCTTGGGGCTGTCGCTGAATGCCGCGTACGAGAAGATGATTCCCACCGGCCATCCGTACATCGCCAACTTCCTGGAGAATCGCAAGCAGCTAGCTGGGATGGGCAATACTCTGCGCATCGCCGTAGAAGCCAAGGACGGCACCATTTTCGACGCCGAATACCTGGACACCGTACGCAAGCTCAGTGACGAGGTGTTCCTAATTCCGGGTGTCGACCGGCCGTACATGAAATCGCTGTGGGCACCGGCCGTGCGCTGGACGGGCGTAACCGAGGACGGCCTGGACGGAGGCCCGGTGATTCCGGACGACTACGATGGCTCGCCGCAAAGCCTTGAGCAGGTACGTATCAACGTCGAGCGCTCCGGCGAAATCGGCCAATTGGTGGCGGCCAACTACAAGTCGAGCATCATCCTGGTGCCGCTGCAGGAGAAGGTTGCCGAGACCGGCCAGCGCATTGATTACCATGCCTTGTCTCAGCGCATTGAGCAGATGCGCGAAAAGTATGAGTCGGACAAGGTTGCCATCCATGTCACCGGCTTTGCCAAGGTGGTGGGCGACCTGATTGATGGGCTGATGCAGGTGCTGGTGTTCTTCGCCGCCGCCATTGCCATCTGTACCGCAGTGTTGTTCTGGTACACCCGCTGCTTGCGCAGCACCCTGCTGGTGGTGCTCTGCTCGATGATCGCGGTGGTATGGCTGCTGGGCCTGCTGCCGACCCTGGGTTATGAGCTGGATCCGTACTCGGTGTTGGTGCCCTTTTTGGTGTTCGCCATCGGCATGAGCCACGGTGCGCAGAAGATGAACGGCATCATGCAGGACATCGGTCGTGGAACCCATCGGCTGGTGGCCGCCCGCTATACCTTCCGCCGATTGTTCCTGGCTGGAATGACCGCGCTGCTGGCCGATGCGGTGGGTTTTGCGGTGCTGATGGTGATCGATATCCAAGTGATTCAAGATCTGGCCATCACGGCCAGTATCGGGGTGGCGGTACTGATCTTCACCAATCTGGTGTTGCTGCCGATCCTGCTTTCGTACGCAGGTGTCAGCCCGGTTGCAGCGCAGCGCAGTCTAAAGGCTGAGCTGCAGGAGGCCAACGATGTGGCACACAAGAAACACCCGTTCTGGGCCTTTCTCGATCTGTTCACCAGCCGCCGCTGGGCGACAGTCGCAGTCGCGCTGGGGTTGGTGCTGGGCGTATTCGGCTTGGTCGTCAGCTTCCAACTGAAGATCGGTGATACCGATCCTGGTGCTCCAGAGCTAAGGGCAGACTCGCGTTACAATCTCGATAATGCCTTCATCGTCTCTAACTACGCAGCCAGCAGCGACGTCTACATCGTTATGGTGAAGACCTCGCAATATGCCTGCGCACACTACAGCACCCTGCATACGGTTGATGCTCTGGAGCGCGAGCTGCAGCAGCTGCCAGGTGTTGAAACCACAAGTTCGCTGGCAGGCCTGGCCAAGACTGCCAGCTCGGGGATGAACGAAGGCAGTCTCAAGTGGTTCGAGATGCCGCGCTCCCAGGAAATGCTCAACTCGATCATCACGCGCGCGCCCCGGGAGATGTTCAACCAGAACTGCGATCTGTTGACTGTTTACGCCTACCTCAAAGACCACAAGGCCGACACGCTGACCAGCGTGGTCAATACAGTAGAAGCCTTTGCGGCCAAATATGGCACTGACGACATCCGCATCCTCAATGCTGCGGGTAACGCGGGGGTTGAGGCGGCCACCAACATCGTGGTGAAAAAAGCCAACACGCAGATGCTGTTCCTGGTCTACGCCGCGGTGATCGTGCTGGCATTCATTACCTTTCGTTCCTGGCGTGCGGTGGTCTGCGCTGTGGTGCCGCTGATGGTTACCTCGGTGCTCTGTGAGGCACTGATGGTCTGGCTGAATATCGGCGTCAAGGTGGCGACCCTGCCAGTGATCGCCCTTGGCGTGGGTATCGGTGTCGACTATGCGTTGTATGTGATGACAGTGACCATGACGCACTTGAAAGCGGGCATGACGCTGTCGGAAGCCTATTACAAGGCCCTGCTTTTCACCGGCAAGGTGGTGGTTCTTACCGGCATCACCCTGGGAATCGCCGTCGCCACTTGGGCCTGGTCGCCAATCAAATTCCAGGCCGATATGGGCATCCTGCTGGCCTTCATGTTCGTCTGGAACATGCTTGGCGCACTTATCCTCCTACCCGCTCTGGCGCACTTCCTGTTTCGCCCGCAAGCGCAGGTGGCGCAGGCATGACCTGAGCCCACGCCTTCACCAGGCCGATACCTGCCGGGCGGTCTGGTGAAGGACATATCGTTGAAAGGATGGAATAACCATGCTGAGTAAATTGAACGCGCACAAGCGCGATTGGCTCGCATTGATTTTGCTCGTGGCGGTCGCAATGTTTTGCGCGCTGGATAGCCTCGGCCTGCGTGGGGTTTGGTTGGCCGCAATGGTCGTGCTAGGCCTGTACTTGCTGCTCGGCATCAGCCAACGTGAGCGCGCGGTTTTGGCTGCGTTGAATCAAATACGCGCACTGCTTGACGATAAGGGGCAGGTTAGTGGAGGCGCCCTAGGTGCCATCGAGCGCCTGCAGGAGGTGTTGCACGAGAAGGTGGTGGCGGTAAAGCATATGAGTGCTCTGGCCTCTGATCTGACCGTGTCCACAGGTACGCTGGTGTCCGGCTTTACCGAGGCGGTCGCCACGGCCGATCGCCAGTCGGCGATGGCACGTGACTCCATGGCGGAGTTCGAGGCCATGGCCGCGCGGGCCAGGACTACCGCCAGTGAAGCCCTAATGCTGGCAGATGTCAGTCGCGACGCGCGGGATCAGGTCAACATCGGTGGTGAGCAGGTGCAGCAGGTGGCCAGCGATATGCTTGACCTCTCCGCTGTAGTGACTTCAGTTGCCGAAGAGTTTGACAGCGTGCGTCAGCAAGTGGCGCGCATCGGTGAGATCGTGGCGATCATCCAGGGCATCGCCGGGCAAACCAATCTACTCGCGTTGAATGCCGCCATCGAGGCCGCGCGCGCCGGTGAGCAGGGACGCGGTTTCAGCGTAGTTGCCGACGAGGTACGCAAACTGGCCGAGAACACCGGCAGCGCCACCCTCAATGTCGGTGAAATCATCTCGTTGATTGGTCAGGGGATTGATCGACTCGATCAGCGCCTAGCCAGTACCCGTCAGGGGGCTGCGGACGGTGTACTGCGCGCGAACCAGGCTGCGCAGGTTTTGCATGGCATTGCCTCGACCGCTAAGAGCACATTGCAGGCGGTGCAGGGGATTGCCGAGCGTGCCAGCAGCGAGACGCAAAGTGCCGGCAAGGTGCTGGAGGATTCCAGCGCGGTGGCGCGCCTGGCCTCCGAGCTAGACAGTAAGGTCAACGACTGTAACGCCGGCCTGCGCGCGCTGATGTTGGGACTGGTCGACCTGAAGAGCCTGGCCAGCCAGATAGATGTCAGTCGCGATGGGGTGGCCGCCATAATAGGGGCTATCGAAGAAACCCGAGCGCATAACATCATGGTGCTGAATGCCCGCACCACGTCGCAGATGCTCCCGCATATTCAGCGCATTCATGCCCTTGATCGTGAAATCGATCAGCTGCTTGGCGAGGTCCAGGGTGCTACAAAAAACGTTGATGAGCAGCGCAGTGGACGCGTGTCTGGCTTGCTTCAGGCTCTGGGCGCTTATCGGCGTATTCGCGATGACTTGCTTGGTGCGGCCCAAAGTGGAAGGCTTGAGCACGTGCGTGATCGCGCGGTGCCTCTGGTTCGTGAGGCTTACCAAAATGTAAAACAGGCATGTACTGCATTAGCCGCATAGACTGAGGCGCATAACGCGAAGGCGATAGCTCGCACCTACAACAATAAATACCAGCGGTTAGGTGGGTTCCAAGGACTTGCCACTCGACTGGTCTGCTTTAGGGGTTTAAATGGCAGAGCAACCTCTGGTCGAACGCTTCAATTTGCGTTCACGACTGCGCTTCAATATCGAGAGCGGGCAAATCTGGCTCGACGAGAATCGCATGCTGTTGATGCATGCCAAAGCCTTGGGCGCTTTGCGCCAGGAACTGTTTGAGTCCCTTGGCCCCAAGCGTGCCAAGGGGCTGCTGTTTCGCATGGGATTTGCAGCTGGTCAGAATGATGCCGATTTCGCGCAGAAACTCTATGGTGAAGGCGACAACTACGACGTATTTAAGATCGGCCCAGAACTGCACGCGTTCGAAGGCTTGGTGCGCTCGACCATTCTCGACGCCAAAATCGACTGGGAAGAAGGCACCTTTTTCGGCACGGTCAATTGCGACAACTCCTGGGAGGCGGAATCCCATTTGCAGTTGTTCGGTGTAAGCAGTGAACCGGCCTGCTGGAACATGGCGGGTTATGCATCGGGCTATGTCACCCGCTTCTTCAAACGCGTGATTATATTTCGCGAAACCCAGTGCGTCTGTTGTGGCGCCTCCGCTTGCATGCTGGAAGGGCGTCCCCTCGAAGCGTGGGGCAATGAGGATTTTCTGGAGCATTGTCTGTCGCCGGAAACTCAGGAAACATCCTTCGAGCAGTTGCAAGACGAGTTATGGCAGCTACGCGAACAGCGTCCGGCGGGCAAACTGGTGGGCAGTTCACCGGCGTTCAGCGCCGCTTTCAGTCTGCTCAGTAAGGCCGCCAATAGCCCGATAACAGTGCTGCTGCTGGGTGAGACCGGGGTCGGCAAGGAAGTGTTTGCCCAGTGGCTGCACGAAAACAGCGACCGTGCCGACAAACCTTTCGTCGCCGTCAATTGCGCCGCCATTCCCAACGATCTGATTGAGTCGGAGCTGTTCGGCGTGCAGAAGGGGGCCTATACCGGTGCGCAGGCTTCACGCCCCGGCAAGTTCGAGCGCGCCGATGGCGGTACGCTATTTCTCGATGAGCTGGGTGAGCTATCGCCGGCCGCTCAGGTCAAGCTGTTGCGCGTCCTGCAAACAGGCGAAGTCGAGCGTCTTGGCGATGACAAGTTGCGTAAGGTCAACGTGCGCCTGGTGGCGGCGACCAACGTCAATTTGCAGCAGGCGATTGCTGATGGCCGTTTCCGAGCTGACCTTTACTACCGCCTGGCGACTTACCCCCTGGAAATTCCGCCGCTGCGTCATCGTAAGTCGGATATTCCGGTGTTGTTTTCGGTGCTGACCGAAAAGTACGCACCGCTGTACCACAAGATCATTCAAGGCATCAGTGATCTGGCCATGCAGGGGCTTATGGCCTACGACTGGCCGGGCAATGTTCGCGAACTGGAAAACCTGGTGGAACGGGCGGTGTTGCTAGTGCCGTCTGGCGGGCAAATTGAAGTACAGCATCTGTTTCCCGGTATGGTCCCGGTTACTGCTCCGGGTGCGGTGATCGACCGCGAGGGCAAGGTCGGCAATGCCGATGAGGCGAAGAAAGACCAGCTCTATGAGACGTTGCTGGTCGACGACTTCGACCTGCAGGCCCATGAGGCACGCCTGCTACGACTCGCTGTGGCGCGTGCTCATGGCAACCTAACCCACGCGGCCCGTCTGCTTGGCATCACTCGCAGGCAGTTGGCTTACCGGGTCAAACAGACACTGAGGGAGGGCGCTACGCCGCCTGACACCTGACAAAAGCGTACAGCACTGCTCCTTCAGGCTCGCCGTCGCACCGCCATTGCACTTCGATTCGCCCTCAGCGCGAGAAAGGCATGGAGATTGTTCGGTTTTGTGTCAGATGCGTCGTTCGACGCCTTTTTTTTTCCTGTGTAACCGGTTAATCGCCCCGTTGTTTGGCCGGCGCGCCTGAGTAGCCGCGATATGTGGCGTTTTGCCGCAGCGCTAGCCTTACGTTTTTGTAAGGCTGGAGGGGGTGATGGACAGAAGCGTCACGTAGCAAGGCACCTAAAAATCCTTATATTTTTCATTAAATTCATATAGATCAATGCTTTAACTTTGTTGGCACCATCTCTGCATTATTCGGTTGAAGCTGTAAATCCAGCTTTCGCCAGCCGATCAAGGCGGCGTAGAGCAAACCGCATCAAGCCAATAATGGAGACAACAAATGGCGATGACAGGTGTATTGCGTCCAGGGCATGCCCAGGTGCGCGTGTTGAACCTCGAAGAAGGCATCCACTTCTACCGCAACGTGCTGGGGTTGGTAGAGACCGGGCGTGACGACCAGGGCCGGGTGTATTTCAAATGCTGGGATGAACGCGATCACAGCTGCTACATCATCCGCGAGGCGGATACTGCCGGTATCGATTTCTTTGGCTTCAAGGTGCTGGACAAGGCCACCCTGGAAAAGCTCGACGCCGATCTGCAGGCCTACGGCCTGACCACGACCCGCATCCCTGCGGGAGAGATGCTGGAAACCGGCGAGCGCGTGCGCTTCGAGTTGCCGTCTGGCCATCTGATCGAGTTGTACGCGGAGAAAACCTGCGTCGGCAACGGCATTTCCGAGGTCAACCCGGCCCCCTGGAATGCCCAGCGCGAGCATGGCATTGCTCCCATACAGCTAGACCACTGCCTGCTGTACGGGCCGAATATTGCCGAAGTGCAGAAAATCTTCACCGAAGTCCTGGGCTTTTACCTGGTCGAGCGCGTGCTCAGCCCGGATGGCGACAGCGACATGGGCATCTGGTTGTCGTGCTCGCACAAGGTTCATGACATCGCCTTCGTCGAGTACCCGGAGAAGGGCAAGCTGCACCACTGCTCCTTTCTGCTCGAGTCGTGGGAGCAGGTGTTGCGCGCCGGCGACATCATGTCGATGAACGAAGTGAACGTGGACATCGGTCCAACCCGTCACGGCGTGACTCGCGGTTGCACCATCTATGCGTGGGATCCCTCCGGTAACCGCTTTGAAACCTTCATGGGCGGCTACCACCCCTATCCGGACTACGAGCCACTGTCCTGGACCTATGACAACTTTGCCCAGGGTCTCGATTACCCACAGCGCAAGTTGCACGAAACCTTCATGACCGTTGTGACCTGAGGGCGCCCCATGAGCTTGCCTGATGAGTCACTGGACATGCAGCCGGCCGAGCTGGATACGCGCAAGCGCTTTGTGCGGGTTACCGGCAGCCGTGGCAGCAACTTTGTCGAGTTCGACTTCGCCATCGGCGAACCCGAGTTGTTCGTGGAAATGATCCTGACGCACGAAGCGTTCGACGAGTTCTGTCGCACCAACCAGGTCGAGTCGATGCCGGCATTACCTGAGGTCGATGGTGAGGACGACGAGGCGGGGCAATGGGACTGGCGCCTGGCGGATGCTACTCAGGTTCGTTTCAAAAACTAATCGAATTGGGCGCTTCACCCTGGGTGAGGCGCCGGTGGGAGAGACACATGCACATCGATCTTCGCACGGTCAGCATCCAGCCCTTGCGGCAGACGTTTGACCACCTGGCCCGGCGCTTTGGCGACAAACCAGCCTCGCGTTATCAGGAGGGCAGCTACGACATCCAGGCGGCGGAAAACCTGCACTACCGGCCGACCTGGGATCCGGATCAGGCGCTCTACGACGCAGGCATCACCAAGATCGTGATGAGCGACTGGTATGCCCTGAAAGACCCGCGCCAGTTCTACTACAGCACCTACACCCTGGCCCGTGCCCGTCAGCAGGAAAACGTCGAAGCCAATTTCAACTTCGTTGAAACCCGCGGCCTGGCCGACATGCTGCCGGATGATCTGCGCCAGCGCGCGCTCAACCTGCTGGTGCCGCTGCGCCATGCCGCTTGGGGCGCCAACCTGAACAACACCTTCATCTGTAGCTATGGCTACGGCACGGTGTTTACCCAGCCGTGCATCTACCACGCCATGGATAACCTTGGTATCGCGCAATACCTGTCGCGTATCGGTCTGTTGCTTGGCGGCACCGAAGCCCTGGATGACGGCAAAGCCGCCTGGATGGAAGGCGATGCCTGGCAAGGGCTGCGTCGCTACACCGAGGACTGTCTGGTGGTGCGCGATCCGTTCGAGTTGTTTGTCGCGCAGAACGTGGCGTTGGACGGCCTGCTCTATCCGCTGGTGTACGAGCGCATTGTCGATGACCGGTTCGCGGCCAATGGCGGTTCGGTGGTGGCCATGCTGTCGCAGTTCATGAACGACTGGTTCGACGAAACCCGCAAGTGGGTGGATGCGGTGATGAAGGTGGCAGCGGCCGAGTCCGAGCACAACCGCGAGCAGTTGCAGGCCTGGACCATCGCTTGGCGTGATTGTGCCGCGGCGGCCTTGCTACCGGTGATTGAGCAGGAGTTTGCCGGGCAGGCCGATGACGTCATGAGTGAGCAACTGGCAGCCTTCAAGGCCCGCCTCGATAAAACCGGCGTGGTGGTCTGAGGAGTTTTTATGTCGACTGTATTTATTGCACTGCAAACCAATGAAGAAACGCGCCCGATTATCGAGGCCATTGAGCTGGACAACCCCGAGGCGGTGGTCAACCGCGAACCGGCCATGGTCAAGATCGATGCGCCTGGCCGTCTGGTCATTCGCCGCGAAACCATTGAAGAACAGCTGGGTCGCAGCTTCGACATGCAGGAGCTGAACGTCAATCTGATCACGCTCTCCGGCAACGTCGTTGAAGACGAAGACTCCTTGACCCTGACCTGGGGCAACTAAGCGAGGACATTTGTAATGGACATGAAAACCGCTAGCAAAAAGATGAATGCGAAAGAAAAATATCGCCTGCTGACGCGCGACCTGGCTTGGGATCCGTCGTATCGCACCGAGGAAGAAATCTTTCCCTACATCGCCTACGAAGGGCTGAAAATTCATGACTGGAACAAGTGGGAAGATCCGTTCCGCTTGACCATGGATGCCTACTGGAAATACCAGGCGGAAAAAGAGCGCAAGTTCTACGCCATCATCGATGCCCATGCGCAGAACAACGGCCACCTGAATATCACCGATGCGCGTTACCTGTCGGCGCTGAAGATATTCCTGCAGGCCATCAGCCCCGGCGAATATGCCTCGCACAAAGGTTTTGCCCGTGCCGGTCGCGAGTTTCGTGGTGTGGGTACGCAAGTGGCCTGTCAGATGCAGGCGATCGATGAGATTCGCCATGCACAGACGCAAATTCACGCGTTGTCCAACTACAACAAGTTCTACAACGGCTTCCATGCCTTTGCCGACCAGCGTGACCGTATCTGGTACACCTCGGTGGCCCGCTCGTTCTTCGACGATGCCATGTCCGCAGGGCCCTTCGAGTTCATGATGGCCATCGGCTTCTCGTTCGAGTACGTGCTGACCAACCTGCTATTTGTGCCGTTTATGTCCGGTGCTGCCTACAACGGCGACATGGCCACCGTCACCTTTGGTTTCTCCGCGCAGTCCGATGAAGCGCGGCACATGACCCTGGGCCTGGAGTGCATCAAGTTCATGCTCGAACAGGATCCGGACAACCTGCCGATCGTCCAGGGCTGGGTCGACAAGTGGTTCTGGCGCGGCTTCCGCGTACTCGGTTTGGTCAGCACCATGATGGATTACATGCTGCCCAAGCGTGTCATGTCCTGGCGCGAGGCGTGGGAGATCTACGGTGCCGAGAACGGCGGCGCGCTGTTCAAGGACCTGGCGCGCTACGGCATTCGTCCACCCAAGAGCTGGGACGACGCCGAAGCCGGCATCGACCATATGTCCCACCAGTTCATGCTGGGCCTGTACCAGTGGAGCTTTGGTATCTCGCTCCACGCCTGGATTCCCTCGGATGAGGACTTGCAATGGCTGTCAGCCAAGTACCCAACGACGTTCGACAAGTACTACCGCCCGCGCTGGGAGCACATCAAGAAGCTTGAGGCGGCGGGTACGCCGCTGAAGAACTACGGCCTGGCCAAGCTGTGCCAGTGCTGTCAGTTGCCGACGGTATTTACCGAGCCGGACGACCCGAGCCTGATTTGCCATCGTGAAGTGGAATACAAGGGCGACAAGTATCACTTCTGCTCCGATCACTGCATGAGCATCTTCGATAACGAGCCGGAGAAATATATCCAGGCTTGGCTGCCAATGCCGGCGCTGTTTCAGGAGCCGACCAATGGCGACCTGGGTGCCTGGATGGATTGGGTGTCGCTGAAAGATGGTCAGGACAACGGGGACTTTGCCGACTCCCAGGATCGCCGCAACTTCGAGATGTGGCGCGGGATGGCAACGTCCAACCAGTAAGACTCTGACGGGTGTGGCCGCGGCCACGCCCCGACACAATAAAAGGAGAACACCATGCCTGTAGTCGCCCGTAAAGAGTACGTAGGCGTTGCCCGCGATCGCGTTGAGAACTTCAACGGTAAGCAGCTGGTGTACGCCAGCTGGGATCACCACCTGCTGTTTGCTGCCCCGTTTTTGCTGTGTCTGCCGCCGCAGACCACCTTTGCCGAGTTGCTTGAAAGCGCGCTCAAACCCCTGTTGCAAGCCGATCCGGATGCCGCCCTGATCGACTGGCACGCGATCCAGTGGCTCAAGGGCAACCAGCCCTGGGTGCCGAACTTCGAGGCCAGCCTGGCCGACAATGGCATCGGCCATAAAGACCAGCTGCGCTTCAAGACGCCGGGTCTCAACAGCATCTGTGCGGTCAACTGAGGGGCGGGCCATGAGTTACGAACTGGCGATTGAACCGCTGGGTCTGACCATCGAGATCGAAGAAGGCCAGACCATTCTCGACGCAGCCCTGAGGGCTGGCATCTACCTGCCCCATGCCTGCTGTCACGGCCTGTGCGCGACCTGCAAGATCCAAGTGGTGGATGGCGAAATCGAACACGGCGAGGCCTCCAGCTTTGCCCTCATGGATTTTGAACGGGAAGAAAAAAAGTGCCTGGCCTGCTGCGCCACCGCCGAGAGCGATCTGGTGATCGAGGCGGAAATCGACGAAGACCCGGATGCCGAAAACCTGCCAGTGCGCGATTTCGCCGGCACGGTCAGCCGCATCGAGACCCTGACGCCAACGATCAAGGGCGTCTGGATCAAGCTCGACGGCGCGGGCATGCACTTCCAGGCCGGCCAGTACATCAACCTGCAGTTGCCCGACGGCATTGGCAGTCGGGCTTTCTCGGTGGCCAGCGCGCCGGCGGATGGCAGCGAAATCGAGCTGAATATCCGTATCGTGCCGGGCGGTCGCGGTACCGCGTATGTCCACGAGCAGCTGCGGGTCGGCGAGCGGGTGAGCATCACTGGGCCTTACGGGCGCTTCTTCGTGAGGAAGTCGGCGCGCACGCCGGTGATCTTCATGGGCGGTGGCTCGGGGCTGTCCAGCCCGCGCTCGATGATTCTCGATCTGCTGGCCGAAGGTTGCGAGCTGCCGATCACCCTGATCTACGGCCAGCGTAACCGTGACGAGCTGTATTACCACGACGAGTTTCTCGCCATGGCCCGCCAGCATGCGAACTTCAGTTATGTGCCGGCGCTCTCCCATGAACCCGAGGACTCGGACTGGCAGGGCTTCCGCGGTTTTGTGCATGACGCCGCAAAGGCGCACTTCGACAACGATTTCCGCGGACACAAGGCTTACCTGTGCGGCCCGCCGCTGATGATCGATTCCTGCATCAGCACCCTGATGCAGGGGCGCCTATTTGAGCGGGATATCTACACCGAGAAGTTCATCTCGGCGGCTGATGCCCAGCAGGTACGCAGCCCACTGTTCAAAGCCATCTGATTGCGACGATCCGTTCCCTGGGCACATGCACGGGGAGCGGGTGATTGCTGATTTAGAGTGCCATTATCGATACCTAATAAGTATTAAATTTGGCTAAATAAAGTATTAGTCGGTATTGATTGGCTTTTCTAGACTCGCTGACAGGGACAAATGCCGGTTGGCCTGGGCAGGTACAGCCGGTAGTCATACAGAACAATACCCCCGGAGTTTCCATGCGCCAGATTGAAAACTTTATCGCCGGTGAGTTTGTCGCATCTGCCAGCGGCAAGCGGTTCGACAAACACTCCCCGCTGGACAACCGCATCATCTGCTCGGTCAGTGAAGCCGGTCGTGGCGAAGTCGATGCCGCCGTCCGCGCCGCTCGCAGTGCCCTGCAGGGTGAGTGGGGCGGTCTGACAACAGAGCAGCGCATCGAGTTGCTTTACGGTGTGGCCAACGAAATCACTCGCCGTTTCGACGACTTCGTCGAGGCCGAAATGTCCGACACCGGCCAGCCCGAGCATGTGATGAAACATGTGTTCATCCCGCGTGGCGCGGCCAACTTCAAGGTGTTTGCCGACGTGATCAAGAACGTCGCCAGCGAGTCCTTCCAGATGGACACCCCCGATGGTCGCGGCGCGCTGAACTACTCGATTCGTCGCCCCAAGGGCGTGATCGGCGTGGTCTGCCCGTGGAATGCGCCGTTCATGCTGATGACCTGGAAGGTCGGCCCGGCCCTGGCCTGCGGCAATACCGTGGTGGTCAAGCCGTCCGAAGAGTCGCCGCAAACCGCGGCCTTGCTGGGCGAGGTGATGAACGCGGTGGGCATTCCCAAGGGCGTGTACAACGTGGTGCACGGTTTCGGCCCGGATTCGGCGGGCGAATTCGTCACCCGCCATCCGCAGGTCGATGCCATCACCTTCACCGGTGAAACCCGCACCGGCACCGCGATCATGAAAGCGGCGTCCGAAGGCATGCGTGACGTGTCATTCGAATTGGGCGGCAAGAACGCCGGCATCGTGTTCGCCGATGCTGACTTCGAGGCGGCAGTGGAAAGCTTCTCGCGCTCGGTGTTCCTCAATACCGGCCAGGTGTGCCTGGGTACCGAGCGGGTGTATGTCGAGCGGCCGATTTTCGAGCGTTTCGTCCAGGCCCTGAAGGTCAAGGCCGAGGCGGTCAAGTACGGCCGCCCCGATGATCATCAGGCCAACTACGGCCCGCTGATCAGCCAGGAGCACAAGCAGAAGGTGCTTTCCTACTACCGCAAGGCGGTGGAAGAGGGCGCCACCCTGGTCACCGGCGGCGGTGTGCCGCAGATGCCGGGCGAGCTGGCCGAAGGCGCCTGGGTCCAGCCGACCATCTGGACCGGCCTGCCGGAAACGGCTGCCGTGGTGCAGGAGGAAATCTTCGGCCCGTGCTGCCACATCTCGCCGTTCGATAGCGAAGACGAAGTGGTGGAAAAGGCTAACGCCACCGACTACGGCCTGTCGACCACCATCTGGACCAGCAACCTGGCGCGCGCCCACCGCATGGCCGGGCGCATCGATGTCGGTATCACCTGGATCAACAGCTGGTTCCTGCGCGATCTGCGCACCCCGTTTGGCGGCTCCAAGCAATCGGGCATCGGTCGCGAAGGCGGCGTGCACTCGCTGGAGTTCTACACCGAAACCCGCAATGTCTGCGTAAAACTCTGAGGCGTATATGGACCAGCAAAAGATCGAGCAGTACGGCGAAGAGCTGTATCAGGCATTCGTCAGTCGTCGCGCCGTCGCGCCGCTGCTCAGCCGTGAACCGGATATCAGCATCGAGGATGCCTACCGCATCCAGGAACAGTTTGTCGCCCGACGCCTGGCGGCCGGGGAGAAAATCATCGGCAAGAAGATCGGTGCCACCAGCAAGCCGGTGCAGGAGTTTCTCGGCGTCTATCAGCCGGACTTCGGCATGCTTACCTCGGGCATGGTGTTTGCCGAAGGCGACACCATCGACCTCGGTCAGATGATCCAGCCGAAGGCCGAGGCAGAGCTGGCCTTTGTCCTCAAGCATGACCTCAAGGGGCCGGGGATCACCGCCATGGATGTGATTCGCGCCACCGATTACGTGCTGCCGTGCTTCGAAATCGTCGACTCACGTATCAGCAACTGGCAGATCAAGATTCAGGACACAGTTGCGGACAACGCCTCCTGCGGCGTCTTCGTACTGGGCAAGACCAAGGGCGACCCGCGCAAGCTGGACATCACCCTGGCCGGCATGGTGCTGGAGAAGAACGGCGAGTTGTTCTCCACAGGCGTCGGTGCCGCCGTCCAGGGCTCTCCGGCCAATGCCGTGGCCTGGCTGGCCAACACCCTCGGTGAGCTGGGCATCCCGTTCAAGGCGGGCGAAGTGATTCTCTCCGGTTCGCAGTCGGCACTGGTGCCAGTGACCGATGGTGACGAATTGGTGTGTAGCGTTGGCGGCCTTGGTAGCTGCCGGGTGAAGTTTGCCGGAAGGAGCACAGTATGAGCAGCAACCTGACACTTTCTCGTGAGGATATCGTTCGTCTTAGCGAGCGGGTTGAAGGCGCACAAACCCGCGCCTATGCCATTCCCAAACTGACCAATGAATACCCAGGCATGACCATCGCCGATAGCTATGCGGTGCAGACCCAGCTGCGCCGGCGCTTTATCGAGCAGGGCCATAAACTTATCGGTTGGAAGGCCGGGCTGACCTCCAAGGCCAAAATGGTACAGATGGGCGTTGATGTGCCATCAATCGGCTTTCTGACCGATCGCATGGCCCGCCCGGAGAACTCGGCTATCTCCGTCAGCGACCTTATCCATCCCCGGGTGGAGTGTGAAGTGGCCTTTGTCATGAAGCACGAGCTGCGCGGGCCGAACTGCACTGCCGAACAGGTACTGGCCGCCACTGACTATGTGTTGCCTGCGGTGGAAGTTATCGACTCGCGTTTTTCCGGCTTCAAGTTTGATCTGGAAAGCGTGATCGCCGACAACTCCTCTTCCGCGCGTTTCGTTGGCGGTGGCAGGGCGCGATATGTCGAAGACATCGACCTGCGCACCCTCGGCGTGGTGATCGAGATCAACGGCGAGATGGTTGCCATGGGCGCGTCCGCTGCGGTGCTCGGCCACCCGGCAGAAGCCATCGCCATGGTGGTGAACATTCTGGCCGAGCTGGGTGAAGTGCTGCCCGCCGGCAGCTTTGTCATGAGTGGCGCGATTACCGAAGCCATTGCGGTGAAGCCCGGTGACAGTGTTGTAGCCCGCTTCCAGGAACTGGGCAGCGTATCGATGCGCTTTGTGGAATAACAATAAGAACCGAGGAGGCAATCATGCCCATCATTGAAATGCATATGGTCGAAGGCCGTACTGCCGAGCAGAAGAGCCGCGTAGCGGCGGCGGTGACCGCAGCGGTTTGTCAGAGTCTGGAATGCCCCGCAGAAACCGTCCGTATTCTTATTACCGAGCACCGTGGCGATGAGTTCTACGTTGCCGGAATGAACATGGCCCAGCGCGCTGCGAAGCAGAAGGAACAGGCTCAATGAAAAAGATCAAATGTGCACTGATCGGCTCCGGCAACATCGGTACCGACCTGATCTACAAAATCCTGCGTAGCCCGGTGCTTGAGCCGGTGTGGATGGTCGGCATCGACCCCGAGTCTGAAGGGTTGCTGCGGGCCCGCGAAATGGGTTTGAAAACCACCCATGAGGGCGTCGACGGCCTGTTGCCGCATGTGCTCGACGACGGCATCCAGATCGCCTTCGATGCCACCAGCGCCTATGTGCACGCCGAGAACAGCCGAAAGCTCAACGCCCTCGGCGTGTTGATGATCGACCTGACCCCGGCGGCCATCGGTCCTCTGTGCGTGCCGCCGGTGAACCTGCGCGAACACGCGCAGAAGCTGGAGATGAACGTCAACATGATCTCCTGCGCTGGCCAGGCCACCATCCCAGTGGTCAATGCCGTGTCGCGCATTCAGGGCGTCGCCTACGCCGAGATCGTCGCCAGCCTGGCGTCCAAGTCGATCGGCCCCGGCACCCGTGCCAACCTGGATGAGTTCACCAACACCACCTCGCGCGCCATCGAGAAAATCGGTGGGGCCCGCAAGGGCAAGGCGCTGGCCATCATCAACCCGGCCGAGCCGCCGATGATGATGCGCAACACCATCTATTGCCTGACCGATGAGGAGCCGGATCGGCTGCGGATCACCGAGTCGATCCTGCAGATGATCACCGAGGTGCAGAAGTACGTGCCGGGCTATCGCCTGGTCAACGGCCCGATTTTCGATGGCAAGAAAGTCTCGGTGTTTATGGAAGTGGCAGGCCTGGGTGATTACCTGCCGACCTATGCCGGCAACCTGGACATCATGACCGCGGCCGCCACCCGCACCGCAGAAATGTTTGCCGAGGAAATCCTCGCCGGCACCATTCAGCTTAAAGCC
Source organism: Pseudomonas alkylphenolica (assembly GCF_000746525.1). Lineage (NCBI taxonomy): Bacteria > Pseudomonadati > Pseudomonadota > Gammaproteobacteria > Pseudomonadales > Pseudomonadaceae > Pseudomonas > Pseudomonas alkylphenolica. The sequence continues at coordinate 657,937 of NZ_CP009048.1, forward strand.
CCGGAGGTCGCGTAATGAGCCAGTCCACCAGTTCGAGCCTCAAGGGCCGCAAAGTCATCCTGCACGATATGTGCCTGCGCGACGGCATGCACGCCAAGCGCGAGCAGATCAGTGTCGAGCAGATGGTCAAGGTCGCCACCGCGCTGGATGATGCCGGTGTGCCGTACATCCAGGTCACCCACGGCGGCGGCTTGGGCGGTAACTCGTTGCAGCACGGTTTTGCCCCGCACACTAACGAGGAATACATCAGCGCGGTTGCCCCGCTGATGAAGCAGGCGAAGATTTCCGTGCTGCTGATTCCGGGCCTGGGCACCATGGCCGAGCTGCACTCGGCCTACGATTGCGGCGCGCGCAGCGTGCACGTGGCCACCCACTGCACCGAGGCGGACACCTCGCCCCAGCATATTGCCTATGCGCGCAAGCTGGGCATGGACACCACCGGTTTTCTGATGATGGCGCACCTCAATGATGCCGCCGGCATCGCCAAGCAGGGCAAGCTGATGGAGTCCTACGGCGCGCAGACGGTGTATGTCACCGACTCGGCCGGCTACATGCTGCCCGAGGATGTCAAAGAACGTATCGGCGCCCTGCGCGAGGTGCTCAACCCGGAGACCGAGATCGGATTCCACGGCCACCATAACCTGGGCATGGGCGTGGCCAACTCGATTGCCGCCATCGAGGCGGGCGCCAGTCGTATCGATGGCTCGGTCGCCGGCCTCGGTGCCGGTGCCGGCAATACGCCGCTGGAAGTCTTCGCCGCCGTCTGTGCACGGATGGGCATCGAGACCGGCACCGACCTGTTCAAGCTGATGGACGTGGCCGAAGACATCATCGTGCCGATGATGGAGCACATCGTGCGGGTCGATCGCGAATCGCTGACCCTCGGCTATGCCGGTGTGTACTCCACCTTCCTGCTCCACGCCAAACGTGCCAGCCTGCAGTTTGGCGTACCGGCGCGGGACATCCTGGTCGAACTGGGGCGCAAGAAAATGATCGGTGGCCAGGAAGACATGATCCAGGACACCGCCCTGACCATGGCCCGGGAGCGCGGAATTCTGCTGCCCACGTAACGGTGTCAGGGGCATGCACGGCATGCCCCTGACTTGCAGCGGAGGACGATGATGAATACGGATAAAGACTTGGCCGTGGTGGTCGGGGCAACCGGTGCCTTTGGTCGGCAGATCGTTGCCCGGCTGTGCGCCAGCAACCTCGACGTGGTGGCGGTGGCGCGTAGCGCCGAGTCGCTGAGCGAACTGGCCGGCCTGCATCGCGGCCTGATTCCCTGCGTGGCCGACATCGCCAGCGATGATGCAGTGGCGGCCATCCGCGCGGTGCTGGATCGGCCGGTGCGTATGGTGGTGCATGGTCCGGGCGTGGCGGTGGTCGGCGGTATTCTCGATGCGCCCACGGCCGCATTGGTGGATGCGGTGAATATCAAGGTCGGTGGCCTGTTGCGTCTGACCCGGGCAGTGGATAAGCACTTGGTAAAAGGCTCGCGGCTGATCGCCATTGGCGGTCACTATGGCTTTGAACCCACGGCTTACGCCGCATCTGCCGGGATTGCCAATGCCGCACTGGTGAATGCCGTGCGCCAGCTCAGCCTGGCCTATGGTGTGCGTGGGGTGACCGCGCACTTGCTGGCGCCGGGGCCGGCGGACACCGAGCGCTTGCACCGGGTGGCGGCCGACCGTGGCCGCCAGCGCGGCATCAGTGCCGAGGCAGTGTTGCAGGAGATGTGTGCGGAGTCCTCGATTGGCGCCTTTACCACGCCAGCGCAAGTGGCCTGGGCCGTGAGCCTGCTGCTGGCGCCCGAGGCCGATGCGATGACCGGCTCGACCCTGATGCTGGATTCCGGCCGCCGTCGTGGTTTGCCCTGAGTGTTTCCGGGTCGAGCTGTTAGCTAATAAATCCAAGAACATCTAGCGAGATCGTCAATATGCCAGTCGTGAACTTTCACCTTGTGCAAGGCCATTGTTCGGCCGAGCAAAAAGTCCAGCTGTTAAAAGCCGCCTCTCAGCTTTACAGCCAGGTGCTGGAGTCCCCCATAGAGCGAGTACGGGCGTTTGTCACCCTGCATGCGGCAGATGAGTGCGCCGTGGCCGGTGACGTTGTCAGCGCTAACGGCCTGCATGCGCCGTATTTTGACTTCATCGTGCTGGAAGGGCGCCCGCTGGACGAGCGTCGGCAGTTGATGAGCGGCTTTACCAACTTGCTGGTCGACATCCTGGAGGTTGAACGCAGACTTGTGCGCGGCAGGTGTACCCGCGTCGAACCGCAGGACTGGTCCATCGGCGGGTTGGGTGCCGATGCATTGCGCGAGCAGGAAATCAGTGCCCGTGCCGCCAAGCTTGGAGTGGCCGGATGAAAACCCCAGAGCTGTATTGCGATGAAATAGCCACCTTGAGCTGGGTAGGTGCATCGCTTGCGGTTGAGTCGGCGTTAAGCCGCGCCGAGCGGCTGGGGATCAAGGTCAATGCGGCGGTCGTCGATCGCAATGGCAATACCTTGGCCTATTTGCGCATGAACGGAGCCTTTCTACATTCCGAGGGGCTGGCAATCGACAAGGCTTATACCGCCGCCAGCTTTGGCTTTGCCACCAAGGAGTGGATGGGCAAGATCGGTGACGATGAGCGACTGCGCATCGGCCTTACCAGTCGTCCGCGCCTGGTGGTTCTCGGTGGTGGCGTACCGATCATTCTCGATGGTGTTTGCATTGGCGGCATCGGCGTTTCCGGTGGCACTGAGGAGCAGGACGAGATCTGCGCGAATGCCGCCCTGAAAGCCCTGGGGCTGTTACCGATGGCCACTTCTGCTTAGTGAGTGTGCGCGATGAAGCATCAAGTCCTGATTGAAGATACCGGCGAGCAATACGCCTGCGACGAGTGCGAGTCAGTGCTCGATGGAATGGCGCGCCTGGGTCGGCGTGGCATCCCCGTCGGTTGCCGCGGTGGTGGCTGCGGAGTCTGCAAGGTGCAAATTGTCGAAGGCAGTTATGCCGCAGGCGTCATGAGCCGCTCTCATGTCAGCGCCGATGAACAAGCTGCGGGCGTGGTATTGGCCTGCCGCGTCATGCCACACAGCGACTTGTGTGTGCAGGTACTCGGCAAGATGAAGAAAACAGTTTGCAGGGCTCGCAGCGGTTCGGACTGCAGCGCTGACCAAATATAGGCCGCCAACTCCGCATCTGTGCCGCCGATGGACTATCCGGGTATGTGCTCAGTATTCGAAGGGCGCGGATGCGGTGTGTCACCGAGGCTGAGCGCCTGGTGTGTATTCATTGCTCTGCACTAGCCGTTTCGCTCGGTAGTGGCCAGGGCTTTGTCCGGTCCACTGCTTGAATGCCCGGTGAAAGGCGCTGGCCTCTTGGAAGCCGGCCCTTTCGGCGATCTCACCGATGCTCAATTGCGAGTTGCGCAGGCACTCGAAGGCAATGGTGCGGCGCACTTCATCTTTCAGCTCCTGGAAGGAAAAACCTTCGCGCTGTAGCTGCCGGCGCAGGCTGGCGATGCTCATGCCGTGCTCTCGGGCGAGGTCTGCGAGGGTCGGCCACTGCTCGTGGCGGCTGTGACGCAAGGCTTTGAAGATCTGGTTACCGAGGCCCTGGCGGTTGCTGAAACGCACGATCAGCCACTGCGGCGAGGTGCGCAGAAATTGCTTGAGCGATGTCTGGTCCTGTACCAGGGGCAGGCTCAGGTAGCTGGCGTCGAACTCGATTTCGCTGTGGCTTGTCTCGAAGCTGAGGTTCGGCCCCCAGAACAGGTGGTCATCGCCATGAGGCGGGCGGGGGTGGACGAACTGTGAGCGATTGATCGGAATGCGCCGCCCGGCCAGCCAGCAGAGCAGGCCGAGAACGATGGTCAGGTAGGTTTCTTCGGCGGCGCTGCTGGCCTGTCCGCGATTGTCCAGGCGGATCACTGCGTGCTTGCCACGCAAACTCAGGTTACCGCCGATATCACGGATGAACAGGTTCAGGCCGCCGAGGCAGAGTTTTAGGGCCTGACCGAGGTTGGCACTGTGGATCAGTCCGCGGCAAATCAGTGCGAAGCTGCCCTGGGGCATGCCGTTGGAGTCGAAGCCGAGGAATTCGTCATTCAGCTCCCGCGCCACTGCCAGCCACAGTTTGGCGAACGCGCTGGCCACCACCCGGGCGCTGTTGTCCGTCAGCAGCTGCGGATCAATGCCGGCTTCGGCCAGCACGCCGGCTACGCGCCGGGGCTGATCAGCCAGGCCCTGCAGTGCGGCCTGGACGAAGTAGACAGCGACCGAATCTTTCTCTTGCATAGCCTTTGTTCATCCTGGTTGGGGCACCTGAGGTTGCAAAAAACGTCAGGCATTGGGGGTATTTTCGGCATAGGTCATGGTGCCGTCGATCTCTAGACTGCGCGGCAGTTTAAACGCTGCCTGGCGCTTGCGAGTAGCCACCAAGGCCATCCATGAGCTGCACCGCATCCAGGGCCGCTTCGCTCTGGCCACCATGTGTATTGGCGGTGAGCAGGGTATTGCCGTGGTTTTCGAACGTGTTTAAGAGGCCAGCCCGGCGACTATCAACATTCAACGTGTGGGCGTGATCGGCGGCATCATGGGCAGCGGTATCGCCCAGGTGTGGGCTGCGCACGGTCGCCCCGACTGAATTATCCATCCCCGGACCGAATGTTCGGGCATTCTGCGAGAGACTCCAGCATGGCTGACTACAAAGCTCCCCTGCGCGATATGCGCTTCGTGCTCAATGAAGTGTTTGAAGTTTCCAAGCTGTGGGCCCAGTTGCCGGCCCTGGCTGAAGTGGTCGATGAAGACACTGCGGCGGCGATTCTCGAAGAAGCCGGCAAGGTTACCGGCGGCGTGATCGCCCCGCTGAACCGCAGCGGCGACGAAGAAGGCTGTTCCTGGGCCAATGGCGCAGTGAAAACCCCAGCCGGCTTCCCGGATGCCTATAAAACCTACGCCGAAGGCGGTTGGGTCGGCGTCGGTGGTGATCCGGTATTCGGCGGCATGGGCATGCCCAAGGCGATCTCGGCGCAGGTCGAGGAAATGGTCAACTCGGCCAACCTGTCCTTTGGTCTGTACCCGATGCTGACGGCCGGTGCCTGCCTGTCGATCAACGCCCACGCCAGCGAAGAGCTGAAAGAGCAATACCTGCCGAACATGTACGCCGGCACCTGGGCAGGTTCCATGTGCCTGACCGAGCCGCATGCCGGCACCGATCTGGGCATCATCCGCACCAAGGCCGAGCCGCAGGCTGATGGCAGCTTCAAGGTATCCGGCACCAAGATCTTTATCACCGGCGGTGAGCACGACCTGACCGAGAACATCATTCACCTGGTACTGGCCAAGCTGCCGGACGCCCCAGCGGGCCCGAAAGGCATCTCGCTGTTCCTGGTGCCGAAGTTTATGGTCAATGCCGACGGTTCCCTGGGCGAGCAAAACAGCCTGTCCTGCGGCTCGATCGAACACAAAATGGGCATCAAGGCCTCGGCCACCTGCGTGATGAACTTCGACGGCGCCACCGGCTGGATCGTCGATGCGCCGAACAAGGGCCTCGCGGCCATGTTCACCATGATGAACTACGAGCGACTGGGCGTGGGTATCCAGGGCCTGTCCCTGGGTGAGCGCAGCTACCAGAACGCCGTGGAATATGCCCGCGACCGTATCCAGAGCCGTGCGCCGACCGGCCCGGTGGCTAAAGACAAAGCCGCTGACCCGATCATCGTGCACCCGGATGTGCGCCGTATGCTGCTGACCATGAAAGCGCTGAACGAGGGCGGTCGTGCCTTCTCCAGCTACGTGGCCATGCAGCTCGACACCGCCAAGTACAGCGAAGATGCCGCCACCCGCAAGCGCGCGGAAGAGCTGGTTGCCTTGCTGACGCCGGTGGCCAAGGCCTTCCTCACCGATATGGCGCTGGAAACCACCACCCATGGCCAGCAGATTTTCGGCGGCCATGGTTATATCCGTGAGTGGGGCCAGGAGCAGCTGATCCGCGACTGCCGTATCACCCAGATCTATGAAGGCACCAATGGCATTCAGGCGCTCGATTTGGTTGGGCGCAAGGTTATCGGCAACGGCGGCGTGGTACTGCGTCAATTCACCCGTGAAATCCGCCGCTTTGTCGAACAGCACGACACGTCGTATGCCATCAACCTGCTGGATGCCGTCGAGCGCCTGGAGCGAACCAGCAAATGGCTGCAGGAGTGCGCTGCCGACAACCCCAATGAAACCGGCGCGGCCTCGGTGGAGTATCTGCACCTTTTCGGTTACACCGCCTACGCCTGGATGTGGGCGCGCATGGCCGAAGTGGCCCACCGAAAACGCATAGAAGGTGAAGCTTTCTACAGTGCCAAACTGGCAACCGCCGAATTCTTCTTCGCCCATCTACTGCCTCGCACATTGGGTCTAGAAGCAAGCATCCTCGCTGGCAGCGAGTCGCTGTATGGCCTGGCAGACGAGCAGTTCTGAATAGTTTAGCGTCGTACACCTGTGATTGAGCGTTTGCGCGGCACCCGCTTTGGGCGTCGCGCTTTTTTATTTGAGGGCGGCTGTGGCTCACGACGCCCCAGATCATTAGTTCGTCATCATCCAGTACGTAGCGCGGCGCGTAGACGACATCTTCCAGGCCATCCAGCGTCCAATTCGCCATTACCGGAGAGATGATTCCTCCTTGTGGGGTGGCCCAACCCTGTGCAAGTTCGGCTGCAGTCGGTCCTGGTGCTTGGAGAGATCGACAAAAAGAAAGGGCAGTTTATCCATTGAGGGGGCCCCATGGGGCCCCTCAATGGAAGTAGAAAAGGTCATTCGCTAAAAGGCGTTGATTGCTTCAATGTGGCGTTCCGGCCTCACTGTAGAGTTAAGGCCGCTTCCCTTCGCTGCACCAGTCTTTCCACTCATCAAGCTGCTCACCCACTATCATCGAATCCTCACCCATCTCTTCACGGAAGGCATTAATCCAGGCGTCCAGGCAATTTTCGGGTTCTGAATTATCTGCCTGTACAGGGCCTAAAGCATTTAGGCGACCGGCCAGCGCATTGTTACGATTTACCAGGGCTGTATAGCCGCAGCGAGAGTCACGACAGCTAGCATCCAAGAGCCCGGCCCAGTTTTGATGGTCGAACTCAAGTAGCTGAAGTGCTTCTTGTGTTGTGGCTGGGTGGTTTCGTATTTTTTCATAGAGACCCTTCATCTTTTCCATTTCCGAAGGGGCGATGGCGTCGTAGCACTGAAATATTGCACGGGTGGTGTCCCTGCTTTCACAATAGCTATTTGCCAGTGATGTTGTGGAAAATAGGGTCGCTAGGATAAAAATTGCAGCTTTCATTTCTTCTTCTCCTTGAAGGTACATTTACTCTATTTATGAATGGCTATATCGGCAAGGCGTCATGCGTAGCGTGCTCCCATCTTATTGGCTTCACGTTGTATTGATTGCGTGTGTGCGTGCTGCCAAAGACAAAGTCACGATAAAAGCATGTGTAGCTGAGAAGCTACATGTGCTGATCCGGAATGCGTAACATCTTAAGCTGCGTGCAGAGAATCCAGCAGGCCAGTACTACAGCGATCAGCAAAGGTGGGAAACGCAGCATCAGCACAACGCTCACGACCAATACACCGGCTGCAGCCAGCGCGCCGATGAAGGCAAATAGGCAAAGCAGAAATCGTAATAACATCATCTCGGTTCTCCGGTGGCCTGCCTGGAGCCAGTGCAGGCGGTGCTAGGTCAGTGGGGTTGATTGGCGAGCACTTCCAGCTTGCCGGCCAATGAGCTGGGGCTGGTTTGCGGTGCTTCGTGTTGGGTGTTGATGGAAGCTGTATCCCGGCAGGTAAAGAACTCTTCAATCACAGCACTGCTGTCTTCTTCGCTGTCTTCAAAGGCCCCATTAGCGAAGCCACGTAGTGCCGCATCGTCCAGTGCGGCTTGGTCGAAACCCACGGCTTGCCGTTGTTTATTCTGCTCATTCGCAGCCTGTAGCGCCTCGGCTATATCCATGCCGTTACGCACTGTGAGATCGACGTAGAAGATCGGCGTGCCATGACTCTGCCGAGTCGACTTACCGCGCAGGCGTAACTCCAGCGATAGGCACGCCAGCCGATTGCCCGATATGGCCTGGAAGTAATGCAGGCGTGCGGCCAGGGTGCGGATGCTGTTGAAACCGGTGGTGCGGAAAACAAAGCTACCTAGCGGATCGTCATCACCGATCAGCACATTCAGCCGGCCATAGGGTTTGCAGGCACCGCCTTTGGCCAGTGGACAGGCATCCGGCGAAGGGCAGGGCAGCGATTGCATTCCGTCCTGGGTAACTCGCTTGCAGGTCTCGCCATTGCCCACGCACAACGGCCTGCCAGACTGCCGATCAAACAGCGTGTAGTCAGCGCGAAAGTTCAGCTCCGGCTCATTGAACAGAAGCCGTACCGGAATGCTGCGCAGTTTGTCGTCCTTGCCCTGGCGCAGCTCGTCATTAAGCGGATGCAGCAGCCAGCCGTCCTTACCCTGCACCTGGGAGGTGATGGTGAATTGGTCATCCTTCTCCGGCAGTCGCTTGCCGTTCTTCTCGATGACCTTACCGATGGAAATCCGCCCGAGCACCGGCGGAGTGATAGCCAGACCTTTGAGCATGGTGAGTCTCCTGGAAATGAAAAAGGCCAGCCATGCAGCTGTAACTGCACGGACTGGCCAAGGGGATGGAAGAGTTGGAGGAGTTGGGTTTCAGCCGACCAGGAAGCGCCGTGCACCTGGTTTCAGCAGCGGGTACTTGGCCTGCAGGTAGGGCTTGTCCTTGAGCAGTTGAGCGACATCGAGGCCGATGCTGTCCTTGGCTTTGCGCCAACTGACGTAGCCATTGGAAAACTCCGCCCTGCTGGCATCGCCCATGGCCTGCTGCAGCATTTGCTTTAGCTCAGCCTCGCGCTTTTCCTTGTCGGCAATCGACTGACGAACGGCCTTCAGTTCAATGAAGGCTGCGGCCAGTCCGGCATGGCCACGAAAGTCGACGACCTGACCGTTGTCATCCGGATAAAGGCAGCGCAGGGCTGATTCAGCGGAAGTCGTGCCATCAGCCGGTGGTGGTGTGTCGGTTTCAACGTAGTGCCAGAACTTGCGTTCCAGCTCGATCAGGCGAGCGATCATCTGCTCGTCCCGCTCGATACGGTGGATCTCCAGCGTCTGGCCACCGAGCAGCACAGCCACATCTGCGGCCTGCTTGCCGGTGACCGCGAGTTGGTGCATTACTTGTAGCTGGACATACTCCGGCACGCCCTCTTTCCAGAGGCGAGCCCCGTTTATACCGGCTGTCTTGCATTCTAGGATCTGCACATCGTCGGCCCCGATCACCTCGCGGTCGATGTTGGCCAGCATCCAGGGCAGCTCTGGATCCGGGTGCTGCAGCACGGCGTTGATGCGCCGCACCTTGTTCTTCGTGCGCTTGCTGTAATGCCAGGCAACGATGGGCTCCAGTACGTTGCCCCAATACATCGGGCTTTCCTCATCCTGAGGATCAGCCTTGGGCATGCCAGCATCGCGACCGGTCTTCTCCATCCAGAGTTCCAGCTGCGACTTGTAGGGGTTCAGCCCCACGGCCGCAGCTGCATCCGAGCTGCCGATGCCTTGCTTGCGGATCTGCAGCCAGTCCTCTCGGGGCAGCTCCTTGGTGCTGACCAAGCGCAGAGCCGGACGGGACTTGCTGGTGTTGCGATTCAATGAAGTAGCTTTCATAGCGTTCACCTTGCAGAAATGGAAACGCCCGACCTGCAACGAAGCGGGTCGGGCGTTATGGGGTGGAGTAGGTATAAGTTCAGGCGACCAGTTGCAGGGCCGTTTCCAGAGCGCGTTGCTTGATCTGTGCGCCCTGGCCGAACCAGGCGGAGTCGAGGCGGTACTCGGTGCTACGTGCCCGGCGCTCGTGATCGACGTACTCGGTCACGGCGTTGAGCAAGCCCCAGGCTGTGCCGCGAGCCGAGTCCAGCTGGCTGCCTCGGCCACGACCTTCATACAGCTCCTGCACTTTGCGCAGGGCGCGCTCGTTGGGCAGTTGCTCCGGCAAGGCGCCGGTCGGGCTGGTCTCGCACATCACGTTCATAAAGAAGCCCAGCGCCTCATGCCACTGCACCTTGCGTTCAGCCAGGTGGCGCATGCGGTACATGAAGTCATCCCATTGCGAGACGGCGATGCCGAGCTGCTTCTTCACCAGATCGCCGTCGAAGCGGGTGCTGTGCGGCACCTTGATTGCACGGCTGGTGCCGTCTAGAGCGATGGTGAGGGTGTTGTTGCAGACCACGCGAATGGTGGTGGGGGTTGCCGTGGTGGCCAGGGTGCCGTCGCAGGACGTGGCCAGCAGCAGGTAGCCATTCACCTGGTCGTTGCCCTTGATCGCGGCGCCCTGGCCTGTGCGTGCCAGTGCCCAGAACTTGCGGCCGCCCTTGAGCACGCCAGCAGTTTCCAGCTCGTAGCCAGATACCTCGGTCAGATCACGGTAGAACTCCAGCACCTCGCGAGGTTGCACGGTGTGGTAGCGCTGCGAGACCACCGACAGTGGTGCCTTGGTGTCTGAGCGGTAGAGCACCTTCTGTTCGGAGAACGAGTGGACCGTGCCCAGATGGCCGATGGCGTCCGACTTGAAGTGCACGGGGCTTTCCAGGATCTGCCAGTCCATACCGGCTTCGCGTTGCCAGACTTCGATGGGCTGTTTCTGCGGCAGGTTGTTACCCAGGCCGTGCCACGGAGTAGCGCCAACGTAGGCCATAGTTTCGACGAGATGAGCCATGGTGGTGATTCCTTTGGGTGCGCGCCGGCATAAAGGCTGCGCATCGCGCAGCACCATCCGGACGTCATAAATGAGAGTGAGGTAATGGATTAAGCAGGCAGATTGAAGCGGTGGCCGCAGAGCAGGCAGAGGTTGTGGGCCAGGACGTGGCGATCGAGCGACTCACCCAGTTGGGCGCCGAGTGCGCAGCCGCCAACACCGCCGGCAAGGCCGCCGAGGATGGCCCCTGAAACCGAGCCGAGACTGATACCGACCGGTCCGGCGATAGCGCCAATCAGCGCACCAGCCTGCCCACCAGCCAGTGCAGCACTGACGCCACGAGCAACACCGCCAACGGTCCCGATGGCCGCGCCGACTTTCATGGCGTGATGGAAAGAAGCGACTTTGGGGGAATGACAGCGAGGGCACTGCAATGACATGGGGCGAACCTCCTTGATGATGTAGTCAAGGAAGTTATGTGTGGCCGAAAAAATAACGAATGGAATTTTCATGCAGGGTGGACGCCGCTACGGCCGCTACTTTTGCTACAGCGGTAGCAGCTTTAGCAGGTAGCGGAGGGCTGTTGTTTAGAAAAAATGTCGTGAGTCGTCATTCTCGAAATCTCAGTCATGTCAAGGCAACCGCTTAAAATAATATCTGTTTAGTGGTTTGGCTGTTTCTATTTCACCTACCAGATACCGTTGAGGCGTCTAAGGGAGGGTCTTATGCAAATAGATAGTTTTGAGGATGAACTTCGAGTAATCCGTATTAGTCGGCTTCAGGTCATGCTGGGGCTCAGTAGGTCGACTATATATGAGCGAATCAAACCAGGTTCAAAATGGTTTGATTCGGATTTTCCTAAGCCGTTCAAGATCGGAAGCTTCGCAGTCGGATGGGATCTGCGGGAGATAAGAGCATTTATTGAACTGAAAAAACAGGAAGGACGCTGATGCATGGTGAGAGGCCGGCGCGGCAGCCGTCATGGAATAGGACTCCACCGGGACCAAAGGAGGCATCAAGTAAACATATTGCATCGGATACTGTTCCGGATTTACCGTTCGAGGTTTTTTCTGAAGCAGTTGATGAGGTGCAGAGAAACATAAAATCCCCAAAGGAACTGGCTGTTTGCTCTGCGTTGGCGATGATGTCATTAGCTTGTCAGGGTCTATATGACGTTAGGTCTCCTCTAGGTAATGTTTGCCCGTTATCGCTTGCTATCATGGCGATTGCCGGCTCTGGAAGTGGAAAGTCACCGACGCTTCGTGCGTTGTCCGCAAGTGTATTTAAATATCAAGAAGCGCTCCTTGTGGAGCGCGGTCTTGAGTTGATTAAGTATAAATCTTTGCATGCTGTTTGGCTCGAGATTTTAAAAGCACATAAATCTAAATTAAGAAGGTGCGTGAAACGAGGTGAAGACACTGAAGAAGTTGCTAGATTGATCTGTGAGCATCAAGATAAAGAGCCAAGTCCACCATTGAGCTTGTTGTTTCTCAACGATGATGTGACAGTCCAGGCTTTGTTTCAAACTATGAATGGGGGCTTGTCGTCGGCAGGATGGATCTCCAGCGAGGCGTCAGGGATTCTGAAAGGAGGAGCGTTTCAACATTTCGATAAAATCAATTCAGTCTGGAGTGGGGATGGTGTGCGGGTGGGGCGTGTTTCAAGTGAGTCCTATCAGGTGCTCGATGCGAGACTTGTCCTTTGCTTAATGATCCAGCCTAGTGTTTTTGAGTCATTCAACGAGATCAAGGGAGATGCTGCAAGAGGTACGGGTCTTACTTCTCGTTTTTTATTTTGCCGGCCTAAGTCCACTCAAGGCTCTAGAATTACAGATGGATCTGAGCAGCGATGGGACGCTTGTGAGAGGTTTGGAAATAAGGCAGTCGCTCTTCTGAAAGAATATGTTGGTGATCGTCGTCTTGGCAAGTGTACTCGAAAAGTGATTCGATTGTCGGAGCGCGCTAGTGAGATCTGGAACAATACCCGAAATCAGATAGAAAAAGAAATTTCGGAAGACGGGGTTTATGGGTGGGCGCCAGATCATGCATCAAAACTTGCAGAAAATATGATTAGATTGGCTGCTATATTTCATATATTTGAGGGTCGCGAGGGGGATGTTTCTGAGGCGACGATGAGGGCGTCAATTGAGCTTGGTTATTGGTTTTCACGTCAGTTTAATAAAGTATTCAGCCCTGATACCATGCTAGAAAACGATGCAAGTGAGCTCCACGCTTGGATTAGGTCGAATTATGATAAAAAAGGTGAAAGGCGAGTTGATAAAACCTATATTAGACGTCATTGTCCAAATAGACTTAGAGATTCAGATAGGCTGGAGGATATATACGAAAAGCTTGCCTGTGATGGGTTGATTCGTCTTGTGCAAGAAGGTAAAAAAGGAGTTGTGATTCTTAATTGAAAATGGATGAGGTTTTTATGGGTGCGCACAATTCAGTTGCGGAAGTTGAAGGTGCAGGGGCTTATGTTGCGCTGTCAAAGTTGCGAGCAATGTTGCGGTTTTCGCTTAGAAAATATTGGCCAAAGGAGTCGTTCAATCTTTATAGAAAGCATGTTTCTCGATTTGTGGAAAAGCAGGGGGTTATTTCTGAGAGGGATATTTTGAAATGCTGGCTAAGGGAGGGTGATGCTCGTGGTACGGTAGAGTTGAAAGAAAGATTTTTCTATGCGGTTCTTTATTATGAAGCGGCGGTGTCGAGGCTTACGGAGGGGCGCCCTGACGCTTCGGCAATACTGGCTATGAGATCTGCATTAGAGATTGGCAGATTCGATGGGATGCAGAATTTTATGTCTGTAGTGAATTTGGCTTATAATGGACGGGTTTTGGGGGCTAAGGTTGGAAAAAAGATTAGAGAAGATATTTATGAAATGTTAGCTGAATTGTTAGTGCCTGGCCCGGTCAATCCATGGCGTAGTTATGCTGAGGCCGCTAATACGCTTTCTGAGGCGCTTTCAGAATATGTGGACAGGAATTGGATTTTATTAGACTTGGATGTTTACGAATTTATTATTACAAGTATAGAGAAAAAAGGTAAGGTTCGAGATCACTATTTTCGACATGCGTTAAAGGGGCGAGATGTATCTTGTCCTAATTGCGCTGAGGTGTTTCGTGTTGAGCCCTAACTATCGGTAATGAAAAGATGGACTCTGGATGCCGGCCCTGAGTCGGCATGAATTTATAGAAGTATTGGGTTCGCCACGCTTTGATAGCTTTACGCGATCTTGTCTGTCTCCCTAGAGATTTCAAATTTTCTCAGATTATGATTTAGAGCTGCATCTGCAATGTGTCACTCGGTGGGTTTTGCCGCCTTGAGGCGCCTTGCTTTGTGCGCTAATTGCATATTTTGAGGCGGCGACCTCTAGATGAACTTGATATTCAGGTTGTTGGCGGGGGTGTCGTAAATATGCTCCAGTCATTCATAAGTAAGCGCCTCTTATCCAGAAAGTCCGAGCGAGAATATGCACCTTCAGTCTGATCACGCTCGTCATGTGCTAGCGCCATTTCACAGACCTCCCGTGGGTAATGGGTACATTCACCAGCCCAATCACGAAATGAAGACCGAAACCCATGACGAGTGATGTGTTTGTAACCCATGTCATGCAGTAGGGTTCGTATAGCGTTTGCGTGCATTACCCCTGTCTTGCCTTGGCCTGGGAAGAGAAAGGGATTTCCCTCATTTCGCGGGATGCTCTTCACCAGCTCTACGACTTCCTTGGCAAGCGGAATTACGAAAGCTACTCGCATCTTCATTCGCTCATCTGGCAGGGACCAAGTTCCAGCCTCTAGGTCGAACTCATCCCAACGAGCGAACCTAACCATGTGGGCGCGTGCGCTGGTCATGATCAGCAGTTGAGCGGCCCAGGACGGGGGAGTGGAATTTGCCCTGAGCTTTATCATCAGTTCCGGCACTTCCTGCCAGCGCAATGCTTCAAAGTGCTCACGCTTCCGAGCTTTCCTCTTTTCAGAGCGGCTCAACAGATTGTCTAAGTGCCCGCGCCAGCGAGCGGGGTTCTCACCCTGTCGCAGGTTGCGTGCCTTGGCCGCGTCCAGGACCTGTTCTATTTGCCCACGCACCTCGTCAGCGGTTCTAGTCTTGGTGGCCCAGATGGGTTGCAACACCTTAAGCACTTCGGGAGTGCCGATGTCTTCGGCTGACAGCTTGCCTATGTGATCAAACGCATACAGCTCTAGCTTTCGCAGCCATCCCTTACGCCATTTCTCCGACCACGACGAGCCGTGCGCATCGCGGTATTCCGCTGCCAAAGTCTCGAACTTCAGCTGCTTGGCTTCACTTGCACGCTGGGCTTCCCTTTGAGCGGCGCGCTCTATGTCCCTGGCTGCCAGGGGGTCAATGCCATCACTCAGTTGGCTGCGTTTAGCGCTGGCGTCTTGTCTGGCCTTCTTGAGACTCACCTCAGGAAATGAGCCCAGCCCCATCTCTCTACGACGGCCCGCCAGTTGGAATCGAAGCAGCCAGGATTTACGCCCGGTAGATTTGACGACCAAGCGAAGCCCATCACCATCTTCATAGGTGCCGGGTTCGGTCAGATTTTCGACTTGTTTCGGATTCAGCTTACCCATTGGATTTTCCCTGTCGCCCGTTTTGTCCCCCCACCTGTCCCCCCACTTCATCGTCGGATGAGGTCGAATGGCTTTGAACGCCATCGGACAGGGGAATGCTTGAAACCCCCGGAATAGCTACGCTATCAGGAAGATTCTTGGATGGGGTAGGATTATTTCGGACAATTAAAAAGCCGGCTTGTGGCCGGCTTCTAGGGGACGGTCTTGGCTAATTTATGGTAAGCCGCAACCGCCTTAAAATCGTTGCTCCGGCGCTGGGGCCGGGAGGTGGCGACAGGCAGTGTGTGCCGCGCCAGGCCCGCTGGCGTGCTATGCAGCCGGGGCGAAATGTGCGGCGTAGCATACTGGCTATCGCGCCGGATGCCCAGCAAAAAATCACCCGCAGCCGCTCAAACCGGGCGGCTGTCGCGCAAATGCCCCCACCAGAACACCCAGCCCAGCACGCTCAGCTTCTGGTTTTTGAGCTGCGCCGGGCTGTAGGTTTCGGTGGGGTGTTCGTCGCTGTCGTGGCTGTGCAGGCGCAAGGTGCCGTTGGCGCGCTGGCTGAGGCTGTGGATGCGCAAGCGGCCGTTGTGCAGCAGGGCGTAGAGCTCGCCTTCGACGATGTGTTTCAGGCCACAGTCGATGGCCAGGGTGCTGCCGCGTGGCAGCAACGGGCTCATGTTGCTCGCAGGCATGCTCACGCACAGCGCCACGTCCGGGTCGATACCGAGGGTGTCGAAGATGCGCACGGGCAAGCGCAGGTGGCGGTCGGGGATGGGTCTGAGCTGCCGGGATTGCATGCTGTAGAACGGCAGCCGGATGTCATCAGTGGTGCTGGCGGCGAGCAGGCTCGGTTCCGCCGGCTCTGTACCCGGTTTGCGTAGTGCGGTGTTCAGGCGCGGCAAGGGGTTGGGGTGTTTGGGACCTTCGCCGGTTCGCAGCCATTTGCTGCGTACACACAGCAACTCGGCGATTTCGTCGAGTCGGGCCAGGGGTACGCCGCGTTTGAACCAGTTGTTGACGTGCTGCGGCGTGACCCTGCGCTGGGCGGCAAAGTCGGAAGGCGAGAGGCTGCACTCGTGCAGCAGGGTTTTGAGTCGATCACCGGAGGTATTCATGAGTCCCGAGTCTAGAGGGCTTGCACAGCCCGGGCTATAAACGCGAGGTTCATTTTTAAGGCGGGAAAAAGCCTGGTTTTACAGGCAATGCCTAGGACTGCGTAGGAGGTTTCTTGTCGAAAAAATTCACTTCGGATTGCGTTCGGAACTATCCTACGCGCGCTGCCGCCTTTTCGCTGTTGTTGGAAAGATGCATCAGGGCTAATTTCCTCAGGTCGTCTTTTTTGACGACCGGGCGTGAGAAACCCGATGACATTAGAGCAGTCATGTTATGGCGGCTGTGCGCGGGCAGACTTCGGTCTGGCCGAGTTTCCTATGTCCTCGGTTTCTCACCCCGCGTACAGCTGCCACCCTAATCTTGTGAGAAGGATTGAGGTGGAAGCTCCTGAATCGACTGGGAGTTAAGCCATGAAAAAAATCGTTCCCGACCCACCGCTTTCACTTTTATCCAGCCCCTACTTCTCCATCCACAGCGATCTCATCCCCCCTGACTCCCTGGCCTTCGCCAGCGAACTCCTGCGTGGCATTCACGAAACCACCGACGAATTCTGCCGCGCCCACGCCAATGAACCCGGCCAGGGCATGCTGGTGAATGTGCTGCATTCGGCCGAGATGGCCAGGGCGCTGGTCGAGCATGCGCTGAGCAAGCTGCAAGGAGTCAAGCCATGAGCAAGGAGACTGGCAAGACGGTAGGTGTGGTGGATTTCATCCGCAGCGAGCAATCGCCCACGGGGCTGTTTCGTATTGCGCCGGGCGTGCCGTGTGATTACGCGCTGGAGCAGGCTTCAACCGTGCTCGGTTGTGTGCACAAGCTGATCCAGGCGGGGCTGCTGGATGAAGACGGCGAGATGATGTGGGCTGCTTATTTTCTGTGCGAATTCGCCAAGTCGATTGTTGATGATGTGGGGTTGGGGATGCAGAAGGCTTGACCCCTCCGGTGGGAGCGGCGGTGCGACGATTCGACTTGCCCCGCGATGCGATGTGGCTGACGGTTAGCTATCGCGGGGCAAGCCCGCTCCCACCGGGTGAGCTGCTTCTGAAACAAAAAGCCCCGCATGAGCGGGGCTTTTTGCTGAGGGTTACTTAGCCTTTGTAGGCAGCAACCGACTTGGTGATCGCAGCGCGAGCGGCGTCAGCGCCGTCCCAGCCTTCGATCTTGACCCACTTGCCCTTCTCCAGATCCTTGTAGTTGGCGAAGAAGTGCTCGATCTGCTGGATCAGCAGGGCCGGCAGGTCGGTGTATTCTTTGACGTCAACGTACAGCTGCGACAGTTTGTCGTGCGGTACGGCGATGACTTTGGCGTCGCCGCCGCCGTCGTCGGTCATGTTCAGGATGCCGACCGGACGGGCGCGGATAACCGAGCCTGGGGCAACCGGGTACGGGGTAACAACCAGCACGTCCAGCGGATCACCGTCGTCGGCCAGGGTGTTAGGGATGTAACCGTAGTTGGCCGGGTAGAACATCGGAGTGGCCATGAAACGGTCAACGAACAGGCAATCGCTGTCCTTGTCGATCTCGTACTTGATCGGGGCGTGGTTGGCTGGAATCTCGATGGCGACGTAGATGTCGTTCGGCAGGTCTTTGCCAGCCGGAATCTTGCTGTAGCTCATTGGGCAGTGCCCCCATGTTTGGCCAAAAATTGGTCGCGATTATAGGCACATTCCGCACTGCTTGCCACGTTCGCCCTGATGTCCGGCAGCGTCAGTCCTGCGCCTGCCGGTAATGCGGGTGGTTGTGCTGTAAATGCTGCAGGCGTGCCAGCGGATCCTGGCGGTAAAAACCGCGCAGTTGCTGGTACACCGCGGGGTAGGCGTCGTTGAGCAGGTCGGGGGCGCTGAAGAAGTATTCGCTGGTAACGGCGAAAAATTCTGCCGGGTTTTCCGCTGCGTAAGGGTCGATGGCGGTCTCGGCGTCCGGGTCGCGGTCGAGTTGGCGGTTGAGGTCATCAAAGGCCTCTTGCATGGCCTTGGCCCAGTCGCCGACGCGCATATCGTTGTGCAGTGGCGGCAGGCCGTTGGCGTCGCCATTGAGCATGTCGAGCTTGTGCGCCAGTTCGTGGATGACCAGGTTGTAGCCTTCCCAGCCGCCGCTGGCCAGCACGCCAGGCCAGGCGAGGATCACCGGGCCTTGTTGCCAGGCTTCGCCACTGTGCTCACCGTTCCATTCATGTTCCACGCCGCTGGCGTCGCGGTGGCGCTGGGGGCTGAGAAAATCGTCGGGATATAGCACGATTTCGTGGAAGCCCTGGTACCAGTTCAGATCGCCCAGATGCAGCAGCGGCAACTGGGCCTGGGCGGCGAGAAACAGCCGTTGCTCGCCGTCCAGCTCAACGCCGGGCAGGGCGCTCAGGTGTTTGTCGTGCAGGAACAGTACGCAGGCTTCGCGCAGCCAGTGGTCTTCGTCGGCACTCAGGCCATCGAGCATCGGCAGGCGCTCGCGAACCCGCTGCCAACGCTGCGGGTCGATGGGGTGACGTGCCAGGGTGCGGCGACGGCGCCAAGCGCTCAGTGACCACATGGCCAGGGCTTACTGAACCTTGGCGGTGCGGTGCATACGGCTGCGCACCACACCAATGATCATCGGTACCAGCGACAGCAGGATGATCGCGACGATCATCAGCGACAGGTTCTGTTTGATGAACGGTACGTTGCCGAAGAAGTAGCCGAGGGTCACCAGGCCACCGACCCAGAGTACGGTGCCGGCGACGCTGAAACCGAGGAAACGTGGGTACTGCATTTTCGCAATGCCGGCGACGAACGGTGCAAAGGTGCGCAGGATCGGCAGGAAGCGCGCAAGGGTGACGGTTTTGCCGCCATGGCGCTCGTAGAAGTCGTGGGTCTGCTGCAGGTAGTCGCGACGGAAGATCTTCGAATTGGGATTGCGGAACAGCCGTTCTCCGGCTGTTCGGCCGACTACATAGTTAGTGCTGTCGCCGAGGATCGCTGCCGCCATCAGCAGGCCAGCGAGCAGCACCGGGTCCATGCCACCGCCAGCGGCAACCGCGCCGGCGATGAACAACAGGGAATCACCCGGCAGGAACGGCATGACCACCAGTCCGGTTTCGCAGAAAATCACCAGGAACAGGATCGCGTAGATCCACGGGCCATAGTTGTTGACCAGCAAATCGAGGTAGGCGTCGAGATGCAGAATGAGGTCCAGCGGGTTGAAGTCCATGTACAGCACCTGTGTTCTTTGAACCCGGTCGGGGCCTGCGATGACGGGCAGTGCGAATGCATTCAACCGCTACCCGAGTGATGGGTAAAGTTTCACACATTTTGAGGAGGCGCATTATACGGCGGCGACAAGATTGTGCCTGCGCAGTTTGTAGCGGCGGATTTCCAAGGAAGGGAAGGTTGATGCTCTTATCTCGGTGGGAGCGGGCTTGCCCCGCGATTGCGGAGTGTCAGCCACATTGCATCGCGGGGCAAGCCCGCTCCCGCCGGGTTAGTCCGAGTTGATCGGCAGGATGTAGCTTTTGAACTCGTTGTCTTCACGAAAACCCATGGACTCGTAGGTCTTCATCGCCACTTCATTGTTGTTGCTGGTGGAGACCCGCAGGCGTACGGCGTTGGTCGCTTTGGCCATTTTCTTGGCTTCACGCATCAGGTGGTCGGCGACCAGCATGCGTCGGGAATCTTCGGCGACATAAATGTCGTTGAGGATCCACACACGCTTGAGCGATAGCGACGAGAAGCTCGGGTAGAGCTGGCAGAAGCCCATCAGCTTGTTGTCGTCATCGTCCGCCAGGGCGAGGTAAATGATCGATTCACCGCGCTCCAGGCGTTTCTCCAGAAACGAGCGGGAAGAGTCCGGGTATGGCAACTGGCCATAGAACTCTCGGTATTTGACGAACAGCGGGGCAAGCAGGTCCAGGTGTTCGAGGGTGGCTTTGATGATCCGCATAAGCAGGCCTCAGGGTCCATGGGAGTGTGCGGCAAATTGCCGGCCGCCTTGGCAGATGCTGCCTGAAGATAATTAGAAAGCGCAATCTACGAAATGTTTGCACCTCAGGGTTTGCTTAACAGGAAGTTTCCTTTGTTTGGCGTGCCGGCGTCTGCCTCCAGCGTATGTACCTGCGCCTCATCCTTGAGGTTGACCCCGGACAACTGCCGTCGGCACGCCTCGCGCATCAGGTACAACAGGCGGTGGGCGGCCATGCCGTAGCTGAGGCCTTCGAGGCGCACGTTGGATATGCAATTGCGGTAAGCATCGGTCAGGCCGACTTTGGGGTTGTAGGTGAAGTACAGGCCGAGGCTGTCGGGGGAGCTCAGGCCCGGGCGTTCACCGATCAGGATTACGGTCATTTTCGCCCCGAGCAGCTCGCCCACTTCGTCGGCCACCGCCACGCGGCCCTGTTCCACCAGGACCACTGGTGAGGTTGACCAGCCATCAGCCGCAGACTGTTCTTCAAACCGGGTCAGAAACGGCAGGGTATGGCGGTGCACCGCCAGGGCCGAGAGGCCGTCGGCGACCACGATGGCCAGGTCGACGCCGCCAGGGTTGGCCTGCGCGTGTTCGCGCAGCAGTTGTGCTGAATCCGGGTGCAGGCGCCGCCCCAGGTCGGGGCGTTGCAGGTAACTGTCGCGGTCGGCGGCGGCGCTGTGCAGCAGCAGGCTGTCGCGCTGGCGCTCATTCAACTGGCTGCGCAGCCCCTGGTGATCAAAGGCCAGGTGCACGGCGTCGCGGGCCTGGGCATGGGCGAACTGAAAATCCAGCTGGGCGCCGGTCGGCAGGCTGGTGCCGGTGCGGCCGAGGGCGATGCGCGCCGGGGTCAGGCGGCGCAGCTCCAGCCAGGGGTTGGCGCTGTTGTCATGCTGTGGGGTGTTGTCCATGGTCGCCTCGCTTATCCCAGTTGGGCCAGGGCCTGGCGGAAAGCCGGGGGCAGGTTGTCACCGAAACGCACCCGGCCATCGGCCTGGGTGAAGATGCCCATGCGCGCCAGCCAGGCTTCGAACTCCGGCGCCGGTTTCAGGCCGAGGGTCTGGCGCGCATACAGCGCGTCGTGGAACGAGGTGGTCTGGTAGTTGAGCATGATGTCGTCGGAACCGGGGATGCCCATGATGAAGTTGATCCCGGCAACGCCGAGCAGGGTCAGGAGCGTGTCCATGTCGTCCTGGTCGGCTTCGGCATGGTTGGTGTAGCAGATGTCACAGCCCATGGGCACGCCGAGCAGCTTGCCGCAGAAGTGGTCTTCCAGCCCGGCACGGATGATCTGCTTGCCGTTGTACAGGTACTCCGGGCCGATGAAACCGACCACGGTGTTGACCAGAAACGGCTTGAAGTGGCGGGCCACGGCATAGGCGCGGGTTTCGCAGGTCTGTTGGTCGACGCCATGGTGGGCATTGGCCGACAGGGCGCTGCCCTGACCGGTTTCGAAGTACATCAGGTTCTGCCCGAGGGTACCGCGATTGAGGCTCAGGCCGGCGTCGTAGCCCTCTTTAAGGACATTGAGGTTGATGCCGAAGCTGGCGTTGGCCGCTTCGGTACCGGCAATTGATTGGAATACCAGGTCCAGCGGCACGCCGCGGTTGATCGCTTCGATCGAGGTGGTCACGTGGGTCAGCACGCAGGCCTGGGTGGGGATGTCGTAGCGCTGGATGATGGCGTCGAGCATTTCCAGCAGGGCGCAGATCGAGGCGATGCTGTCGGTGGCCGGGTTGATGCCGATCATGGCGTCGCCATTGCCGAACAGCAGGCCGTCGAGGATGCTCGCAGCGATCCCGGCCGGTTCGTCGGTCGGGTGGTTGGGTTGCAGGCGGGTCGACAGGCGTCCGCGCAGGCCCATGGTGCCGCGAAAGCGGGTGACCACGCGGATCTTCTGTGCCACCAGCACCAGGTCCTGCACGCGCATGATCTTCGACACGGCGGCGGCCATCTCCGGGGTCAGCCCGGGCGCCAGGGCGCGCAGGCTGGCTTCATCGGCCTGATCGCTGAGCAGCCAGTCGCGCAGGCCGCCGACGGTCAGGTGGCTGACCGCGGCAAAGGCACTGGCATCGTGGGTGTCGATGATCAGGCGGGTGACTTCGTCTTCTTCGTAAGGGATCAGTGCTTCGCTGAGGAAGTGTTTGAGCGGGATGTCAGCGAGGGCCATTTGTGCAGCAACCCGTTCACCATCGTTGCTTGCCGCAACGCCAGCGAGAAAATCACCCGAGCGCGCCGGGCTGGCCTTGGCCATCACTTCTTTAAGGCTTTCAAAGCGGTAGGTCTGCTGACCTGCCGTGTGTACAAAACTTGCCATACAGACTCTCCAGAACGCCGCAGGCCTGACCTGCGGCGCAGATAGCGTTGATCAGTGCAGGGCCTGTTCGGCCTTCTGGATCGCGGCGAATTCCTCTTCCGGTGTTCCGGCTACCAGGTGGTGCCGGCTGTAGAACGCAAAGTAGGCAATCAGTACGCCATAGATGATCGCAGCGCCAACCACTACCCGAGGGTCAACCAGGAAGCCGGCGACCACGGCGATGCAGGCCAGCACCAGCGCCACACCTGAAGTGAAGATCCCGCCCGGGGTACGGTAGGGGCGCTCCATTTTAGGGCGTTTGATCCGCAGGGTGATGTGCGCGGCCATCATCAGTACATAAGACAGCGTAGCGCCGAACACCGCAACCAGGATCAGCAGGTCGCCCTGGCCGGTCAGCGACAGGCCGAAACCGATGATCCCGGGGATCACCAGTGCCAGGACCGGCGCCTTGCTCTTGTTGGTTTCCGAAAGCTTGCGCGGCAAGTAGCCAGCACGCGACAAGGCGAAGATCTGCCGCGAGTAGGCGTAGATGATCGAGAAGAAGCTGGCGATCAGGCCGGCCAGGCCCACCAGGTTGACGAAGCTGCCCATCCAGGTCGAGCCGCCGTAGGCTTTGGCCAGCGCTTCGACCAGCGGGTTGCCCGAGCTTTTCAACGCTTCGGCACCGGCGCCGCCGGGGCCGACCACGAGAATCAGCAGGGCGAAGGCCAGCAGCACCAGCATGGCGCCGATCAGGCCGCGAGGCAGGTCGCGCTTGGGATTCTTGGTTTCTTCAGCGGCCAGCGGTACGCCTTCGACGGCGAGGAAGAACCAGATTGCGTAAGGAATTGCCGCCCACACGCCGACATAACCGAACGGCAGGAAGCTGCTGGCGCCAACGGCGTCGGTCTGGGCGATGTCGAACAGGTTGTTCACATCAAAGTGCGGCACCATGGCCACCAGGAACACGCCCAGGGCTATGGCGGCCACGGCGGTGATGATGAACATCAGCTTCAGTGCTTCACCGACGCCGAAGATGTGGATGCCGATAAAGATGATGTAGAAGGCCAGGTAGATCATCCAGCCGCCAATACCGAACAGCGACTGACAGTACGCGCCGATGAACACGGCAATGGCTGCCGGGGCGATGGCGTATTCGATCAGGATCGCCGTGCCGGTGAGGAATCCGCCCCAGGGGCCGAACGCGCTACGGGCAAAGCCGTAGCCGCCACCGGCGGTGGGGATCATCGAGGACAACTCGGCGAGGGAAAAACACATGCACAGGTACATGGTCGCCATCAGCAACGTGGCGAGGAACATCCCGCCCCAGCCACCCTGGGCCAGGCCGAAGTTCCAGCCGGCATAGTCGCCGGAAATCACATAGGCAACGCCGAGGCCGACCAGCAGTACCCAGCCTGCTGCGCCCTTTTTCAGTTCACGTTGTTGGAAATAGTCGGTGCCGACTTTTTCAAAGTCGACAGAAGAGCCTGCCGGCACACTGCCGGAGTGATCGCTTGGCATAGGGTTCACCTGTTTTTTTTATCGTGACCGGCGGATGCCGATGTCTCTGGTGATGGTCTTGCAGGAAGCGAGCCAGAGCGGCCCCGGGTGGGGCCGCGCTGTTTGTGGGTTAGAAGAAGCCCAGCGGATTGATGTCGTAGCTGACCAGCAGGTTTTTGGTCTGCTGGTAGTGGTCGAGCATCATCTTGTGGGTTTCACGACCGACGCCGGACTTTTTGTAGCCACCGAACGCGGCGTGAGCCGGGTACAGGTGGTAGCAGTTGGTCCATACGCGGCCCGCCTTGATGCCGCGGCCCATGCGGTAGGCGCGGTTGATGTCGCGGGTCCAGACGCCGGCACCAAGACCGAACTCGGTGTCGTTGGCGATGGCCAGTGCTTCGGCTTCGTCCTTGAAGGTGGTGACGCTCACCACCGGGCCGAAGATTTCTTCCTGGAACACGCGCATCTGGTTGGTGCCCTTGAGCAGGGTCGGCTGGATGTAGTAACCGGTCGACAGGCTGCCTTCGAGTTTTTCCACCTTGCCGCCGGTGAGCAGCTCGGCGCCTTCTTTCTCGGCGATTTCCAGGTACGAGAGGATTTTGTCGAACTGCTGCTCGGAGGCCTGGGCGCCGACCATGGTGTCGGTGTCCAGCGGGTCGCCGCGCTTGATCTGTTTGATCTTCTTCATCACCTCTTGCATGAACGCCGGGTAGATCGACTCCTGCACCAGTGCCCGTGATGGGCAGGTGCACACTTCACCCTGGTTGAAGAAGGCCAGTACCAGGCCTTCGGCGGCTTTCTCGATGAAGGCAGGTTCGGCCTGCATGATGTCTTCGAAGAAGATGTTCGGTGATTTGCCGCCCAGTTCCACGGTCGACGGGATGATGTTCTCGGCGGCACATTTCATGATGTGCGAGCCCACCGGGGTGGAGCCGGTGAAGGCGATCTTGGCGATGCGCTTGCTGGTGGCCAGGGCTTCACCGGCCTCGCGGCCATAACCTTGCACCACGTTGAGTACGCCAGGTGGCAGCAGGTCGCCGATCAGTTCCATCAGTACGGTGATGCCCAGCGGGGTCTGTTCGGCCGGCTTGAGTACCACGCAGTTGCCGGCTGCCAGGGCTGGTGCGAGTTTCCACGCGGCCATCAGGATCGGGAAGTTCCACGGGATGATCTGCCCGACCACGCCCAGTGGTTCATGGAGGTGATAGGCCACAGTGTTGCCGTCGATTTCTGCAGCACCGCCTTCCTGGGCGCGTATGCAGCCTGCGAAGTAGCGGAAGTGGTCGGCGGCGAGTGGGATGTCGGCGTTAAGGGTTTCGCGAATGGCCTTGCCGTTATCCCAGGTTTCGGTGATGGCTAGCAGCTCGAGGTTCTGTTCGATGCGGTCGGCGATTTTCAGCAGGACCAGCGAGCGCGCCTGCGCCGAGGTCGAGCCCCAGGCGTCAGCGGCGGCATGGGCGGCGTCCAGGGCCTTTTCAATGTCTTCGGCGCTGGAACGCGGGAATTCGGCAATCAGTTGGCCGTTCACCGGTGAGGTGTTTTCGAAGTACTGCCCTTTGACTGGAGCTACGAACTCGCCACCGATGTAGTTGCCATAGCGGCTCTTGAAGGAAACCTTGGCGCCTTCGGTACCGGGATGTGCGTAACGCATGGTGTGTCTCCTGGCTATTGTGTTTGTTGGGGAGGATATCTAAAGCATAGAGCAAGGCTCGGGCCACTGTTGTCGGGCCTAGTAAAATCAAGGGTTTGCAGGGTTTTGCCGGAAGGCGGAAGGTGGTGGTGTAGCAGCGTCGGTACAGCGTGGGTGACACTTTGTACCGCTAATGGCACAGGCCGTGACCCAACGGTCAAGCCAGCATTGCAATGCGTGGACGGGTGGGGGATGCTGGGCCGATCTCATCTGCGGAGAACAATAAAAAGTGCAGAACAATCACCTCAGCCGGCACGCCCGGCAAGTGCTCACGGTGACTCAGGGCAAGGCACAGATGCACGGGCCGGGCAGCGACCCTTCGATTGCCCGCTCATGGTTGCGCTGCCTGGAGGATTACCACCTGGACCCGGCCCAGAGCATCGCGCCGACTGTGCTTGAGCATGGCCGCGTGCTGGAGAGCCGCGAGCGTCTGCAACAGGTGCTGCAGATTGCCGGCAATGAGATGAACAGCCTGCACCAGCAGTTGTCCGGCGCCGGGCACGCGGTGTTGCTGACCGATGCCCGTGGGGTGATCCTCAATTGCGTCACCGCACCGACCGAACGGCGGGTGTTCGAGCGTGCGGGACTGTGGCTGGGCGCCGACTGGAGCGAGGCCCGCGAGGGCACCAACGGTATCGGCACATGCCTGGTCGAGCGGCAGGCGCTGACCATCCATCAAGACGAACACTTTCGTGGCAGGCACACCGGCCTGACCTGTTCGGCCAGTCCGGTGTTCGATCCGCACGGCGAGCTGCTGGCGGTGCTCGATGTGTCTTCGGCGCGCCCGGACGTGTCGCGCCAGAGCCAGTTTCACACCATGGCCCTGGTCAATCTCTCGGCGAAGATGATCGAGAGCTGCTATTTCCTGCGCTACTTCGAGAACCAGTGGCTGCTGCGTTTTCACCTGCAGGCCGAATCGGTCGGTTTGTTCAGCGAAGGTTTGCTGGCCTTCGATGGCGACGGGCGAATCTGCGCGGTCAACCAGAGTGCCTTGAACCTGCTTGGCACTATTCGTGGCGGTGCGTTGGGCAAGCCGGTGGAGATGTTTTTCGACTGTGCCCTGGATGAGTTGTTCAGCCGTGCCACTACCCATGCCAGTGCCAGTTGGCCACTGCGTACCCGCGATGGCCGCTTGCTGTTTGCCAGTTTGCGGGGGCAGGTGCGCCAGCCGGTGCAGCCTTCGTTGCCAACGCCAGCCCCTGCCGCCAAGGTGGAAAAGACGGGGTCAATCTGCCTGCTGGATCCTGCGCTGCAGAACGATTTTCGTCGTGCCGTGCGGGTATTCGAACGTGATGTGCCGTTGTTGATCAATGGTGAAACCGGCAGTGGCAAGGAGGCCTTTGCCAAGGCCGTGCACCAGGCCAGCCAGCGCCGCGACCGGGCGTTTGTCGCCTTGAACTGCGCCTCGATTCCGGAAAGCCTGATCGAGAGCGAGCTGTTCGGTTATCGCGGTGGCAGCTTTACCGGTGCGCGCAAGGAGGGCATGCGCGGCAAGTTGCAGCAGGCTGATGGCGGCACCTTGTTGCTGGATGAAATCGGTGACATGCCCCTGGCCCTGCAGACCCGTCTGTTGCGGGTGCTGGAAGATCGCATGGTGGTGCCGATCGGTGGCGAGCCGCAGGCGGTCAACGTGCGCATCATCAGTGCCACCCACCGCAACCTGCTGGAGCGGGTAGAGGATGGCAGCTTCCGTGAAGACCTTTATTACCGGCTCAATGGTCTGGAGATCGAGTTGCCGGCCTTGCGTGAGCGTAGTGACAAGTCGCAGCTGCTTGATTTTATTCTGGCTGAGGAGGCGGGCGAGCAGTCAGTAACGCTGGAGCCCTCGGCACGCCAGGCCTTGCTCGATTTCGCCTGGCCAGGGAACGTACGGCAGTTGCGTAATGTGTTGCGCACGTTGGTGGCGCTTTGTGATGAGGGCGCAATCAGCTTCAGAGATTTGCCGAGCATTGTGGGAGCGGGCTTGCCCCGCGATAGCGGTCTGTCTGAACCAACGCCTCGCGGGGCAAGCCCGCTCCCACCGTTGGAGGATGCCGAGCGCAGTGCATTGCTTGCAGCCTTGGAACAACAACGCTGGCACATGACCCATGTAGCAGCCCAGTTAGGCGTCAGCCGCAATACCTTGTATCGAAAACTTCGCAAACACGGTATCGCCCGGAGCCTTTGAGCGAAACACAGGATGCGAATTCCTGCGCCCTGGGCTACCCTGCCTCGACGTTTTGCGAGGTCGATAATGCATATTCATATTCTTGGTATCTGCGGCACTTTCATGGGTTCTCTGGCGGTGCTGGCCAAAGAGCTCGGGCATCGGGTCACCGGCTCCGACGCCAATGTCTATCCGCCCATGAGCACCCAGCTTGAGGCCCAGGGCATCGAGCTGACCCAGGGTTATGACGCCGCCCAACTGGACCCGGCCCCCGACCTGGTGGTGATCGGCAACGCCCTGTCGCGGGGTAATCCTGCGGTTGAGTACGTGCTCAACAAGGGCCTGCCCTACGTATCGGGTCCGCAATGGCTGGCTGACCACGTACTGCAAGGCCGCTGGGTGCTGGCAGTTGCCGGTACCCACGGCAAAACCACCACCAGCAGCATGCTGGCCTGGGTGCTGGAGCATGCCGGCATGAGCCCGGGCTTCCTGATCGGTGGTGTGCCGCAGAACTTCTCGGTGTCGGCACGTTTGGGCGGCACGCCGTTCTTCGTGGTCGAGGCCGATGAATACGACAGTGCCTTCTTCGACAAACGCTCGAAGTTCGTGCACTACCGTCCGCGAACCGCGATCCTCAACAACCTTGAGTTCGATCACGCCGATATCTTCCCGGACCTGGCTGCCATCGAGCGGCAGTTCCACCACCTGGTGCGGACGATTCCGAGCGAAGGCCTGGTGATTCATCCGACTACCGAGCCGGCCCTGGAGCGGGTGATCAAGATGGGTTGCTGGACCCCGGTGCAGACCACCGGTGAAGGCGGACAGTGGCAGGTCAATCTGCTCAGCGCCGACGGCTCGCGCTTTGAAGTCAGCTTTGAAGGCGAAACCCAGGGTGTGGTCGAGTGGGAGCTGACCGGTCAGCACAACGTCGCCAACGCTTTGGCGACCCTGGCTGCAGCCCGCCATGTTGGCGTGGTGCCGGCCATGGGTATCGCTGCGCTGAGCGCGTTCAAAAGCGTCAAACGGCGTATGGAAAAAGTCGCTGAAGTGCAGGGCGTGACGATCTATGACGACTTCGCCCATCACCCGACTGCGATTGCCACCACCCTCGACGGCCTGCGTAAGCGCATCGGCGATGCACCGCTGATCGCGGTGATCGAGCCACGCTCCAACTCGATGAAGCTGGGCGCCCACCGTGATGGCTTGCCAGAAAGCGTTAACGACGCCGATCAGGTGATTTGGTACGCGCCGCCGAACCTTGGTTGGGACCTGGCCGCCACCGCCGCCGAATGCAAGGTGCCGTCGGTGGTCGCCGACAGCCTTGAAGCGATTATCGAACGGGTCAAGAGCCAGGCTACGCCGGGCACCCAGGTGGTGATCATGAGCAACGGCGGCTTTGGCGGGCTGCACGGCAAACTGGCCGAGGCGCTGAAATGAGCGGGCCGGAACGCATCACCCTGGCGATGACCGGGGCCTCGGGGGCGCAGTATGGTCTGCGCCTGCTCGATTGTCTGGTGCGCGAAGACCGTGAGGTGCATTTCCTGATCTCCAAGGCGGCGCAACTGGTGATGTCGACCGAGACCGATGTGGTGCTTCCGGCCAAACCTCAGGCGATGCAGGCCTTCCTGACCGAGTACACCGGCGCTGCCGCCGGGCAGATTCGCGTGTATGGCAAGGAAGACTGGATGTCGCCGGTAGCCTCTGGCTCCGGCGCGCCTGCGGCGATGGTGGTGGTGCCGTGTTCCACCGGTACGCTCTCGGCCATTGCCACCGGGGCCTGTAACAACCTGATCGAGCGTGCTGCGGATGTCACC
Source organism: Pseudomonas alkylphenolica (assembly GCF_000746525.1). NCBI lineage: Bacteria > Pseudomonadati > Pseudomonadota > Gammaproteobacteria > Pseudomonadales > Pseudomonadaceae > Pseudomonas > Pseudomonas alkylphenolica. The sequence goes on from NZ_CP009048.1 coordinate 687,726, forward strand.
CTTAAGGAGCGTCGGCAACTGGTTCTGGTGCCGCGTGAGGCGCCGTTTTCCAGTATTCATCTGGAGAACATGCTCAAGTTGTCGAACATGGGCGCGGTGATCCTGCCGGCGGCACCTGGGTTCTACCATCAGCCCCAGACCATCGACGACTTGATCGACTTTGTCGTGGCGCGGATTCTCAATGTGCTGAATATTCCCCAGGACATGCTGCCGCGTTGGGGCGAGCATCACTTCGGCGCCGATGAATGAAGCGACTGCTTGGCTTAGGCCTGCTGGTTTTACTGGTTAGCGGTTGTGCCACCGTGCGCACGCTGGATGCGGCCAAGCCGGGGGCGCCGTTGGTGTATAGCGGCACGCGTCTGGATTTGTACGCACTGCAGGGTGGTTGCTGCGCCATAGACCGTTTCGGTGCCGAAGCGCCGCACTACCCTGGGCTGGATCTGCCGGGTAGCGCGTTGCTGGATACCTTGTTGTTGCCCTTGTCGGTGTTGACCGCATTGGGGATTGGGTTTCAGGCGACTGGCGGGTTGTAACTGCCGGAGCGGATTGTAGGAGCGGATTCATCCGCGATGGACTGCAGAGCAGTCCCAATTTTTGGGGCCGCGCTGCGCCCCTTCGCGGCGGTCCGGCGTCCCGGTGAATCCGCTCCTACAATTATTTCCCGAGCTTGCGCAATTCATCAGACTCGACAATACGAATGCCATCCTGTTCTTCCAGCGCCAGACGCCACAGCGCCCGGGCCAGCTGACAGGCCTCGATGCCGCGGTACTTGCCGGGAATCAGTTTCGACAGAGGGCCGGCAATCTGTTCGACCAGGCGTGGTTCCTCTCGGTCACCGAGCAGCAGGGAAGGTCGGGCAATGGTCAGTTGCGGCCAATCCTGGGCCCTCAGCGCGTATTCCATCTCACCTTTGACCCGGTTGTAGAAGATCGGCGATCTGCGGTCGGCGCCCATGGCACTGACCACCAGCAGATGGCGTGCCCCCATCTCCCGGGCGCGCTTGCCAAAGGCCACGACCATGTCCAGGTCGACAGCGCGGAAGGCCGGCTCGGAACCAGCCTGTTTGATCGTGGTACCCAGGCAGCAGAAGGCGATATCGACGCGACCGGCCAGCTGCGGCAGGAACAGCGCCGGATCGCCGACCGGGTTTTCCAGATGCGGGTGTTTAGCCAACGGGCGGCGGGTAGGGGCCAATACTCGGCTGACAGTCGGCTCGCTGAGCAGCCGATCGAGTAAATGTTCACCGGTGAGACCGGTGGCTCCGGCAAGCAGGATATGCTGAGGCGTCAAGTACATGATGTCTCTCCCTTGATACAGTCAGCTTAGTGGGTACTGGCATTTTTTGCATGTCCAGTCTGCTTGTCCGCGTTGCTCTGCAACGCTTTGCGTGCCTGTTGCTGGCGCAGTCGCTGCCAGTGTGCGAGGACCTCGGCGGGCGCCCAGATCTGCGGCTCGGACGCTTCGAATCCTTCTGCCGATTCGCGTTCGGCAACGCTGGCGCTGGCCAGCTCGAAGGCCTGGCTCAGGTTGTCGGTCTGGTTCAGGGCCTGGGCAAACAACGCGTCACCGAAATAGGTGAAGTCGGCCTCTTCAGAGCAGCCAAATGATACGCGGTCTGCGCGTGAGGCCGTCATGATCAGGGTCATGTTGTCCTTGAGTGCGTCGATGTAGCCCCCGGAATAGCAGGCGGAGATGACGATCACCTTGTGGCGATCTTTTAATGGCGCCAAGGCACTGGCCAGGGCGTCGGCGGGCAGGTCGGCCAGTTGCATGCGCGGCAGGTCCAGCACCAGTTCGTGCTCGTGGCTGCCATGGCTGGTCAGGTAGATGAACACCAGGTCTTCGGGGCCGCTACGTTCGGCCAGGGTTTGCGCCGCCCGGGCAAGGTTCTCGCGGGTGGCCAGCGCGCGATCATCCAGATGGTCGCGGTGGTTGACCAGGTTGATCTGGCCTACTGCGCCAAAGCGACTCTTGAGCAAGTTGCTGACATAGTCGGCTTCGCGCAGAAACACGCTTTGCTTGCCGTCGCCAGCCAGGGCCAGGCTGTACAGTTCGATTTCCGGCGTCGAGGCCGGCACCTTGGCCAGGGCCTGTTCCAGCAGGCGACCTTGATTGAGCAAGGCCAGCTCCAGTGGATCAGGCAACAGGCGGCCCTGTTCGTCACGCACGCGCTGGCCATTGACCCAGTAACCACTCTGGCTGCTGCCATCGCTCAAGGTCAGACGGCCAGGCCCCTGGTAGGTGTCGTTTTCGAAACCGCCGACGTAGAGGCTGCCGTCCGCCAGTTGCAGGCGGCCCTTGCCGGAAAAGCGCCAATCGACAAAGTTGCCCTTGTAGTGACTGCCGTCTGCGCCGATCAGCTCACCCTTGCCGTTGAGCGTGCCGTCCTTGAACTGACCGATCCAGACATCACCGTCGGTACTTTCGTAACGACCGCGGCCTTCCAGGTGATTGTCACGAAAGGCGCCGATGTACTGGTCGCCTTCGGCGCTATTGAAGGTGCCGCTGCCTTCGAGCTGACCGTTGACGAAGCGACCGCTGAACTGGTTGCCGCTGGCGTCGCTGCGGATGCCTTCGCCATTGGGTTTGCCGCGGGCAAACAGGCCCTGGTACTGGCTGCCGTCGGCCAGTTCCAGATGCCCGGCGCCATTGTATTGGTCGTCCTTGAACTGGCCGCGGTACAACAGGCCGGTTTCTTTCAGGGTGCCTTCGCCATCGCGGCGGCCCAGCTTGAAGCCACCGGTGTAGCTGCTGCCCTGTGTCTTCAGGGTGCCCAGGCCATGGAACAGGCCCTGCTGGAACTGGCCACGGTAGACCTCGCCATTGCTGCCATGCCACTCGCCCTGGCCATGCCACTGGCCATTATGGAAGTTGCCGGCGTACCAGCTGCCGTTGGGGTAATCGATGCGCCCTTCGCCTTGCAGCAGGCCATCGACGACCTGGCCCCGGAAGCGGCCGCCATCGGGCAGGCGGGCATCAGGTGGAGACAGCGGTTCGCCATCGCCACAGGCGGCGAGCAGCAAGGTCAGGGCAAGGGGAACAAGTGGGCGCATGACGGGGTCCGGACGGGTAAGGCCCCGAGTATGCCGCACAATGTGCAGGCTGAAACAGCCGCAGAGGCTGTTTCAGTGCAGGGTGGCCTCAGACGAAGCAGAGTGTCAGCGGCTCGGCAATATAGGCGGGCTTTTCCTGGCCGTCGATTTCCAGGGTGGCGGTGAATTTGAGCAGCCATTGGCCGGGCTTTTTCTCGAAGGCTTCGCTCAGGTCAACTTTAAGGCGGACCTTGCTGTCGACTTTGACCGGCTGGATGAAACGCACGCTGTCCAGGCCATAGTTGACGACCATCTTCAGACCTTCAGGCAGGACCAGGATGTCTTCCATCAGCTTGGGGATCAGCGACAGGGTGAGAAAACCGTGAGCGATGGTGCTGCCAAATGGCGTTTTTGCCGCCTTCTCCGGGTCCACATGAATGAACTGGAAGTCGCCAGTGGCTTCAGCAAACAGGTTGATGCGCTCTTGATCGATGGTCAGCCATTCGGAACGTCCCAGTTCCTTTCCAACGTACTGCGACAGCTCTGCAACAGGTACAAAGGGCATTGTGACTCTCCAGGTGATTTTTGGTTTTCTTATGATTTCGGCAGATTCGAAAGACTAAGATCAGCACGCCTGCACAAAGCGGTCAAGTCGCCATGTTTTCGGCGAATATCAGGTTATAGGCAAGTCGTTAGCGTGCTTATAATGGCCGCCAGGCCTGAAGGAGATAGTTATGCTGTTGCGTGGTTTGACCTGGCTGGTGTTGTTTCAATTGCTTGGGACGGCAATCAATCACTTGTTTGTGCCCATCTTGCCCGGGCCGATCATCGGCCTGTTACTGCTGCTGGTGTTCCTCATGGTGCGCGGTGAAGTGGGTGCGCCGCTGAGCGAGGCGGCCAATAGCCTGTTGCGCTACCTGCCTTTGCTGCTGGTGCCGCCAGCGGTGGGGGTGATGGTCTACGCCGCGGATATCGCGGCGGACTTCTGGGCCATCGTCGGTGCCCTGGTGATTTCGGCGTTGGTTACCCTGGCCTTCGTCGGGGTGCTGATGCAAAAGCTCATCGCCCGTCAGACCAAGCGTGAGGAACAGCCATGAGCCTGGACTGGAGCGGCGCACTGGGCGCGGTCATTCACCATCCATTGTTCGGGATCGGCATCACCCTGGGGGCGTACCAGCTGGTGCTGGCGGCCTATGAAAAGACCCGCTGGATTTTCCTCCAGCCGGTACTGGTGTCGATGCTGGTCGTCATTGGCGTACTCCTCGCCTGTGGCCTGACTTACAGCGAGTACCGCAAAAGTACCGAGATCATGAGTATCCTTCTCGGGCCGGCGACGGTGGCGCTGGCGGTGCCGCTTTATCTCAATCTGCGGCGGATTCGCCAGCTGTTCTGGCCGACCTTTACTACGCTGGTAATCGGAGGGATCGTCGCGACGGGCGCTTGTCTGCTGCTGGGCTGGTGGTTTGGCGCCGAGCACATGATCCTGATGACCATGGCACCCAAGTCGGTGACTTCGCCGATCGCCATGCTGGTGGCCGAGCAGATCGGTGGCGTGGCCGCCCTGGCGGCGGTGTTTGTGTTGATCACCGGGGTGATTGGCGCAATCTTCGGCCCTGGCTTGTTGTCGCGCTGTGGTGTGCACAGCCCGGAGGCGCGGGGCATGGCACTGGGTGTAACCGCTCACGCAGTGGGCACTTCGGTGGCCCTGCAGGAAAGTGATGAATGCGGGGCCTTTGCGGCCCTGGCGATGAGCCTGATGGGCGTTGCCACGGCGGTGTTCCTGCCGCTGGCGGTCAGCCTGGTTGCTTGAGGAGTAGCAATGACCTTACCGCTGTTTCCGCTCAATACCGTGTTGTTTCCAGGTTGCTTTCTCGATCTGCAGATTTTCGAGGCGCGCTACCTGGACATGATCGGCCGCTGCATGAAGCGGGGTGGCGGTTTTGGTGTTGTCTGCATACTTGACGGCGAGCAGGTCGGCAGGGCACCGACGGGCTTTTCGCAGATAGGTTGTGAGGCTGTGATCCGCGATTTTCAGCAGCAGGACAACGGCCTGCTCGGCATTCGTGTCGAGGGCACCCGGCGTTTTCGCGTCGGGCCTTTCGAGGTGCAGAAGGATCAGTTGCTGGTCGCCGATGTGTCCTGGCTGCCAGAGGGGGACGACCTGCCGCTGACGGATGACCATCATGACTTGCTGGCGCTGTTGCAAGCGCTCGGCGAGCATCCGATGGTGGAGGCGCTGGGCATGCCGGTGACGGTCACAGGCCAGCAGGCACTGGCCAACCAGTTGGCTTACCTGCTGCCCTTTGTCGAAGAGGACAAGCTCGACCTGCTGGCCATCGATTCACCTCGGCAACGCCTGGACGCTATCCAGGCATTGCTCGATCGGCTGCAAGGCGAGTTGTTCGCCTGAACCCTCAGTACTGATAACGCATCAGGGCATGTGGCAGCGAATGCAAGCTGAAGAACGCCAGTAGCGCCACGCACGCCGGCAGAATCAACCACCAGACTTTCAGTGGCAGGGCGGTGATCGGCTCGCGGTGCTGGATCAGCGTCAGGCTGGTGGCACAGATACAGCAGGCGAGCATGGCCCCGGCGAGGATATCGGTTGGCCAGTGCGCGCCCAGGTAGACCCTCGACAACGCAATGGCCAGCGCCGGCAAACACCCCAGCAGGATCCAGGTCAGGCGCATGCGCGCCGGCTGGCCGCGTCCGGCCAGTACCGCCAGCACCAGGAAAAACGCGAAGGCTGCCGAGCTGTGGCCGCTGGGCATGCTGTAGGTGGTCAAGGGGTCGGTCAGTACTTCCGGGCGGGCGCGGGCGAACAGCCATTTCAGGCTGCCATTGGCCAGGGCCGTACCGATCAGGGTGGTACCGGCAAAGATCGCCGGACGCCATTGACGTGCCAGTAACAACAGGCCGGTCAGTAAACCACCGAGGAAGAACTGGGTACGAAAATCACCCATGCGCGTGATCAGTACCACGCTGCCATCGATGACATTGCTGCGATGTTCCTGGATCAGGGTCATCAAGCCCTGGTCGAATTCATGCAGATACGGCCAGCCGAGAAACAATGCGGCCAAAGCCACCAGGCTGAGCAGGGCGATGACCCGGGTGCCACCACGCAGGCTGCGCAAGCTGCAGTTGATGCTGACCCCGAGCAGCAGCGCCAGGCCTGCGCTAATCAGCCCGGCATCCAGCCAGAAGCCTTCGGGGAGCGGCAAGCGCATCGCCGCGCCAGTGGCCCAGCCCGGCAGCAGGTACGCAACCGACCAACCGGCACCGGCCAGCAGGCTGACGGCGATAAAGCGTGGTAGGGGCATGTCGAACATGCCGGCGACCATCGGCAGCATCGGCCGCAGCGGGCCGATGAAGCGACCGACCAGCAGGCTGGCGATGCCGTAGCGCTGGAAATAGGTCTCAGCGCCGCCGATCCATTCCGGATGATGACGTAACAGCGGCAGGCGCCGGATGTTCTGATGAAACTTGCGCCCCAGGGTGTAGGAGATGGCGTCACCCAGCAGGCCGCCAAGGAATCCCAGCAACAGGGTTTCGCCGAGTGGCAGGGCACCGCTGCCGGCCAGTACGGCCACGCCGAACAGCAACACGGTCCCCGGCACGATGATCCCGGCGATGGCCAGGCACTCCACGCAGGCCACCAGAAAAATCGCCAAGCCAAGCCATTGCGGGTTGGCGCCAAGCCAACCGGTCAGGCTGTCGAGCCATTGGCCCATCGTGTCAGTTTCCTTGTGTCAGTAGAAAGTAGTCCCGGCCTTCGACTTGGCCCCGGCGCAGCGGGTTCCGTGTGCAATGGCGGGCAAAGTCGGCATCGACAAAACGGTAGGGCAGATGTTCGTCGCGGCCATGGGGAATGCCCAGGCGGGCGGCCTGAATAATGTGTTTCACGTTGATACCGCAGTCTTCGACAAACAGTTGCTCGGGGTCGAAGCGTTTGCCGTCCCAGTGCGGCACTTTCAGGCCCAGAGCCTTGCACAGCAGCGTCTGCCCGGCGCACAGGCGTTCGGCAGGACGGGCCTGGCCGCTGGCGTCGGGGTTGTTCAGTTGCATCTGCGCCAGGCTGTTGTCGTCGCTGATGGCGTCGACGAACGGATAGGCCGACTTGATCAGCACGGCATTGCCCGGGCCATGGGCGCTGAAGTTCAACGAGTCGCCGCCGCGCGCGTAGTACATATAGATATGCCCGCCATCGAGGAACAGCGCTTTGCGCTTTTCGGTGTAGCCGAGCGACGCGTGGCTGCCTTTGTCGCTCAGGTAATAGGCCTCGGTCTCGATGATCCGCGCGGCCAGCCAGTACGGGCCGTGACGGTGGCGGATGACCTTGCCCAGCAGGGCTTTGGCCAGTTCCTGGGCGTCGCGGTCGAAGAAGCTGTCGGGCAGGGCCTGGGACGGGCAGGGGGCTGAGTCTGGCATGCGGGCGAATTCGCGGTGGTCAGGGCGGCGATGATAGCAATTTCTGGCTTAATCGATGCTGAACAGCTGCCAGGGACCTTATCGCGGGGCAAGCCCGCTCCCACTGTGGGAGCGGGCTTGCCCCGCGATAAGGGTGGATTGGCCATTGTATGAACACTGTTTTCGACCATCCGCCTGTCACCGCTGGGCGTGGGGCGACGTGCCAGTTATAATCAGCCGATTTCCCCTTCGCCAAGACACTGAACCCATGACTGAGTCCGTTCTTGACTACATGACCCGCCTGGGTCGCGCCGCCCGTGAAGCTGCCCGCGTCATCGCCCGCGCCAGTACCGCGCAGAAGAACCGTGCGCTGCAGGCCGCGGCCAATGCCCTGGACGCCGCGCGCGCCGAGCTGTCTGCCGCCAATGAACTGGACCTGGCCGCTGGTCGCGCCAATGGTCTGGAGCCAGCCATGCTTGAGCGCCTGGCGCTGACCCCTGCACGGATCGACGGCATGATCGTCGGCCTGCGCCAGGTGGCCAGCCTGCCAGATCCGGTCGGGGCGATCCGCGACATGAGCTATCGGCCTTCGGGTATCCAGGTTGGCAAGATGCGCGTGCCGCTGGGCGTGATCGGGATCATCTACGAGTCGCGGCCGAACGTGACCATTGATGCCGCCAGCCTGTGCCTGAAGTCGGGCAACGCCACCATCCTGCGCGGTGGTTCCGAGGCCATTCACTCCAACCGCGCCATTGCCGCCTGTATCCAGCGTGGCCTGGCCGAAGCCGGCCTGCCGGCTGCGGTGGTGCAGGTCGTGGAAACCACCGACCGCGAAGCTGTCGGCGCGCTGATCAGCATGCCCGAGTATGTCGATGTGATCGTGCCGCGCGGTGGCAAGGGCCTGATCGAACGCATCAGCCGTGATGCACGGGTGCCGGTCATCAAGCATCTGGACGGTATCTGCCACGTTTATGTGGCCGAGCACGCTGAGCTGGACAAAGCCCGACGCATTGCCTTCAACGCCAAAACCTACCGTTATGGCATTTGCGGGGCGATGGAAACCCTGTTGGTCGATCAGTCGGTCGCGGCAGACTTCCTGCCGGAAATGGCCCGTCAGTTTCGGGAAAAAGGCGTCGAACTGCGCGGTTGTGAGCGTACCCGCCAGATTATCGATGCCGTGCCGGCCACTGAGGCCGACTGGAGCACCGAGTACCTGGCGGCGATTCTGTCGATCCGCGTGGTCGACGGTCTGGACCAGGCCATCGAGCACATCAATCATTACGGCTCGCATCACACCGATTCCATCGTCACCGAACATCAGGGTCAGGCCCGGCAGTTCACTGCCGAGGTCGATTCGTCCTCGGTGATGATCAACACCCCGACCTGCTTTGCCGACGGTTTCGAGTATGGTCTGGGCGCAGAAATCGGTATTTCCACCGACAAACTGCATGCCCGCGGCCCGGTCGGCCTGGAAGGCCTGACCTGTGAAAAATACGTGGTGATCGGCGACGGTCAGCTGCGTGGACAGGAGTCGCTCTGACTTGGCCGAGCGCAAACCGCTCGCTGCAGTCATGACGATGCCGCCCGCCCGGCGCATTGGCGTGCTCGGCGGGACATTCGACCCGGTACACATCGGCCACTTGCGCAGCGCGCTCGAGGTGGCCGAGGTGCTGGCGCTGGACGAGCTGCGGCTGATGCCCAATGCCCGCCCGCCGCACCGGGGCACGCCGCAGGTATCGGCCCAGGACCGCCTGGAAATGGTCCGTTGTGCGGTCGAAGGCGTGCCGACTTTGTCGGTGGATGCGCGAGAACTGGCGCGCGACACGCCGTCGTATACCATCGAAACACTGGAACTGATGCGCGCCGAACTGGCCGCTTCGGATCAGCTGTTTCTGCTGCTGGGCTGGGATGCGTTCTGCGGCCTGCCCAGTTGGCACCGTTGGGAAGAATTGCTGCAACACTGTCACATCCTGGTGCTGCAACGCCCGGATGCCGACGTCGAGCCACCGGATGCCCTGCGCAACCTGTTGGCCGCACGCTCAGTCAGTGACCCGCAGGCCCTGGCAGGGCCTGCGGGACAAATTGCATTCGTCTGGCAGACGCCGCTTGCGGTGTCAGCCACGCAGATCCGACAGCTGCTGGCCAGCGGCAAGTCGGTGCGGTTTCTGGTGCCGGACGCAGTACTGGCCTACATCGATGCGCACAACCTTTACCGTGCGCCGAACTGAGTGCGCTGAGCGCCTCATACCTAAGAGTTGAATGAGTTTTATATGAGCAAGCAAGAAATGATTAAAGGCGAAGAGCTGGTCAAGGTAGCCGTTGCTGCCCTGGAAGACGTCAAGGCCCAGGACGTTCTGGTCATCGACGTTCGCGACAAGCAGAGCATCACCGACTACATGATCATCGCCACCGGTACCTCGAACCGTCAGATCGGCGCGATGCTGGACAAGGTCCGCGAAATGGTCAAAGCCCAGGGCGTGCGCCCGTTGGGTGAAGAAGGCAAAGGCGACAGCGACTGGGTTCTGCTGGACCTGGACGACGTTATCGTGCACATGATGACCGCCGCTGCCCGCCAATTCTACGACCTGGAGCGTCTGTGGAAAGGTGCCGAGCAAAGCCGTGCGGCCGATGGTAAGCACCACAGCCCGGAAAACACCCACGAGTTCTTCGCCAAGCTCAACAAAGACCAGGAATAAGGAAGCGTCGTGCGTCTGCGTTTGATCGCGGTCGGCTCGCGCATGCCCAAGTGGGTCGAGGACGGCTGGCATGAATATGCCAAGCGCCTGCCCTCGGAGCTGTCGCTGGAGCTGGTGGAGATACCGCTCAACACCCGGGGCAAGAATGCCGATGTCGCCCGCCTGATTCGTCAGGAGGGCGAGGCCATGCTCGCCAAGGTCCAGCCAGGGGAACGGATTGTCACTCTGGAGGTCCATGGCAAGCCTTGGAGTACCGAGCAACTGGCGGTCGAGCTGGACCGCTGGCGGCTGGACTCGCGTACCGTGAACTTCATGGTTGGCGGCCCGGAAGGGCTGGCGCCGGAAGTCTGTGCACGGGCCGAGCAGCGCTGGTCGCTGTCGCCGCTGACCCTGCCGCACCCATTGGTAAGGATACTGATCGGCGAACAGCTGTACCGCGCCTGGACCGTGTTGTCCGGGCACCCTTACCACAAATGAACCTGTAAGCCTTTCAATGACGCAGCCGATTCGCCTCAAGGATCACGAGAAAGACGCCCGGATGGTGCGCAGTCGCGTCGTGGTCGGTGCCGTGGCGATCGTCCTGCTGATCTGCGTGCTGATCGCGCGCCTGTATTACCTGCAGGTGATCCAGTACGACTATCACTCGACGCTGTCGGAAAACAACCGGGTGCATGTGCAGCCGATTCCGCCGACCCGCGGGCTGATTTTTGACCGTAATGGCGTGATCATCGCCGATAACCGGCCAAGCTTCAGTCTGAGCATGACCCGTGAGCGCTCCGGCGACTGGCAGCAGGTGCTCGATGTGATCGTCGAAGTGCTGGAGCTGACCCCGGACGACCGTACGCTGTTCGAAAAGCGCATGCGCCAGGGGCGTCGGCCGTTCGAGCCGGTGCCGATCCTGTTCGAGCTGACCGAGGAGCAGATTGCCCGGATTGCGGTCAATCAGTTCCGCCTGCCCGGTGTCGAGGTGGTTGCCCAGCTGGTCCGGCATTACCCGCAGGGTGCGCATTTCGCTCACTCGGTCGGCTATGTCGGGCGGATCAACGAGAAAGAGCTCAAAACCCTCGATCCGGTCAACTACAGCGGTACCCACCATATCGGCAAGACCGGTATCGAGCGCTTCTACGAGCCTGAGCTGCATGGCCAGGTTGGCTACGAAGAGGTCGAGACCAACGCCCGGGGCCGGGTACTGCGGGTACTCAAGCGCACCGACCCGATCCCAGGCAAGGACATTGTCCTGAGCCTCGACATCAAGTTGCAGGAAGCTGCCGAGGCCGCGCTGGGCGGGCGTCGCGGGGCCGTCGTCGCGCTCGATCCGAACACCGGTGAAGTGTTGGCGATGGTCAGCCAGCCAAGCTTCGACCCCAACCCGTTCGTCACCGGCATCAGCTTCAAGGCCTATGCCGACCTGCGCGATTCGATCGACCGGCCGCTGTTCAACCGTGTGCTGCGGGGCTTGTACCCGCCGGGTTCGACCATCAAACCGGCAGTGGCCATCGCCGGTCTCGACAGTGGTGTGGTCACGGCCAGCAGCCGGGTGTTCGACCCGGGCTACTATCAGTTGCCCAACTATGACCACAAGTACCGCAACTGGAACCGCAGCGGTGACGGCTGGGTCGACCTCGACCTGGCGATCATGCGTTCCAACGACACCTACTTCTACGATCTGGCGCACAAGATGGGCATCGACCGCCTGTCCAGCTACATGAACAAGTTCGGCCTCGGGCAGAAAGTCTCCCTCGACATGTTCGAGGAGTCCGCCGGCCTGATGCCGACCCGCGAATGGAAGCGCGCTACCCGCCGCCAGGCCTGGTTCCCGGGTGAAACTCTGATTCTCGGTATCGGCCAGGGCTACATGCAGACCACGCCGCTGCAGATGGCCCAGGCGATCGCGCTGATCGCCAGCAAGGGCAAGTGGAACCGTCCGCACCTGGCCAAGACCATCGAAGGCCAGCCGCCGGTGGACGAGAATCCGATGGAAGACATCGTCCTGCGCGACAAGTCCGACTGGGCCAAGGTCACCCATGGCATGGAGCAGGTGATGCACAACGCCCGTGGTACCGCCCGCGCTGCCGCCGCCGGTGCCCAGTACCGCATTGCCGGCAAGAGTGGTACCGCCCAGGTGGTGGCAATCAAGCAGGGCGAGAAGTACGACCGCAACAAGGTTCAGGAGCGCCACCGTGACCACGCCTTGTTCGTCGGCTTCGCTCCGGCAGAGAACCCGAAGATCGTAGTCTCGGTCATGATCGAAAACGGCGAGGCGGGTGGCCGCGTCGCAGCGCCGGTGATGCGTCAGGTGATGGACGCCTGGTTGCTCGACGAGAATGGCCGACTCAAATCCGAGTTCGCTCCCGCCACCGTCGCTCAGGAATCGGCCCAGTGAAGAACAATTTCGATCGCATGCTTTCCAGCGAAGACGTGATGCGCCGCCGCGCCAGCTTCCTGCAGCGTATCCATATCGACGGCCCCTTGCTGATCCTGCTGCTGACCCTGGCGGCGGGCAGCCTGTTCGTCCTCTATTCGGCCAGTGGCAAGAACTGGGACCTGTTGCTCAAACAGGCCAGCTCGTTCGGCATCGGTCTGGTGTCGATGTTCGTCATCGCCCAGCTGGAACCGCGGTTCATGGCGCGCTGGGTACCCTTGGCCTACGTCTGCGGGGTGATCCTGCTGGTGGTGGTGGATGTCATGGGCCATAACGCCATGGGCGCCACACGCTGGATCAACATTCCCGGGGTGATTCGCTTCCAACCCTCGGAATTCATGAAAATCATCATGCCGGCCACCATTGCCTGGTACCTGGCCAAGCGCTCCCTGCCGCCGCACCTCAAGCATGTGATGATCAGCCTGATCATGATTGGCGTGCCGTTCATCCTCATCGTGCGTCAGCCGGACCTCGGCACGGCGTTGCTGATCCTCGCTTCGGGTGCGTTCGTGCTGTTCATGGGTGGGCTGCGCTGGCGCTGGATCCTCAGTGTGCTCGCCGCCGCAGTACCAGTGGCTGTGGCCATGTGGTTTTTCGTCATGCACGACTACCAGAAGCAGCGGGTACTGACCTTCCTCGATCCGGAAAGCGACCCGTTGGGTACCGGCTGGAACATCATCCAGTCCAAGGCGGCCATCGGTTCCGGTGGTGTGTTTGGCAAAGGCTGGCTGCTCGGCACCCAGTCGCACCTGGACTTCCTGCCGGAAAGCCACACCGACTTCATCATCGCCGTGCTGGGCGAGGAGTTTGGCCTGGTTGGTATCTGTGCGCTGCTGCTGATCTACCTGTTGCTGATCGGCCGTGGCCTGGTGATTACCGCCCAGGCCCAGACGCTCTACGGCAAGCTGCTGGCCGGCAGCCTGACCATGACCTTTTTCGTTTATGTGTTCGTCAATATCGGTATGGTCAGCGGTTTGTTGCCCGTGGTGGGTGTGCCGCTGCCCTTCATTAGTTATGGCGGAACTTCGTTAGTGACGCTGCTGTCAGCGTTTGGAGTTTTAATGTCGATCCATACGCATCGCAAATGGATTGCACAGGTTTGAATAAGGTGAAGAATTACATGCAAGTAATGCGTGGCTGGGCAGCTCGTTGTGCGCCCTGGGTGGGCCTGCTCGGCTTGCTCGGTGGTGGTCAGCAAGCGGTCGCAGGCGACTATGACGGCTCGCCTCAGGTAGCGGAGTTCGTCGCTGAGATGACCCGCGATTATGGCTTTGCCGACGAGCAGTTGATGGATGTGTTTCGCGACGTCAAGCGCAAGCAGTCGATCCTCGATGCGATTTCCCGGCCGGCCGAACGGGTAAAACCCTGGAAGGATTACCGGCCGATGTTTCTCACTGACGCACGGGTCGCCCGTGGCGTGGATTTCTGGCGTCAGCACGAGGCGACCCTGGCCCGTGCCGAGCAGGAGTATGGCGTCCCGGCCCAGGTGATCGTGTCGATTATCGGTGTTGAAACCTTCTTTGGCCGCAACACCGGCAACTACCGGGTGATCGATGCGCTTTCGACCCTGGGCTTCGATTACCCGCCGCGGGCCGAGTTCTTCCGCAAGGAACTGCGCGAGTACCTCTTGCTGGCGCGTGAAGAACAGGTCGATCCGCTGACCCTCAAAGGTTCCTACGCCGGCGCCATGGGCCTGCCGCAATTCATGCCCAGCAGCTTTCGCGCCTACGCCGTGGACTTCGACGGTGACGGCCACATCAATATCTGGAACAACCCGGACGATGCCATCGGCAGCGTTGCCAGCTACTTCAAGCGTCATGGCTGGGTTGCCGGTGAGCCGGTAGTCAGCCGTGCCACGGCCAGCGGTGATCGCATCGACGAGGGCCTGACCCCCGGGATTGACGCGGTCAAGACGGTCGGGGAGTTGCGGGCACTGGGCTGGTCAAGTCATGATGCGCTGCGCGATGATCTGCCGGTCACCGCTTTCCGGCTTGAAGGCGACAACGGCCCCGAATACTGGCTGGGTCTGCAGAACTTCTACGCGATCACTCGCTACAACCGCAGCGTGATGTACGCGATGGCGGTACATCAGCTATCGGACCTGCTGGTTCAAGCACGGGGCGCCAAGTAATGCGCGTAATGTTTTCAGATACATCCCTCAAACTGATCGGCTGTGCGGCCCTGGGCCTGATGCTGGCCAGTTGCTCTTCCAGCAAGCCTTCGACACAGCAAAGCACCAATGTGGTGCGGGCCAAGCCCGGTCTGGACATCAACCGGGCGCACAAGGACGGCGCGCCGTGGTGGGACGTCGATGTCTCGAAGATCCCGGATGCCACGCCGACCGTGCATACCGGCAACTACAAGGCCAACCCCTACACCGTATTGGGCAAGACCTACTTCCCGATCCAGGACTCGCGCAACTACCGCGCCGAGGGTACGGCGTCGTGGTACGGCACCAAGTTCCACGGTCAGAACACCGCCAACGGCGAGGTCTATGACCTTTATGGCATGAGCGCGGCGCACAAGACCCTGCCGCTGCCGGCCTACGTCAAGGTCACCAACCTGGACAACCATCGCAGTGTGGTCCTGCGCGTCAACGACCGCGGCCCGTTCTATTCGGACCGCATCATCGACCTGTCCTATGCGGCGGCGAAGAAGCTCGGTTACGCCGAAACCGGTACCGCGCGCGTGCGTGTCGAGGGTATCGATCCGAAACAATGGTGGGCTCAGCGTGGCCAGCCGGCGCCGATGGTGCTGGATCAGCCGCAGGTTGCCCAGACCCAGGCGTTTACGCCCAGCACCGGCGCCGTCGAGCAGTGGACGCCTCCGCCGCAGCAGCATGCCGCAGCGGTCGTACCTGTGCAGATCGCCAGTAACCAGGCCAGCAATGGTCTTTACTTGCAGGTCGGCGCTTTCGCCAACCCGGATGCCGCCGAACTGCTGCGTTCCAAGTTGAGCGGTATGGTCAGCGCGCCGGTCTTCATCAGCTCGATCGTGCGCAACCAGCAGACCCTGCACCGCGTACGTATGGGGCCGATCAACAGCCAGGGCGAAGCCCAGCAGATGCAGGACAGTGTGCGTCTGGCCAACCTTGGCCAGCCAAAAGTTGTGACGGCAGACTGATCGGGGGGACTGGTCGGTTTGTCATGCAAGCGGGCGGAACAGCCATGTACAATGGCGGTTTTGCTCGCAAGGCCCAGCGCCTGAAGACGTTTTGCCCATGTAGGGCATGAGCCCAATAGCCATTTCGAGAGACGGATGAACATAACCAGCTTTGCCAAACGCCTTTGCCTGCTTGTACCGCTGATGATCACCCCTGCCGCCTTTGCGGCAGAGCAGATGATGCCGTCGCCGCCGCAACTGGCAGCCAAGTCCTACGTGCTCATGGAAGCTTCCAGCGGTAATATCCTGGTCGAGAACAATGGTGACGAGCGTTTGCCGCCGGCCAGCCTGACCAAGCTGATGACCGCCTACATCGCGACCCTGGATATCCGTCGCGGGCAAATCGGCGAGAACGACCCGGTAACCGTCAGCGAAAACGCCTGGCGTACCGGTGGCTCGCGGATGTTCATCAAGGTCGGCACCCAGGTCAGCGTCAGCGACCTGCTGCACGGCATCATCATCCAGTCGGGCAACGACGCCAGTGTCGCCCTGGCCGAGCACATCGCCGGTAGCGAAGACGCCTTCGCCGACATGATGAACAAGACTGCCGCTGACCTGGGCATGAGCAACAGCCACTTCATGAACCCGACCGGCCTGCCGAACCCCGAGCACTACTCGTCGGCTCACGACATGGCGGTACTGGCGCGCGCAATCATCCACGAAGACCCTGCTCACTATGCGATCTACTCGCAGAAAGAGTTCTTCTGGAACAATATCAAGCAGCCTAACCGCAACCTGCTGCTGTGGCGCGACAAGACTGTCGATGGCCTGAAAACCGGTCACACCGACGAAGCGGGCTACTGCATGGTGTCGTCGGCCGTACGTGATGGTATGCGTCTGATCGCCGTGGTCTTCGGTACCAACAGCGAGCAGGCCCGTGCTGCCGAAACCCAGAAGCTGCTGACCTACGGTTTCCGCTTCTTCGAAACTCAGACCTTCTACCAGAAGGGCACTGAACTGGCCGAGGCGCAAGTCTGGAAGGGTGCCGTCAACAAGGTAAAAGCCGGTCTGGCCCAAGACCTGAGCATGACTTTGCCTAAAGGCCAATTGAAGAAACTGGCTGCAAGCATGACCATGAACCCGCAACTGACCGCGCCAATCGCCAAAGGTGACGTGATCGGTAAAGTGGAAGTCAAACTGGATGACAACGTTGTACACAGCGCCGATCTGATCGCGCTGGACGCTGTTGAGGAAGCTGGTTTCTTCGGCCGGGTGTGGGATAGCATTCGTCTATTCTTCTACGGGCTGTTCAACTGATATCGTGACCAGCCACGCCCCCGCCAATTCACGCGGGGGCGTTGTTGTTGCCACGGCTTACGAGGCCGTTACTGCCATGACCGAAGCTGACAAATCGCACAAAATCGAATTCCCTTGCGCTGATTACCCGATCAAGGTAATCGGTGACACCGTGGTCAATTTCAAGGATACGGTGATCGAGATCCTCAAGAAGTACGCCGAAGTCGATCTCAAGACCCTGGCCGAACGCCAGAGTAAAGAAGGCAAGTACACCACTGTGCAACTGCACATCGTCGCTACCGGTGAAGACCAGCTGCACAATATCAACAGCGCCCTGCGCGCTACCGGTATTGTGAAAATGGTGCTCTGATGCCGGCAAGCCTCGGCTTTCGCGATCTGGGATTATTGCCTTACGAGCCGGTGCTCGAGGCCATGCGCCGGTTCACCGACCAGCGCGGCCCCGAAACCTGCGACGAGGTCTGGCTGGTGGAGCACCCTGCGGTGTTCACCCAGGGCCAGGCGGGCAAGGCCGAGCACCTGTTGGTGCCCGGCGATATTCCAGTAGTGCAGACCGACCGGGGCGGCCAGGTGACCTATCACGGTCCCGGCCAGCTGGTGGCTTACCTGTTGCTTGATGTGCGCCGGCTCGGGTTTGGTGTGCGTGATCTGGTCTCCCGGATCGAACGCTGCCTGATCGAGTTGCTGGCCAGTTATGGCGTCGAGGCGGCGGCCAAGGCCGATGCCCCGGGCGTTTACGTCGATGGAGCGAAGATCGCCTCCCTCGGCCTGCGGATCCGCAATGGCTGTTCTTTCCATGGCCTTGCCTTGAACGTGGACATGGACCTTGCGCCATTCCGCCGGATTAACCCCTGCGGGTATGCGGGGCTGGCCATGACCCAGCTGCGCGACCAGGCAGGCTCGATCGAACTCTCTGAGGTAAGGGCAAGGCTGCGCGGGCAGCTGGTCAAGCACCTCGACTATGCTGAGCAGACGACCCTTACGGGCGGAATCTTCTGAATATGACTACTGTTGTGCAAGAACCAGTGCAAAGCGTGACACCAGCGCCACGGCCCAAGGTCGAGGCGGGTGTCAAACTGCGTGGCGCGGAGAAAGTCGCGCGTATCCCGGTAAAGATCATCCCGACCGACGAGTTGCCGAAGAAACCGGACTGGATCCGCGTGCGTATCCCGGTTTCGCCGGAAGTCGACCGTATCAAGCAATTGCTGCGCAAACACAAGCTGCACAGTGTCTGCGAAGAGGCGTCCTGTCCGAACCTGGGTGAGTGCTTCTCCGGTGGTACTGCGACCTTCATGATCATGGGTGACATCTGCACCCGTCGCTGCCCGTTCTGTGACGTTGGTCACGGCCGTCCGAAGCCTCTGGATGTCGATGAGCCGAAGAACCTCGCCGTCGCCATTGCCGACCTGCGCCTGAAGTACGTGGTGATCACCTCGGTGGACCGCGACGACCTGCGTGATGGCGGTGCCCAGCACTTTGCCGACTGCATCCGCGAAATTCGCGCGTTGTCGCCGGGTGTCCAGCTGGAAACCCTGGTGCCGGACTACCGTGGGCGGATGGACGTGGCCCTGGCGATCACCGCCGAGACCCCGCCGGACGTGTTCAACCACAACCTGGAAACCGTGCCACGCCTGTACAAGGCCGCACGTCCAGGCTCCGACTACCAGTGGTCGCTGACCCTGCTGCAGAAGTTCAAAGAGCTGGTGCCGCACGTACCGACCAAGTCCGGCCTGATGCTGGGCCTGGGCGAGACCGACGAAGAAGTGATCGAAGTGATGCACCGCATGCGCGAGCACAACATCGACATGCTGACCCTCGGCCAGTACCTGCAGCCATCGCGCAGCCACTTGCCGGTGCAGCGTTTCGTGCACCCGGATACCTTCGCCTGGTTCGCCGAAGAAGGTTACAAGATGGGCTTCAAGAACGTTGCTTCCGGTCCTCTGGTGCGTTCTTCGTACCATGCCGACCAGCAGGCGCATGAGGCCAAGATCAAGCTCTGATCCCGGCTGTGTCGAATGCCGATGCCCGCTTGCCGGCGGCATCGGCATTTTTGTTTGCGGGATTTTTTCCACCCGCCGTTTGACCGTCAACCGCTCTAGGGTTGATGCTCAAGTCCAAACAAGGAGTCGTCTGGATGAACCTTCCTATCGATCAGCAGCCAGCCCTGCAATCAGTTAGTTCAATGCTGCCAAAGGCGCTGCCAGAGAATGGCCGTATCGCCATCATCGCACCCGCTGGACCGGCCCAGCTCGATACGCTCAAGGCGATCCAGTGGTTCGAAGCGCGTGGCTATCAATGCCGGATCTATCCGGGGGTAACCGAGGTTCAAGGTTATCTGGCGGGTGGCGACGCGACGCGGCTGGCGGACCTGCATGCGGCGTTCGCCGCGGATGATGTGGATGCAATTATCTGCTTGCGCGGTGGATACGGCAGTATCCGCCTGCTTGAGGGACTCGACTATGGCGTGTTGCGCAAACACCCCAAGCCGTTTGTTGGCTACAGCGATATCAGCGCATTGCACAGTGCGATCGCCCGGCATGCCGGTTTTGTGACCTTTCATGGGGCAATGCTCAAGTCCGAGTTGCTGGCGCACAAGCAGGCGCCTTCGGTGTCCTCACTTTTCGAGCTGCTCAGCGGGCGTTTGAAGTGTGGTGACAGGTTGGAGCATCCACAGAGTCATCCTTTAAGTACGATCGTCTCTGGCGCTGCCTCAGGGCGGTTGATGGGCGGTAATCTGGCGATGCTGTGTGCAACCTTGTGTACGCCGGCAGAGCTCGAGTGCCGGGATGGCATTCTGTTCATCGAGGATGTCAACGAGCCGCTGTATCGCATCGACCGGCTGTTGACCCAGCTGCGCCTGGCCGGCAAGTTCGAAGGGTTGCGGGGTGTGCTGGTCGGGGACTTTGCCGGGCTGACACTGCAGGCGCTGACGCCGTTGTTGCGGGAGATGTTCGAACCGCTGCAGATACCGGTGCTGGCCGGTTGGCGCAGTGGCCACTGCGATCCCAATATCACCTTGCCGCTAGGGGCGCAGGTGTACCTGGACGCTGAGCGCAAGTGCTTGCGCCTGGAACAGGATCTGTTTGTTTGAACACTAATCGCGGGGCAAGCCCGCTCCCACAGGTGGCGTGGGAGCGGGCTTGCCCCGCGATCATGGTTTAGCGCTGACGTAGGCTTTCCAGCAGTTTATGCGTCGGATAGCCATCAGCCGGCCAACCCAGTGCTTGCTGGGCATTGCGGATAGCTTTGCGAGTGTTGGCGCCGATAATGCCGTCGGCGGCCCCGGCGTCATAGTTTCTGGCGCTGAGCAGGGTCTGCAGCTCGACGCGCTCACTACGGCTCAACGGCAGATCGTCTTTTGGCCAAGGGCCGGCGATGTAACCCGAGCCATCGAAACGCTGGCCAAGCAGGCTGACAGCCAGGGCATAAGAAGACGAGTTGTTGTACTTGAGGATCGCGCGGAAGTTGTCCAGAACCAGGAACGCCGGGCCGCGATATCCCGCAGGCAGCAGCAGGGCAGCGGAGAGTTGCTCGCTTCCGGCAGGCAGGCGTACACCGGCTGGCAGTTTCAGGCCCAGTTGCATCCATTCGGATACGCTCTTGCGCTGGCTACCATCGGCCAGCCAGTAATCGAAGCCGGGTGCCAGTTGTACCTCGAAGCCCCATGGCTCACCGCGTTTCCAGCCGGAGCTTTGCAGGTAATGGGCAGTGGAGGCCAGGGCATCGGCGGAGCTGTTCCAGATGTCCCGGCGGCCGTCACCGTCGAAGTCCACCGCATGGGTGTTGTAGGTAGTCGGAATGAACTGGGTCTGGCCCATGGCGCCCGCCCACGAGCCTTTCATGGCGTCGGGCTGGATATCGCCATTCTGCAGGATCTGCAGGGCGGCGATCAGTTGTGCCTGGGCGAAGGCCGGGCGGCGGCCTTCATAGGCCAGGGTTGCCAGGGAGCGGATCACTGACTTGTTGCCCTGGAACTGGCCGAAGTTGCTTTCCATGCCCCACACCGAGACCAGCACGTTGCGGTCGACGCCGTAGCGCTGTTCGATCTGGCTCAAGAGCTCTGCGTGTTTTTCCAGCAGGCCTTTGCCATTGCGTACGCGCAGGGGCGACAGGGCGCCGTCGAGGTACTCCCAGACGGGGCGCGCGAACTCTGGCTGGCTGCGGTCGGCCTTGATCACGTCCATGTCTGGCGTGACACCGAGGAAGGCGCGGTCAAACGTGCCGGGGTTGATACCCGCTTGCAAGGCTTGCTGACGGAAGCCTGCTTGCCATTGGGCAAAGCTTTGCAGCGGCTGAATTTCGGTGCTGGTGTCGACTACCGGGTTCGGCACGGTCACGACCGGGGCGGGCTGGGCAGGAGCCAGCGGCAGGGCATCGGCGGCGGTGGGTTTTTCCGCGCAGGCGACGAGCAGGATGAGGCTGGAGGCAGCAATCAGCTGGCGAGGTTGCCAGCGATGGGAAAGACAAAAGGGCATGCACAGGTCCAGGTATTTCAGGTCAGGTGACGACCATACCATGCCTGCCGGAATCTTGCTTTTATGCCGCCAAAAAGTAAGAAGCCTCCCAATCTCTCGATTGGAAGGCTTCGCGGCGGTAGCTGCCTTTGCCTTTGCCTGCGCGTTCCTGGCGGCTGCGGAACAGAGGTTGGGCGATTATGGACTTGGCCTTGTTGGGCCTGGGTTTTTTGCTCATGGCAGGGCTCCTGTTGGGTTGCTGGGCGCAATATAGGGGTGAAAGTATCGCGGGGCAAGCCAGCTCCCACTGTGGGAGCTGGCTTGCCCCGCGATTGCAGTCACTCTGCCGGCAATGCCAAACGTTGCCCAGCCATCAACAACGACAATCGCGCAAGGCTCGTCCAGGGCGAACCCTGGGCCTGCCCCTTGATCTGCGCATCAATGCGCTGGGCATCCTGCAACAACTGGCTCCAGCGCTGCGCCGAGTGGCGTTGCAGGGCTTTGCTCATCAGTGGCTTGCGCTTGTCCCAGACCGGTGGCCGAGCCTGGCTGAAGGCCTTGTCCAGCGGCACGCCCTGACTGTACTGCTGGGCAAGCCCGGCCAGCACACGTAATTCCCGTGCCAGGGCCCAGAGAATCACTGGCGGTTCGACCCCTTCACCGCGCAAGCCTTCGAGCATGCGCAGGGCATGAGCAGCCTCGCCGTTGAGAATTGCATCGACCAGGCCGAAGACATCAAAACGGGCGCTGTCAGCCACCGCCGCTTGCACCGTCTCGACGGTGATCTGATTGCCTTCAGCCAGCAGCTTGAGCTTTTCGATTTCCTGGGCTGCGGCGAGCAGGTTGCCTTCGACCCGGGCGGCAATCAGGTCTACCGCGTCGCGCTGGGCGGACAGCCCGGCCTGGGACAGACGCTGGTTGATCCACTGGGGCAGTTGCTGGGTGTCGACCGGCCAGATCTGGATGAACTGGACCTGCTGGCCTTCGATTAGCGCTTTGCCCCATTTGGTCTTCTGCGCACTGCCGTCGAGCTTGGGCAGGCTGATCAGCAGCAGGGTGTCTTCGGCAGGTCGTGAGCAGTATTCGATCAGTGCCGCAGCGCCCTTGTCGCCAGGCTTGCCGGAAGGCAGGCGCAGCTCCAGCAGGCGCCGTTGGGCGAACAGTGACAGGCTGGCACCAGCCTGGAGCAGGGTGCCCCAGTCGAAGTTGGCGTCAGCGCTGAATACCTGGCGTTCATCGAAGCCTTGCTGGCGCGCGGCAGCACGCACCGCATCGGCGGCTTCCTGGCAGAGCAACGGATCATCGCCACTGATCACGTAGACCGGCGCGAGGCTGCCTTGCAGGTGTTTGTTGAGCTGGGCGGGGGCGAGTTTCATGATCGCAGGCGGGGCACCGAAGTGCCCCGTTCAGACTCAGTTGATCGGCAGTTGCAGGGGCGACTGCTGAGGCGTCTCGTCCTGGGCGCGGCGGGCCGCTTCCACGGCGTCGGCCTGGGCCTTGGCGCGTGCGTCAGCGTCCTGCTGCAGCTGGTCGAGCTGGCTCGGCGTCAGCAGTTGCAGGCGTACCAGCATGTTCTGCACCAGGTCGCGGCGCATTTCCTGGCGGGTCTGGGTCGCTTCTTGCTGGGAGCCGGTGATGTTGTTGCCGTCGTGCAGGTAGATCTTGCGCACTTCCAGCTTGTCGTTGAGCAGGTTGGTATTGTTGTGGCCTTCGATGCTGTAGCTCAGCACGGTGCTCAGCTCATACTCGGCCGAACGACCCGAGCCACCGGCATAGGTGGCGGCGCGCTGGGTTTCCGCTTCGTTGGTCAGGACCAGCTTGTATGGTGCGCCAGCGTGAACGTTGACACCGCTGCTTTGCAGGGCCTGACGCAGCTGGTTCACGGTTTCGCCGTAGGCGTTGCGTGCACTCAGGTCCAGTTCCGTGATGGTCAGCTCACTGGTGCCGGTACCGCGCAGCTGGAAACCGCAGGCACTGAGCATCACGGCCAGGCCCATTACCAGCAGATTGCGTTTGATCATCTTGTTGCTCCCTTGTGGGCCGATTCTGTATACCGGCCCGCCATGCTTGCGGGCCGGTAGTCCTGTCAGTTGGCGACGATGTTGACCAGTTTGCCCGGTACCACGATGACCTTGCGGATGCTCAGGCCTTCGGTGAAACGCAGCACGTTTTCGTTGCTGCGCGCAGCAGCTTCGACGTCTTCGCGGCTGGCGCCGGCCGGCATTTCGATCTGGCCGCGCAGCTTGCCGTTGACCTGGATGACCAGAACGATGCTGTCCTGCACCAGGGCGCTTTCATCCAGCGCCGGCCAGCCAGCATCGATCACCGCACCCTGGTGACCCAGGCGGTGCCACAGTTCGTGGCTGATGTGCGGGGTGATCGGGGCCAGCAGCAAGGCGACGGTTTCCAGGCCTTCGTGCAGCAGGGCACGGTCCTGTTCGCTGGCTTGCGGGGCTTTTTCCAGCACGTTCATCAGGGTCATCACCTGGGCGATGGCGGTGTTGAACTTGTGGAACTGGCCGACGTCGGTGCTGGCCTGTTTGATCGCTGCATGAATGGCGCGGCGGACCACTTTCTGGCCATCGTCCAGGGCTGCAACGTCCAGCTTGCCCGGCAAGCCCAGGGCGACATGGGACTGGGCCAGACGCCAGACGCGACGCAGGAAGCGGTTGGCACCTTCGACGCCGGAATCGGACCACTCCAGGCTCATGTCGGGCGGCGAGGCGAACATCATGAACAGACGGCAGGTGTCGGCACCGTAGGCTTCGATCATTGCCTGTGGGTCAACGCCGTTGTTCTTGGACTTGGACATCTTCTCGGTGCCGCCGATCTCGACCGGCAAACCGTCGGTTTTCAGGCGCGCGCCGATGATCTTGGCCTTGGCGTCACGTTCGACTTCGACGTCAGCCGGGTTGAACCAGTCCTTGCCGCCGTTGCTGGCAACCCGGTAGTAGGTTTCGGCTACGACCATGCCCTGGGTCAGCAGGTTCTTGAACGGCTCGTTGGAGCTGACCAGGCCTTCGTCACGCATCAGCTTGTGGAAGAAGCGTGCGTAGAGCAGGTGCAGGATGGCGTGTTCGATGCCACCGATGTACTGGTCTACCGGCAGCCAGTGGTTGGCCGCTTTCGGGTCGACCAGGCCGCCCTCGTAGTTCGGCGAGGCGTAACGGGCGAAATACCAGGACGACTCGACGAAAGTGTCCATGGTGTCGGTTTCGCGCTTGGCCGCAGTGCCGCATTTCGGGCAGGTGCACTCGTAGAATTCAGGCATGCGTGCCAGTGGCGAACCTGCGCCATCCGGTACCACGTCTTCAGGCAACTTGACCGGCAACTGGTCTTCCGGTACCGGCACATCGCCACAGGCTGGGCAATGGATGATCGGGATCGGGCAGCCCCAGTAGCGCTGGCGGCTGATGCCCCAGTCACGCAGACGGAACTGGGTACGCGATTTGCCCAGCTCTTTCTTGATCAGGGCCACTTCGATGGCATCGAACGCGCCCTGGAAGTCCAGGCCGTCGAATTCGCCGGAGTTGATCAACTGGCCGTACTCACCGCAGGCAGCATCCCACTCGGCAGCGACTTCGTCGCCCAGGCTGGTGCGCACCACGGCCTTGAACGGCAGGTTGTACTTTTTGGCGAACTCGAAATCGCGCTCGTCGTGGGCCGGAACGGCCATTACCGCGCCATCGCCGTAGTGCATCAGTACATAGTTGGCGACCCATACCGGCAGTTTTTCACCGGTCAGCGGGTGTTCGACGAACAGCGAGGTGGCCAGGCCTTTTTTCTCCTGGGTGGCGACGTCGGCTTCGGCGACGCTGCCGCTCTTGCATTCATCGATGAACGCTTGCAGCTCGGGGTTGCCCTGGGCGGCTTGGGTGGCCAGCGGGTGCTCGGCGGCAACGGCCACGTAGGTGGCGCCCATCAGGGTGTCCGGACGGGTGGTGAAGACCTTCAGTGCCCCGGCGTGGCCGATGCTGGCCTGATCGAAGGGGAACTGCACTTCCATGCCGCGGGACTTGCCGATCCAGTTGCGCTGCATGGTCTTGACCTGTTCAGGCCAGCCCGGCAGCTCGTCGAGGCTTTCCAGCAGCTCGTCGGCATAGTCGGTGATCTTGAAGTAGTACATCGGGATTTCGCGCTTCTCGATCAGCGCGCCCGAACGCCAGCCACGGCCGTCGATGACCTGCTCGTTGGCCAATACGGTCTGGTCGGCCGGGTCCCAGTTCACGGTACCGTTCTTGCGGTAGATCACGCCTTTTTCGAACAGGCGGGTGAACAGCCACTGTTCCCAGCGGTAGTAATCCGGTTTGCAGGTGGTGACTTCACGCGACCAGTCGAAGGCCAGGCCCAGGCTCTTGAGCTGGGTCTTCATGTATTCGATGTTTTCGTAGGTCCATTTGGCCGGCGCGACGTTGTTTTTCATCGCGGCGTTTTCCGCCGGCATGCCGAAGGCATCCCAACCCATGGGTTGCAGGACGTTCTTGCCTTGCATGCGCTGGTAACGGGCGATCACGTCACCGATGGTGTAGTTGCGCACGTGGCCCATATGTAGCTTGCCGCTTGGGTACGGGAACATCGATAGGCAGTAGTACGACTCCTTGCCTGGCTGTTCACTGACTTCAAAAGACTTTTGCTCGTCCCAGTAGGACTGGGCGGCGGCTTCGATTTCGCGGGGCTGATAGAGTTCGTGCATGGCTACTTTGCGCTTAGAGATGGGAGACCTTATCCAGGCAGCGGAAAAACCGCTACATCGGCAATCCGGTGTCAAAATGGTGAACGGCCTAGCATACATGACCCCTGTCCATCGAGGGAAACCCTGATTGCACTGGCACAGGCGCTGCGGGCCGTTGGTCGCAGCGTCCGGCTGCTTTTTCGAGTAACGCTAAGCTCACTGTTGGGGGGAGATATTTTATCTTCAATGAGGTGAACGGATGGGAGAGTCGCAGCTACAAGCAACAAAACCGGAGCTTTACGAACGGCTGATCGATCGTCTGGGGCTTGCTCTGGAGGTCGCCAGAACTTCCGTTCGGTTACGCGATGAAGTGCCTGCTGAATTGGAGTTGCGTGGTCTGAGCCGCGCTGAATTCGATGTGATCAAAGCCTATCTGGACTCCCTTCCAGAGGGCAGGCATGGATGCGCTGGCGCACAGCTATCAGCGGAGCCGCCACCTACGGCCAGAGTTGTCTGGCTCAAGGACAAGACACGCTCCACTACCACGGCAAAATCCAGAAAGCTGCAATTCAAGTAGCTACCGGATTCCCAGGCGCAATACGGAGTGCGCCCCCCTTTGCAAACTCAAGATGATCGGCATCTGACTCCTGACTATTGTTGCCAGGTGCCGATCCTCTTAGGCTGCGCACCTCCATGGAGGTGACCTGTGCCTATTCGTTATTTGATCAAACAAATAATCTTGCCACCCGGCGTGTTGTTCCTGCTGTTGATCGCTGCCTGGTGGCTGCGTCGTTCCTGGCCGCGCCTGTCTGCCCTGTGTTTTGTCCTGGGCTTGGGTGGCTTGTGGACGATGAGTCTGCCGATTGTCGTCGAGCGCTCGGCGCATTTACTGGAGACCGAGCCGGCTTTGAGCCATGAACAATGGGCGCAGCTGGCCGCGCAGGCCGATGCCATTGTGGTGTTGGGAGCAGGGCGCGAACGCGGCGATCCGGCCTGGGACTTCGTTGATCAGCCGGCAGGTGCAGCCATGGAGCGCATGCGTTACGCCGCCCGGTTGGCCAAGGCATCGGGTCTGCCACTGTTGATCTCTGGCGGTTTGCACTACGGCACTCCGCCTAGCGAAGCGCAGTTGATAGCCGATGTGCTACAGGGTGATCTCGGTGTGAGCGTGCGCTGGAAAGAAGAGCGCAGCCGGACCACCTGGGAGAATGCTCAAATGAGCGCCCAGATCCTCTTGCCTCAGGGTATCAAGCGTGTGGTTGTGGTGACTCAGGCCTGGCATATGCAGCGGTCGCGCTGGAGCTTTGAACAGGCGGGTTTTACCGTCATCCCGGCGCCAGTCAACTTTCTCGGCCGTGATCATGCCCGGCCATTCGGTGGCTGGCTGCCGGAAGGCAAGGCCATGTGGCAGAGTGGCCAACTGCTCAATGAGGCAGTCGGCCTGCTCGGTTACCGCCTGTTCTACTAGACGGTCTTGGCGATCCGGCTGGCCAGCAAGGCCCAGCCAAACAGCAGCGTGCAGACAATCAGCAGTGGCCAGGAGCGCCACTGCAGGTACGGCGTGAGCTTCTGCATCGGCACCACTTCACCGTAGAGGATGCCGCGTTCGAACTGCGGGATCTGTGCGGTGATGCGCCCGAATGGATCAATCAGCCCGGTGACACCGTTGTTGGTGGCGCGAATCATCCAGCGACCGGCCTCCAGCGCGCGCATCTGGGCCATCTGCAAGTGCTGCAACGGGCCGATCGAGGTGCCGAACCAGGTGTCATTGCTGATGGTCAGGAGGATGTCGCTACGGGCCGCCAGGCTTGCAGCGAATTCCGGGTAGACCACTTCGTAGCAGATGTACGGGGCAATCTGATAGCCCTTGGCCTGTAGCAGTGCCTGGTCGGCGGGCCCGCGGGCAAAGTCCGACATCGGCAGGTCGAAGAAGGCAATCACGCCGCGGAGCATGTCTTGCAGTGGAACGTACTCACCAAAAGGCACCAGTTTCTGCTTGAGGTAGGTGCCATCGCCTTCACCGGTCACGGTGATGCCGTTGTAGTAACGACGTTGCTGGTGCACCACTTCGCGAACCGGCACACCGGTGATCAGCGCCGAATGCCGGTCGGCGGCGAAGCTGCCCATCATGTCCAGATAACCCTGGGCCTGTTCCTTGAGGATCGGCACAGCGGTTTCCGGCCAGACCAGCAGGTCGACCGGTTTGGAGCTGAAGCTCATGTCACGGTACAGGGCCAGCTGGGCGTTGACGTGTTCGGGGTTCCACTTCAGCTCCTGCTCGACATTGCCTTGCAGGGCGGCCACTGTCAGCGGTTTGCCGGCAGGCTCGGTCCAGGCGTGGTTCTTCAGGGCCAGGCCCACGCCCCAGGGCGCCAGCAACAGGACGATGGCCAAGGCCAGGAAGGATTTGCGCGCCCGCAAACGAGGCAGGTTGCACAGCAGGGCGGCACACAAGGCCAGGCAGAAGGAGATCAGCCACATGCCACCGACCGGAGCCAGGCCGGACAGCGGACCGTCGAGCTGGCTGTAGCCGGAATAAAGCCAGGGGAAACCGGTGAGGAACCAGCCGCGAAAGGCTTCCTGGCCGACCCACAGGGCGGCGAAGCACAGGGCGTCGGCCAGGGGCGCCTCGTTGCGGCGCAGCCAGCGCGCCCAGATCCAGGCAGGCAGGGCGAAGAACCAGGCGATGGCAGCAAAGAATGCCAGCAGCAGGCCAGTAGCCAGTAGCGGCGTGGCGCCGCCATAGGTGTTGATGCTGACGTAGATCCAGCTGGTACCGGCGGCGTACAGGCCGAAGCCGAAGCACCAGCCGCGGCCCAGGGCCTGGCGTGGGCTCAGCTCACGTAAACCGAGGTAGAACAGGCCGGCCGCCAGCAGTGCCAGCGGCCAGATATCGAACGGCGCCAGGGCCAGGGTGGTGATTGCACCGGCCGCCACGGCCAGCAGGTTACCGGGCCAGCCGGGGCGGGTGATCCAGCGCATGGTTGTCCTTAACGGGTGATAGGGGTCAGTCGCAGCAAGTGTATCCGGCGGCTATCGGCATTGAGGATGCGGAAGCGGTACGGGCCGATTTCGGTGGTCTCGTTACGCTTGGGCAGGTGGCCGAAGGCGCTCATGACCAAACCGCCAACCGTGTCGAATTCGTCGTCGGAGAACTGGCTGTCGAAGAATTCGTTGAAGTTCTCGATCGGGGTCAGGGCCTTGATCAGGAAGTCGCCGCTGGGCAACGGCTTGATATAGCTGTCTTCCTCGACGTCGTGTTCGTCTTCGATGTCGCCGACGATCTGCTCAAGCACGTCTTCGATGGTCACCAGGCCAGCCACGCCGCCGTATTCGTCGATGACGATGGCCATGTGGTTATGGTTGGCGCGGAACTCGCGCAGCAGCACGTTCAGGCGCTTGGACTCGGGCACGAAAGTGGCCGGGCGCAGCAGGTCCTTGATGTTGAAGCTGTCGCCGTTCTCCTTGAGGATCAACGGCAGCAAGTCTTTGGCCAGCAGGACGCCAAGGACGTCGTCATGGCTTTCGCCGACCACCGGGTAGCGCGAGTGCGCAGCGTCGATCACCGCTGGCAGGAACTCGCGTGGCGACTGTGTGGCCTTGATGCTGATCATTTGCGAGCGCGGCACCATGATGTCGCGTACTTGCAGGTCGGCAACCTGGATGGCGCCTTCGACGATGGTCAGCGCTTCGCTGTCGAGCAGCTTGTTCTGATGGGCTTCGCGCAGCAGCTCAAGCAGCTCCTGGCGGTTTTTCGGCTCATGGGCAAAAGCCTGGGTCAGTTTGCCCAGCCAGGACTTTTGCCCGTTGCTCGATCGATCTTCGCTCATGGCGGTTACTCGTGATCCTTGCAGATATCAGTGTGGGGTACGTCGTGTTCGTCGTCGGCGTAAGGGTCCGGATGACCCAGTTCAGCCAGCAATTCTCGTTCCAGTGCTTCCATTTCCTCGGCCTCATCGTCGTCGATGTGGTCGTAGCCCAGCAGGTGCAGGCAGCCGTGGATCACCAGGTGCGCCCAGTGGGCCTCCAGCGCCTTGCCCTGTTCGGCGGCCTCGCGCTCGACCACGGCGATGCAGATCACCAGGTCACCGAGCAACGGGATGTCGAGCAGTTCGTCAGGCACATCGGCTGGGAAGGATAGGACGTTGGTGGCGTAGTCTTTGTGCCGCCAGGTGTGATTGAGCTCACGACCTTCGGCTTCGTCCACCAGGCGGATGGTCATTTCCGAATCGGCCGTGCGCTGGCGCAGGGCCAGCTCGCACCAGCGGCGGAACTGATCTTCACTCGGGTGCGGGGCATCGCTTGCCAGCTGTAGATCGAGCTCAAGCATCGCGTTTGTTGCCTTCACTGGTGTTAAGTGGACGGTTTTCAAAGCGCTCGTAGGCTTCGACGATGCGTTGTACCAGTGGGTGGCGAACCACGTCTTTGGGCTGGAAGTGGGTGAAGCTGATGCCCGGCACGCCGTTGAGCACTTCGATGACATGCGCCAGGCCCGACTTGGTGCCGCGCGGCAGGTCAACCTGGGTGATATCACCGGTGATCACCGCGGTGGAGCCGAAACCGATACGGGTGAGGAACATTTTCATCTGTTCGACCGTGGTGTTCTGGCTCTCATCGAGGATGATGAAGCTGTTGTTCAGGGTGCGGCCACGCATGTAGGCCAGCGGGGCGATCTCGATCACCTGGCGCTCGATCAGCTTGGCGACGTGTTCGAAGCCGAGCATTTCATACAGGGCGTCGTACAGCGGGCGCAGGTACGGGTCGATCTTCTGGGCCAGGTCGCCGGGTAGGAAGCCGAGCTTTTCACCCGCTTCGACTGCCGGACGTACCAGCAGAATGCGGCGTACCTGTTCACGTTCCAGCGCATCGACGGCGCAGGCCACGGCCAGGTAGGTCTTGCCGGTACCGGCCGGGCCGATGCCGAAGTTGATGTCGTTGCCGAGGATTTCCTTCACATAGCGCTGCTGGTTCAGCCCGCGCGGACGAATCATGCCCTTGCGCGTGCGCAGGGAAACACTGACTTCGTTGACGGCCGGGTTTTCCAGCTCCTGGACCGCAGATTCCTGCAGGAACAGGTGAACCATTTCCGGCGACAGCTCGGTGGCCTTGGTCTCGCGATAGAGACGGCGCAGCAGTTGCTCGGCGGAGGAGGTGTGTTTGGGTTCGCCGATCAATTCGAACTGATTGCCGCGGTTGCGGATTTCGATAGCCAGGCGCTGTTCGATCAAGCGCAAATGCTCGTCGAATTGCCCGCACAGATTGGCGAAGCGATGGGCCTCGAAGGGTTCGAGGATGAAACGATGAGGTTCTATGGGTGCGTTCAAGGTTGTTTTTTAGCCGCCCAACGGCAATGGAGATGGACTCAAGGATAACCCTAGCCGCTGCAGGGCGAAAGCGCTGAAACGATCAAGGGTCGCCGGGCCAGTATTGCGACCCGGCGGGACAGGTCAATGTGCCAGCGAACCGAACAGCGAATGCGGGCGGGCGTCGTCGATATGGATGTCGACGAACTGGCCGATCAGCTTTGGATTGTCGCAGCGGAAGTTGACGATACGATTATTCTCGGTACGCCCCTGCAACTGGCCGGGGTCGCGGCGCGAGTAGTCGGTGACGAGGATGCGCTGCACGGTGCCGACCATTTGTCGGCTGATCTCGAAGCCCTGGGTGTCGAGGCGATGCTGCAGGGCTTTGAGGCGCTCTTTTTTCAGCTCTTCCGGGGTGTCGTCGGGCAGGTCGGAGGCCGGGGTGCCCGGACGCTGGCTGTAGACGAAGGAGTAGGAAAAGTCGAAACCGACCTCGGCGACCAGTTTCATGGTCTGCTCGAAGTCTTTCTCGGTTTCACCCGGGAAGCCGACGATGAAGTCCGAGCTGATGCAGATGCCTGGCACGGCGGCCTTGAGTTTGCGCAGCTTGGACTTGTATTCGAGGATGGTGTGGTTGCGTTTCATCGCTGCCAGCACACGGTCAGAGCCCGATTGCACCGGCAGGTGCAGGTGTTTGACCAGCTCGGGTACTTCGGCGTGGGCCTGGATCAGGCTGTCGGAGAATTCCAGCGGGTGCGAGGTGGTGTAGCGAATGCGGTCGATGCCATCCACTGCCGCTACGACCCTGATCAGTTCGGCCAGGTCGGCCAGGCGACCATCGTGGGTCTGGCCACGGTAGCCGTTGACGTTCTGCCCCAGCAGGGTGATCTCGCGCACGCCGTTTTCGGCCAGGTGGATGACTTCGGACAAGACGTCATCGAATGGCCGGCTGACTTCTTCGCCGCGGGTGTAGGGCACCACGCAGAAGGTGCAGTACTTGCTGCAACCTTCCATGACCGAAACATAGGCGGTCGGCCCGTCGATGCGCGGCTCGGGCAGGTGATCGAACTTTTCGATTTCCGGGAATGACACATCGACCTGCGGCAGGCGCGTGGTGCGCGCGGCATCGATCATTTCCGGCAAGCGGTGCAGGGTCTGCGGGCCGAACACCACGTCGACATACGGCGCACGCTTGCGGATCGATTCGCCTTCCTGACTGGCCACGCAACCGCCGACGGCGATGACCATGTCCGGCTTCAGGTCCTTCAGTTCGCGCCAGCGGCCCAGCTGGGAGTAGACCCGGTCCTGGGCGCGCTCGCGGATCGAGCAGGTATTGAGCAGGATCACGTCGGCGTCTTCGGCCCGTGCCGTGACCTCCAGGGCTTGATGTTCACCCAGCAAGTCGACCATGCGCGAGCTGTCGTACTCGTTCATCTGGCAACCGTGGGTTTCGATATAAAGCTTCTTGGCCATGGGAGATCATCAGGTAATTCGAAGAACCGCACATTATAAGGGCCCGGGGCGGTGGATCCTAGCGTTGTCGGTCTGGGGGCTATGTTATAGTTTGGCCTTTCTTTACAACCTGTGGCTGTCCCCGCCGAAATGACCAAGCGCGAAGCACCTATCTACAAAGTGATCTTTCTCAACCAGGGCCAGGTATTCGAGATGTATGCCAAGCAGATCTACCAGAGTGATCTGTGGGGCTTTCTTGAAATAGAGGAATTTGTCTTCGGCGAACGCACCCAGGTGGTGGTCGATCCGAGTGAAGAAAAACTCAAGGCGCAATTTGAAGGCGTGGTGCGCAGCTTTGTGCCGATGCACTCGATCGTGCGTATCGATGAGGTCGAGCGCCTGGGAACGCCAAAAATCAGTGAGGCGCGTGGTGTCAGCAACGTGATGCCGTTTCCGATGCCAATGCCGGAAAAATAAGCCCGGGGTTCAGGGCAGTGGCGAGAAGGGGGTACGCCCTTCGGCGGTCTGCAGCTCCAGCAGGTATTTGCGGAAAATCTGTCCCAATACCTGGGTCGCCACTTCAAGATCCTCACGCGGCATTTGCTCGGCGACCTCATCGGCCAGGTCCAGGGCATCTTCGGCGCCATTGACTGCCGCCATTTTCAGCACGATGTACGCCTGTACATTGTTGGCGGCGACACCTTCACCTTTGAAAAACATGGTGCCCAGACGGTACTGAGCTTGAGCGTGGCCTTGCAGCGAGGCTTGCTCGAAATAGCTCAGGGCTTGTTTGAGGTCGCGTGGCGTATTGGTGCCCTCGTAATAGAACTCACCGAGTTCGTATTGGGCCTGGGCGTCGCCTTGCTGCGCGGCCTGTTGGCACGCGGCCAAGGCTTGGGGCAGGTCTTCGGGCTGGGAATTGAGGGTGCAGCGGCCCGTTGCCGGAATCAGCAACGAGTTACCGCCTGCTGAGGCCAGCAGGGGCTGAAGAAGCAACAGGCAGCCCAGGGCGAGGGCGCGGCCGGTGCGGTTCATGGGGATCGACTTACCTCTGCAAAGCTGCGGCCAAAGTGTCTGGTGGCACATTATGGGATAAGCAACGCCTACCTTACAAAGTCTTTACTCGATTTTCTGCTTGTGTAGGAGCGGATTCATCCGCGATGGACGACAAAGTCGTCCCCATTCCCAGTGAAGGGGGGGACGCTATGCGCCCCATCGCGGATAAATCCGCTCCTACAGACAGTGTCAGTCCTTGAGCTTGGCGAACGCCCGCTCGGCGGCATCCAGGGTGATCTTCAGCTCGGCTTCGCCGTGGGCGATCGAGGTGAAACCGGCCTCGAAGGCGCTTGGCGCCAGGTACACGCCGCCTTCAAGCATCAAGTGGAAGAAGCGCTTGAAGCGTTCGGCATCGCTGGCCATCACGTCGTCGAAGGTGACGATATCGTCAGCGCCACTGAAGTACAGGCCGAACATGCCCCCGGCCTGCGTGGTGACGAACGGAATGCCAGCGGCATCGGCACGCTGCTGCAGACCATCGAGCAGACGGCTGGTGTAATCGCTGAGCTCGGCGTGGAAGCCCGGGCGGCTGATCAGTTTCAGGGTGGTCAGGCCCGCGGCCATGGCCAGCGGGTTGCCCGACAGGGTACCGGCCTGGTAGACCGGGCCCAGCGGTGCAATCTGCTCCATGATCTTGCGCTTGCCGCCAAAG
The DNA here is from genome assembly GCF_000746525.1 of Pseudomonas alkylphenolica. Taxonomy (NCBI): domain Bacteria; kingdom Pseudomonadati; phylum Pseudomonadota; class Gammaproteobacteria; order Pseudomonadales; family Pseudomonadaceae; genus Pseudomonas; species Pseudomonas alkylphenolica. The sequence goes on from NZ_CP009048.1 coordinate 722,288, forward strand.
CAGCCGACCGGCATGCCGCCGCCAACGATCTTGCCGAAGGTCGACAGGTCCGGCGTCACGCCGTAATGCGCCTGCGCGCCGCCGAGGGCGACACGGAAACCGGTCATCACTTCGTCAAAGATCAGTACCACGCCGTGCTTGTCGCACAGGGTGCGCAGGCCTTCGAGGAAGCCTGGTGCCGGCGGCACGCAGTTCATGTTGCCGGCCACCGGCTCGACGATGATGCACGCCACTTCCTGGCCGACTTCAGCGAGCATTTTCTCGACCGCGTCGATGTCGTTGAAGGGTAGGGTCAGGGTGTGTTTGGCAAAGGCTGCCGGCACGCCAGCCGAGCTTGGTACGCCCTGGGTCAGCAGGCCGGAGCCGGCTTTAACCAGCAGGCTGTCGGAGTGGCCGTGGTAGCAGCCTTCGAACTTGATGATGCTGTCCCGGCCGGTGTAGCCGCGGGCCAGGCGAATGGCGCTCATGGTCGCTTCAGTGCCGGAGCTGACCATGCGCACCATCTCCATCGATGGCACGATCGAGCAGACCAGATCGGCCATCTCGGTTTCCATGGCGGTCGGCGCGCCGTACGACAAGCCGTGTTCCAGCTGCTTGCGCACCGAGTCGAGCACGTCCGGGTGGCTGTGGCCAAGGATCATCGGGCCCCAGGAACCGACGTAGTCGACGTAGCGCTTGTCATCTTCGTCGGTGACGTAGGCGCCTTCGGCATGCTTGAAGAACAGCGGCGTGCCGCCAACGCTTTTGAACGCCCGCACCGGCGAGTTGACGCCTCCGGGGATGTGTTTCTGGGCGTTGGCGAACAGGGTTTCGGAACGAGACATGATGGGCTCTCTCAATCAGGCAGATGCGAACAAGGCGTTGAAGGCGCGGGCACGGCGGGTGACTTCCTGCGTGCTGTCGGCGCCGAACAGGCCATGAATCACCGCCAGCAGGTCGGCGCCGTGGGCGACCAGCGGGGCGGCGTTGTCGAGGGTGATGCCGCCGATCACGCAGATCGGCAACTTGATCCGGGCCCGGGCCTGCTCCAGCAAGGCGGTATCGGCGGCGGGCGCACCCGGCTTGGTCACGGAATTGAAGAAGCGGCCGAAGGCAACGTAGCTGGCGCCTTCGCGGGCGGCTTGTTCGGCCAGCTCAAGCTGGGCATGGCAGGTCGAGCCGATGATCGCTTCGCGGCCGAGCAGGGTGCGCGCCGGCGTCAGCGGGCCATCGGTCTGGCCCAGGTGCACACCGACACCCAGGCGCGCGGCCAGCTCGGCATCGTCGTTGATGATCAGTTGGGTCTTGTAGCGTGCGCAAAGCTCGGCCAGGGCCTCGGCCTCGTGCAGGCGGCGGGACTGGTCCTGGCTCTTGTCGCGGTATTGCAGCAAGGTCACGCCGCCCTCAAGGGCCGCTTCAACGTAGGGCAGAAACTTGCCGGTCAGCAGTTGGCTGTCGGTGATGGCATACAGACCGCGTAGCTTCATCTAGGGGCCTCGGGCTCAGGAACAGAAATCCAGGGGTAGGCGACGCGGCACATATTGGCCTTTGCCCAGTTGTTCGGCATCTCGCAGGGTTCGCCAGGTGTAGTCCAGGGCTGAACGTACGGCACTTTGCAGTTGTTCGCCGAGGGCCAGGCGACCGGCCAGGGCGCTGGCCAGGGTGCAGCCCGAGCCGTGGTAGCTGCCAGGCAGGCGCTGGCAGGTCCAGGTGTGACGCTGGCCATCGCGGCTGTACAGGCGGTTGTGGATTTCGTGTTCGTCACCGTGACCGCCGGTGATCAGCAGGTGTCTGACGAAGGGCAGCAGTTTTTCTGCGCATTCATCCGCGGTGCCCTCAGGCAGTTCGGCGAGGATGCGGGCTTCGGGGAGGTTCGGGGTGGCGATAGTGGCCAGGGGCAACAGTCGTTCGCGCATGGCGTAGCCGACTTCGTCCTTGCCCAGGCGGCCACCGCCGCCAGCGCGCAGCACCGGGTCGCAGACCAGCGGCAGATGCGGGTGGGCACTGAGCAGTTCGACTACAGTGTCGACCATGTCCAGCGAGCCGAGCATGCCCAGCTTGACTGCTGCGACCGTGGAGTCGGCCAGTACGGCGTTGGCCTGAGCCAACACCCACTCGCGGTCGAGCACGCGGAAGTCAGTGACATTGACGGTATCCTGCACGGTCAGGGCGGTCACGGCGGGAGCGGCGTGGCAACCTTGAGCGATCAGGGCTTCGATATCTGCCTGCAAGCCGGCGCCGCCACTGGGGTCGTGGCCGGAGAGACAGAGGACAACGGGGCGGGAGCTGTAGGTATTCATGGTGCGCGAGCTTACCACCAAACGCTTTTGTCGGGTCTGCCCCTGCGCCAGGCTTTTTTGATCAAGTGGTCAGGAAATTAATTCGCATGTAGCTGAAAGTGCCGTGCTAGAGCCTTTTCATCAAAGTTTTATGTGGCGTCTGGTAGCGCTGAAAAGCTATGCTAGAGTGCTCAAACAACCGATAACGGTTACTGCCGGATCGCGTCGCCTCAAACGGACAGGAGGCTACCGCGACACGACCGGGACAGACCATGCTGGGGCTGTATGCGCTATTTGCTGATTGTTGTGCTGGGCTGGTTGCCGCTACTGGCCACGGCGGTCGATTTCGACGACTCGACGCGCAGCTTGCCCTTGGGGCGAGTGATGCAGGTATTCGAAGACCGCGATGGCAATGCCAGCATCGCGCAGGTCAGTGCTCCTTCGTTCAGTGAGCATTTCCGTACGCATCAAGCCGATGTGTTGAATGCCGGTTACTCGAGCTCGGTGTTCTGGATCCGCCTCGATCTGCGTTACACCGCACTGCCTTCGGCCGCGCCGCGCAGCTGGCTGCTGGAGCTGGCCTACCCGCCACTGGACCATCTGGAGCTTTACCTGCCTGACAGCAGTGGTACTTTCCGCCTGGCTCAGCGCACCGGTGACGCACTGCCGTATGCCAGTCGCCAGATCGAGCAGAACAACTACCTGTTCGAATTACCCTTCAGCCCTGGACAGACCACCACCGCCTACTTGCGCCTGCACAGCCAGGGTTCGGTCCAGGCGCCGTTGACCTTATGGTCCACCGAAGCCTACCTGGAAGCGCAGCCGACCCGCCTTTATGTGCTCGGCCTGATCTACGGTGTGCTGTTGGGGATGCTGGTCTACAACCTGTTCATCTACCTCAGCGTACGCGACACCAGTTATCTCTATTACATCCTCTATATCGCCTCGTTCGGCCTCTATCAGGTATCGGTCAACGGCGCGGCGGTGGCTTATTTCTGGCCTGACAGCCCCTGGTGGGCGAATGCCGCCACGCCGCTGTTCATCGGCGCGTCGGGACTGTTCGGTTGCCAGTTCGCCCGTAGTTTCCTGCAGATGGCCCGGCACAGCCGCGCCTTCGATGGCCTGCTCAAAGTGCTGATGGCCTGTGGCGGGGTGGTCATGCTGCTGTCGCTGATCAGCAGTTACGGCATCGCCCTGCGTCTGGCTACGGCCCTGGCGTTGCTGTTTACCGTGACGATCTTTGCGGCCGGGGTGTATGCCTGGCGGCGCGGCTTGCGGGTGGCACGTTATTTCATCATCGCCTGGACGGCATTCCTGCTTGGCGGCCTGATCAATACCTTGATGGTGCTGGGCTACCTGCCCAATGTGTTCCTGACCATGTATGCCAGCCAGATCGGTTCGGCGCTGGAGGTGTGCCTGCTGTCGCTGGCCCTGGCCGATCGAATCAACAGCATGCGTGACCAGCAGGCCCAGGCCCTGCGCGACACGGGCCGGGCCCTGGAAGTGCTGAACCAGCAACTGGCCAACAGCAACCGCTTGAAGGATGAGTTCCTGGCCACAGTGACCCATGAGCTGCGCACGCCGATGAACGGCGTGATCGGTTCGCTGGAATTGATGCAGACAGTGCCGATGGCGCACGAGTTGGCGCAGTACCAGCGCACGGCCAGTTACGCGGCCCAGGACATGATGGGCATGGTCGACGACATTCTGATCCTCACCGAGCTGCAGGCCGGTCGCCTCAGTGCGCAAAACGCACCGTTCGGCTTGCGCAACCTGTTGCAGGAGCTGCGCAGCAAGTACGCGGCAGCGGCGCTGGGCAAGGGGCTGTACCTGAATCTGGATACACCGGCCGATTTGCCCGAGTTGCTGGTCGGCGACCGGCATAAGCTGGCCCTGTGCATCAGCTACCTGCTCGACAACGGGATCAAGTTCACCCATGAGGGTGGGGTCGTGTTGCAGGTGCGTGGGCGCTTGCAAGGGCCGGGTCTGCTTGGCCTGTCCATCAGTGTCAGCGACAGCGGCATCGGCTTTGATCGCCTCGCCGAGCCAGGTCTGTATCAGCGCTTCTTCCAGGTTGATGGCTCGATGAGTCGCCAGTACGGAGGCCTGGGCATCGGCCTGGCGATCTGCCGGCAGCTGGCCGAGTTGATCGGAGCACGCTTGCAGCATGAGTCCAGCCCGGGGCTGGGCAGCCGTTTCGAGCTGGTACTGAGCCTCGCCTTGAGCCAGCCGCAGGTGCTGGCCCAGCCCGGGCTAAATCGCGGCTAGTTAGGCGTATTTGTCACTTTGAGCAGGGGGCGCGGCGTGATTCACTGAAATTTCAGTCACGTCCGGATCCAGGAGGCCCCCTGATGAACCTGCACCAGTACGCTGAAACCCATGAAGTCACCAACCAGCCGCCATCGCTGGATGGGGCCAATCTGTATCGCATCGACCTGCCGCTGCAGCAATGGTCGCGGCACTATGGGGCAGGCTGGGCTGAGGCCCGGATCGACGCGTACGGGGCGTTGGCGGGAGGGCCGCTGATGGCCGCAGGGTTCCTGGCCAACCAGCACAAACCGCAATTCAGCAGCCATGACCGCTACGGCCATCGTATCGACCTGGTGGAGTTTCATCCGGCCTACCACGAGCTGATGCGCACGGCCATCGAGCACGGCTTGCCGTCGCTGCCGTGGGCCGACCCGCGCCAGGGAGCCCATGTCGCCCGGGCCTCGATGACCTATCTGCATACCCAAGCGGAAGCCGGTAGTGGATGCCCGCTGACCATGACCTTTGCCGCAGTGCCGGCGCTCAAGTTGCAGCCGGAACTGGCCGAGTACTGGCTGCCCAAGGTCCTCGCCACCGAGTACGACCCGCGTAACGTCGGTGACCGGCACAAGGTCGGGGTAACCCTGGGCATGGCCATGACCGAGAAGCAGGGCGGCACCGATGTCCGCGCCAACACCACCCGTGCTTACCCGGTGGGTGCGCCGGGACCGGGACAGGCCTACGAACTGGTCGGGCACAAGTGGTTCTGCTCGGCGCCGATGTGCGACGCCTTCCTGACCCTGGCCCAGACTGACAAGGGCTTGAGCTGCTTCCTGCTGCCGCGCCATCGCCCGGATGACAGTCGCAACCAGTTCTATATCCAGCGCCTGAAGAACAAGCTCGGCAACTGCTCCAACGCCTCCAGTGAAGTGGAGTTCCGTGGCGCCCTGGCGTGGATGATCGGCGAGGAAGGCCGCGGTGTGCCGACCATCATCGAAATGGTCGCCATGACCCGTTTCGACTGCATGGTCGGCTCCAGCGCGCTAATGCGCCAGGCCCTGACCCAGGCTGCCCACCACTGTGCTCATCGCCAGGTCGGCGGGAAGCTGCTGGCCGAGCAACCCCTGATGCAGAACGTCCTCGCTGACCTGGCCCTGGAAAGCGAAGCGGCGCTGGCCCTGAGTCTGCGCATGGGCCATGCCCTCGATCAGCCGGATGACCCGCAACAGGCACGGTTTGCCCGGCTGATCACCGCTGTCGGCAAGTACTGGATCTGCAAGCGCGCCCCGGCAATGATCAACGAAGCGGCTGAATGCATGGGCGGCGCCGGGTATGTCGAAGACAGCATCCTGCCGCGCCTGTACCGTGAAGCACCGGTCAACTCGACCTGGGAAGGTTCCGGTAATGTCCAGTGCCTAGACGTGTTGCGTGCCCTGTCCAAGGAGCCAGGTGTGCTCGATGTGCTGTTCGAGGAGCTCGGTGACGGTCACGGTGATCCGCGTCTGGCGGCGCACATCGGCAATCTCAAGGTGGCGTTTGCCGACACCGGCGACATTCAGTACCGCGCCCGTCAGCTCACCGAAGACATCGCCCTGGGCTTGCAGGCCAAGCTGTTGCTTGAAGCGGGCAATGCCACCGTCAGCGATGCTTTTATCGGCAGCCGCCTGGGCGGCAGTGGCCGGGTCTACGGTGTGCTGCCGCGGGGCATCGATGTTGGCAAAATAGTGGCACGGTCGACGCCAAACAGGTCGCTCTAACGTGCGTGCCTTTGCCTGAATAAGTAGGCAAGATGGCTACATGCATGTCAGACAGGAAGTACATTGTGAGCCGTACTGATGAAGCCTTCGTTGTCGTAGAAACCGCCGAGCAGGCCGTCGATCGTTTGGCGGCCCTGCACGAGAAGTCCACCGCGGCCCTGAGCCAGGCGCTCAAGCGCTATCTCAAGGACCGCACCGAGCCGAATGCCGAAGAGCGCGCCTTGTTCCGCTACCCGGAACTGCGCCTGACCTACGAGTATCATGGTGAGGTGCCGGCCACCACCCGCGCCTACGCCAAGGTTCAACTGCCGGGCACTTACAGCGTCACGGTGACCCATCCCGCTGCCTTCCGTGGCTATTTGCTGGAACAGCTCAAGCCACTGATGCGCGACTTCACCGTCACCGTCGAAGTCGGTGTCAGTCAGCAGAATATCCCTTATCCCTACGTGGTCGAGCAGGGTGACGAACTGGCCGGTAGCGGTATCACTGCCGCCGCGCTGGCACGGGTTTTCCCCAGCACTGACCTGTCGGCCGCCACCGATGGCATCGCCGATGGCCTGTACGACTGGGCCAACGTCGATCCTTTGCCGCTGGCGCTGTTCGACGCGGCGCGGGTGGACTTTTCCTTGCGCCGTCTGGTGCATTACACCGGCAGTGACTGGCGCCATGTGCAGCCGTGGATCCTGCTGACCAACTACCACCGCTATGTCGATCAGTTCGTCAGTCATGGCCTGGAGCAGCTGCGCGATGACCCACGTTTCGTGCGCATGGTCCTGCCGGGCAATGTGATCATCGAAAAGAGCATGGACAACGGTGAGGCCCAGTCGCTGGTGGCGAGTGTGGTCTGGCACCGTTACCAGATGCCGGCGTATCACCTGATCGCCGCCGATGGCGACGGCATTACCCTGGTCAACATCGGCGTCGGCCCTTCCAACGCCAAGAACATCACCGACCATTTGGCGGTGCTGCGTCCGCACTGCTGGCTGATGATCGGTCACTGCGGCGGCTTGCGGCAGTCGCAGACCATCGGCGATTACGTGCTGGCCCACGCTTACATGCGCCGGGACGGCATTCTGGATCGGGTGGTACCGCCGCATATTCCGATCCCGGCCCTGGCCGAGGTGCAGATGGCGCTGCAGGAAGCGGCGGCGCAGGTGACCGGCGAGCGTGGCGACGAGCTGAAAAAGCGTCTGCGTACCGGCACCGTGTTGACCTACGACGACCGCAACTGGGAGCTGCGCTGGGCTCAGGAGCGTCCGCTGATCAACCTGTCTCGGGCAGTGGCGGTCGACATGGAAAGCGGCACCATCGCCGCCCAGGGTTACCGCTTGCGCGTGCCTTATGGCACGTTGCTGTGCGTTTCGGACAAGCCGCTGCACAGCGAAATCAAACTGCCGGGGGCGGCCAACGCCTTCTACAACCGGGCAGTCAGCCAGCACCTGAAAATCGGTATCGCCGCACTCGACCTGCTGCGCACCGAGCTGCATTCGCTGCACTCGCGTAAACTGCGCAGTTTCGACGAGCCGCCGTTCCGCTGAGGCCCCATGCCGTTACCCCCACGTTCCAAGCCGCGCCCTGGCGCGGCCAAACCCGCAGGCCCGCGTCGCCAGGCCAAGGCGCCGCCGGCCGAGCCGCGGTTGATCCTGTTCAACAAGCCCTTTGACGTACTGACCCAGTTCAGCGACGGCGAAGGGCGCGCGACCCTCAAGGATTTCATCGATATTCCCGGCGTCTATCCGGCCGGCCGCCTGGACCGCGACAGCGAAGGCTTGCTGCTGCTGACCAATGACGGCCAGCTGCAGGCGCGGATTGCCGATCCGAAGCACAAGCTGGCGAAAACCTACTGGGTGCAGGTCGAGGGTGAGCCGACAGAAGAGCAACTGCAGCGTTTGCGCGACGGTGTCGAGCTCAATGACGGGCCTACCTTGCCTGCCCAGGCCAGGCAACTCGAAGAGCCGCAGTTGTGGCCGCGCAACCCGCCGGTACGCTTTCGCAAAAGCATACCGACCAGCTGGCTGGAACTGGTGATCAAGGAAGGGCGTAACCGCCAGGTGCGGCGCATGACCGCCGCCGTCGGTCTGCCGACCCTGCGCCTGGTGCGCGTGCGGATCGGCGACTGGACCTTGGACGGTCTGGATCAGGGGCAGTGGCGGGAAGTTCCGGCCAGGCGTTAGGGGTTGTACGAAAAGTGCCTGCGCGTCGATCATGCTGCGTTGAAAACAGGCTCGGAATGCTCATTTACAATCAGTAAACTCCGCTTCCTCGCCTGTTTTCGCCTTGCCTGATCACCGCTCGGCGACTTTTCGTACAATCCCTAGACGCCTTCGATATAGCCGATCACCACGCTTTTGATGATGAAAGCGAGGATACCCAGGCCCAGCACGAAAAACAGAATGAAGGTGCCGAACTTGCCGGCTTTGGACTTCTTCGCCAGGTCCCAGACGATAAAGCCCATGAAACCAATCAGGATGGTGACCAGGACAGTCATCATCCACTCTTCGAACAACGCAGGATCCATCGATATTCTCCGGCAAGTTGAGGCGCGCGATTATACGCCCCGCTTGCCGGTCTGACTAACGCAGGTGCGTCAACGGTAGTTCAGTGCTGGCCAGCACCTGGTTGAGCACGAAGCTGGAGCGCACGCTGGTCACCCCTTCGATACGGGTCAGGTGGCCGAGCAGCAGTTGCTGGTAGTGGTCCATGTCCGGGACCACCACTTTGAGCTGATAGTCGGCATCCATTCCAGTAACCAGGCTGCACTCAAGCACCTGAGGCAGGTTGCGGATAGCAGTTTCGAAAGCTTCGAAACGTTCCGGGGTGTGGCGATCCATGCCGATCAATACGTAGGCCGTGAGGCTCAAGCCGAGCTTCTTGCGGTCGAGCAGCGCCACTTGACGGGCGATGTAGCCGTCGTCTTCCAGTTGCTTGACCCGGCGCGAGCAGGGCGAAGGCGACAGGCCGATGCGCTCGGCCAGTTCCTGGTTGGAGATGCGCGCATCGCGCTGCAATTCGGCAAGAATGCTCAGGTCGTAGCGGTCAAGCTTGCTCATGGAAGATGCCTTTTCTGTTTCGATTGCGTCGAATTATCAATCCTTAGGTAAAAATTGCGCAAGTGCTATTTGAATGAGCAATCTTCGCAATCCTCTGCTGCCGCTCTAGCCCTATGCTTATACCCAGAATCACTGCCCGGACATCAGTCCAGTGCAGCTGGCCTTATCAGGGCAGCTGCGGCCAGCAACCCAACAGGGTTGTGCTCGGCCCCCGGGCTACACACTGTTCACAAGACAGCGTGAGGTGAGCCGACGTCACAAGCGTCGAGCACGGACAAAATTCTCAAAGGGAGACCCCAGGGTCTCCCTTTTTTATTGTCTGCAATTTTTCATCCTGGTGCCGATACCTCGTTCCGGACAGCCTGATAAATTGTTGGTTAAACCCGTCGTGGTTTTTCCAGTCTTATCCACAGGCCCATCTCAACGGTCCGAGAGGAACAACATGAAGTCACGTAGCTGGTGTCTGGCCGGTGCAGGTTTGTTGTGCATCACTATCAACCTGCAGGCATTGGCCGAGGGGCAGGGTGGATCGGGTGACGGGTATGGCGGACAAGGCGCCGAGCAGTCTCAAGGGACGTCGCCCCTGCAGTCACGTCCGGACGAGGTGCGCCAGACCCAGCCGCCGCGAACCGGGTACTACCAGGACATTCCTCGGCACAACAATGGCAACCGCTACTATCAGGCGGGTGGGCCGCAACAGCGACCGCAGGAGGATAACTGGCCGGGGCGGCCTGATGGTCATGGCAACGGCTGGGGCAGCGGGCCGCGTTACCGACCCGGTCAGGTGATCGAGCAGTTTCCTGACCAGTACTGGCGTGTGCCCTACCGTGGTAGCGATTACTTTTATTCCGGTGGGTACTGGTACCGTCCGCAAGGGCCCCGCTATGTGGTGGTAGCGCCTCACTACGGTATGCGGGTCGGCTACTTGCCGGATTACGCCCGCGAAGTGTGGGTCGCCGATTCGCTGTATTTCCTTGTCGCAGGTACCTACTACCAGTACCTGCAAGACAGCAACGAGTACATTGTGGTCAATCCGCCGGTGGCCAGCACAGAGCCTCAGCCAATGGAAAATGACTACGACGTCGTTGCCAATCCGGTTTCCGGGCAAAGTCCGGAACAGGCTGATCGGGATCGCTACGAGTGCCACCGTTGGGCGGTGCAGCAAAGCGGCTTCGATCCGGCCAAAGCGACTTATGCACCGGCTATACAAGTGACGGACAGCTACCGGCAAGCGCTGAGGGCTTGCTTGAGCGGGCGGGGTTACAGCGTTAACTGATACGCCGGCTCAATCCACTGGATCGGCATGTACCAACACTTCCGCTTTTGGGTACTTGCCGTGAATGGCTGCTGCCGCTTGATCGCACAGCGCATGGGCATCGGTTAGCGGCATGTTGCCCGGCAACTCCAGGTGCACCTGGACAAACCAGTGGCTACCGGAAACTCGCGTGCGCAAATCATGCGCACCGTGCACGCCAGGCACGCTGCAGGCCAGGGCCAGCATCTGTTCGCTGATATCGCCGGGCAGTTCCTCGTCCATCAGGATCGATGTACTTTCCCGGGCGATCTGCAGCGCGCTCCAGAGTATGTACAGGGCAATGCCCAGACCGAAGAAGGCGTCCATTTGCGGCCAGCCCAGGCGTGCCAGGACCAGGGCAACCAGGATGCTGCCGTTGAGCAACAGGTCGGAACGGTAATGCAGCGAGTCGGCACGCACCGCGGTCGAGCCGGTGATGCGTATCACCCGGGCTTGCAGCGTCAACAAGGCCACCGTCAGCGCCAGTGACAGCAGCATCACCGCGATGCCGATGGCGGTGTCGCCCAGCGGTTGGGGATTTTGCAGGCGTTCCACGGCCTGTACGCCGATCAGCACGGCACTCACCGCGATGAACAGCGCCTGGGCCATGCCAGCCATGGCTTCGGCCTTGCCGTGGCCGTAACGGTGATCGTCATCGGCCGGGCGCAAGGCGTAGTGCACCGCCAGCAGGTTGAGCAATGAGGCCACGCCGTCGAGCGCCGAGTCAGTCAGCCCGGCCAACAGGCTTACCGAGCCGCTGAGCCACCAGGCCACCGCCTTGGTCAGGATCAGGATGCTGGCCACCGCCAGCGAAGCGCGGGTGGCCAGGCGCAGCAGACGTTGATGTTCAGCCGAAGAGGTCATGCTGCCGGGGCTTCCTGTGCGTTGCTCAAGCGGCGGGCTTGAGGCCGTACATCGCCAGTTGCTCGACACTGCCCTTGTGCTGGATCAGGCGCGGGTCGTTGAGCGGCAAGCGCAGGCCCAGCTCGCTTTCGAGGATGGCCTGCAGCTTGCTGTTATCGACCTTGCCATCAGCGCTGATGGCCTGGTTGAGTTTTTCCGGTGCGATCTGCGCGTTTCGCCCTCCAGGCATATAGATGGCACCGGTGGCGAAGTCGACACCAAAAGCGATCAACCCGGGGAGCACGTAGAACAGGATGCCAATGGCATCCATTGCCGCCACCACAGGGTCGATCTTGCCTTCGATCTGGCCGCGCCGGTCTGGGTAGAAGATGGTGCCGCAGGCCGTCAGTTGGGTCAGCAAGGATGCTATCAGGACGCCGCCGATGACGCGGGAGGGAATACGCATGGAAATCTCCGGAGTGAGGGCCACAAAGATACAGGCAAAGAGCCGGTATCTACAGCTAAGACCATGATAGAGCAGGCTCGGTTCGCCGTTATACTGGGCGAATTGTTTGAGGGCCACCATGATTTCGTTACCGATCGATGCCGTACTGCCAGCCTTGCGTGAAGGCTTGAGCCTGCGCCATGAAGCGGTACTGGAAGCGCCACCCGGCGCGGGCAAGACCACCCGTGTGCCATTGGCGCTACTCAACGAGCCGTGGCTGGCAGGGCAGAGCATTCTCATGCTTGAGCCGCGCCGGCTTGCCGCCCGCGCGGCGGCCGAGCGACTGGCCAGCGAGTTGGGCGAGCAGGTCGGGCAAACGGTCGGCTACCGGATTCGGCTGGACAGCAAAGTCGGTCCCGAAACCCGGATTGAAGTGGTCACCGAAGGCATCCTCACCCGCCGTCTGCAGGCCGATCCGGCGCTGGAAGGCGTCGGGTTGCTGATTTTCGACGAATTCCACGAACGTAGCCTCGACGCTGACCTGGCCCTGGCCCTGAGCCTCAATGGCCGTGAGCTACTGCGTGATAAGCCGCCGTTGAAGATTCTGCTGATGTCGGCAACCCTTGAAGGCGAGCGCCTGTCGAGCTTGCTCGATGAGGCACCGGTGGTCAGCAGTGAAGGGCGTATGTACCCGGTCGATATACGCTGGGGCAGGCCGTTCCAGCCGGGCGAGTACATCGAGCCACGGGTGGTCGATTGCGTATTGCAGGCTATTGCCGACGAGTCAGGCAGCCTGCTGGTGTTTCTGCCCGGTCAGGCCGAAATCCGCCGGGTGCACCAGTCGTTGCAGGAGGCGCTGGGTGAGCGTCAGGACATTCTCTTGTGCCCATTGCACGGCGAACTGGAGCTCAATGCTCAGCGCGCGGCCATTGATGCTGCGCCGCCCGGTAAACGCAAGGTGGTGCTGGCGACCAACATTGCCGAGACCAGCCTGACCATTGATGGTGTGCGCGTGGTGATCGATGCCGGCCTGGCGCGTGTGCCGCGCTTCGACCCGGGCAGCGGCATGACCCGCCTCGACACCCAGCGTATCTCGCGGGCCAGTGCCACCCAGCGTGCCGGTCGTGCCGGTCGCCTTGAGCCGGGGGTGTGTTATCGACTGTGGTCCGAGGCCCAGCATGAGCAGCTGGCCGCTTACGGCAGCGCCGAAATTCTTCAGGCCGACCTCGCCGGGCTGGCCTTGCAGCTGGCGCGCTGGGGTGTCACCCCGGATCAATTGCGCTGGCTTGATCAACCTCCTGCAGCTGCTTATGCACAGGCCCTGGATCTGTTGCAGCGCCTGGGGGCATTCAAGGCTGACAGTCGGGACAGCCTGAATGAGCACGGCCAGGCCATGGCCGAGTTACCCGCACACCCGCGCATCGCCCATCTGTTGTTGCGTGGTCAGGACCTGGGGCTGGCGGCCATGGCCTGTGACGTCGCTGCGCTGCTGGGCGAGCGCGATATTCTGCGCGGCGCTGGCGCCGATCTGCACAGCCGCCTGGCCTTGCTCAGCGGTGAAGCCCGCGCGAACAAAGGCGGGCAGGGTGGAGTGCAACGTGCCCGGCAACTGGCCCGGCAGTATCGTGGCTATCTGCGTGGCAAAGCGCGCTCTGCGGTTGCCGACCCCGAGCACTCCCGCTGGCTGGGTGCATTGTTGGCGCTGGCTTATCCGGACCGAGTTGCTCAGCAGCGCCGCGCCGGTGGCGCCGAGTACCGTCTGGCCAATGGTCGCGCGGCGCTGTTTGGCGAGCCCGATGCGCTGATGAAGTGTCCGTGGCTGGTGATCGCCGACCTTGGCAGTCGCCAGGGTCAGCGCGAAGAGCGCATCTATCTGGCTGCTGAGTTCGATCCTGCCTTGTTTGACGGGGTACTGGTCGAGCAGGTGCGCAGTGTCGACATCCTCGACTGGGACGAGCGTGAAAACGTATTGCGCGCCGAGCGCCAGCGCAAGGTCGGCGAGCTGGTGCTCAGCCGCGAGCCGTTGACCGGTCTGGATGCAGATGCCCGTGCGCGGGCGCTGCTTGAGTTGGTACGACGCAAGGGCCTGGAAATGCTGTCATGGACGCCCGAGCTGCGTCAGTGGCAAGCGCGGGTTGCCCTGTTGCGCCAGCTTGATCTGGCAGCCAACGGTGCAAGCGAATGGCCTGATCTAAGCGACGAGGCCCTGCTGGCAAGTCTGCCGGAGTGGCTGCAACCCTACTTGGGTAAGGTTACCCGCCTGAGCCATTTTGCCCAGCTCGACCTGTCGTCGATGCTGCGCAATCTGCTGCCCTGGCCGCTGCCGCAGCGTCTGGATGAATGGGCGCCGATGCACCTGAGCGTGCCTTCGGGGTCGAATATCCGCCTGGATTACAGCGAAACGCCGCCGATCCTCGCTGTGCGCCTGCAGGAGCTGTTCGGGCTGGCCGAAACCCCGCGTATCGCCCAGGGGCGTCAGCAAGTCCTGCTGCACCTGCTGTCGCCTGCGCGACGCCCAGTGCAGGTCACCCAGGATCTGGCCAACTTCTGGCGCAGTACCTATGCCGAGGTGAAGAAGGACCTCAAGGGCCGCTACCCGAAACACTACTGGCCGGACGACCCGTTGATCGCCGAGGCTACGGCGCGGGCCAAGCCGCGCAAGTAGCCATCCGGCCCTGAAACCGCTCAGGGTGCTGGCGGTTCCACGACCGCTTCACTGACCAGCATGTACAGACGGAACATCACCACCGTACTGAACAGCTGCAAGAAGCCATTGGCGCTGTCGAGGGCCAGTTGCGCCAGGGGCGAAGGCTCGGGGATCAGCATCTGGCTCAGGCCATCGATTAACCACAAAGGGGCCATTACACCGAGGATGCAGGTGAGGATTCGCCAGAAGTTGCCGGTGGTCATCTGGAAGCTTTCGCGCATGGCAGCCAGCGGCGGCAGGCCGCGCAGTACCAGCAGGTACTCGGCAAACACCAGGTTGATCATCACCCAGATCCCCGGAAGGATGAACAGTGCGGCGCCGGCCATGATCAGCAGCGAGCTGAGCATCACCATCAAGGCGAACGATGGCCACAGGCGCAGGGCCATGGCCAGCAGGTTGCGCTTGAGCGGGGTATAGCCGTTGCTGCGGGTGTCGAGGTAGAGAATCAGCGCGGCACTGTACAGTGGGTAGAACAACAGGCTGGCAAGCATGCCATAGGCCTGTGACGCGTCCTTGCCCAGCTGTTGGTAGAGCAATTGGGTGCAGAGTGCTTCGAGCACCACCAGCGGCAAACAGAGCTGGGCGATGCTCAGCAGGTGGCGGCGGAAGAAGTACAGGGAGTCACGCAGAACGCTGAGCGGATTCATCGGTCGATATCGTAGTTGAAAAAAGCAGGGCGTAACTTTAGCCCAGCCAGCCCCCAACCTGAAGAAAGTTTCATCGCGCCTTGTGTTGAATCCACGGCCTTGGCACCCCATTTTCAGTGAACCTGAATTCCCCCGGCTCTTGTGTGAGGTTGCCCATGAACAGTGAAGAACAAACCCTGATCGATGGCCTGTTCGGCCGACTCAGGCAAGCCGAAGACCCGGCCGTCCCCCGTGATGCCCAGGCTCAGGCGCGCATTGCCGAGCACCTGCAGCAGCAACCGGCAGCGCCCTACTACATGGCACAGGCGATCCTGGTTCAGGAAACGGCGCTCAAACGCCTGGACGAGCAGAACAAGCAGCTGCAGGCCGAGCTGAAACAGGCCAAGGTACAAGTGGCAGCCACTACGCCGAGCAACAGTGGGGGCTTTCTTTCGAGCATCTTCGGTAGCGGCACCCGTGATTCTCAGCCGCAGTCACAAGCACCGGCCAGTACTCCGGGCGGTGGCGGCTGGCGTGAACCGTCGCGTTCGTTCAATCAGCCCGGCGCTGGCGCGCAGCAAGGTTTCAACGCAGCGCCCGCTCAGGCGCCTGCCCGTGGTGGCGCTAGCAGCTTTCTCGGCGGCGCCTTGCAGACCGCTGCCGGTGTGGCGGGCGGGGTCATGCTGGCGCAGGGCATCAGCAGCCTGTTCAACCAGCATTCACAACCCGAAGAAGTGGTCGAGGTGATCAAGGAAGAGCCCGCACCCGCCAGCGACAGCTGGGGAAGCAATGACGAGCAGCGCCTGACCGCCGACAACAGCGACTACGCCAACGATCAGGGCAGCTTCATGGACAGCGATTACAGCAGTGACGACGGCGGATTCTTCGGCGGCGACGACAGCTTCGTCTGAGCGCGCATACCCGCACCGCCTCCAGGCTGGCATACTGGGCGCCGAAACGGCCCCGGTGTGCGGCGGCCGGCAACCGCGCCACGGCGCCATGAGGAAGAACGGTGAAGAAGATCGCGGTATTCGCCGATGTGCAGAACCTCTACTACACCGTGCGCCAGGCCTATGGCTGTCATTTCAATTACGCGGCGCTGTGGGCCGATATCAGCCAGCATGGGCAGATCGTCGAGGCAGTCGCCTATGCCATCGACCGCGGCGACAGCAAACAGCAGCAGTTTCAGCAGATCCTGCGCAACCTCGGTTTCACCGTCAAACTCAAACCCTACATTCAGCGCAGCGATGGCTCGGCCAAGGGCGATTGGGATGTGGGTATCACCCTGGACGTGATCGATGCCGCCGCGCGGGTCGATGAAGTGGTGCTGGCGTCCGGTGACGGTGATTTCGATCTGCTGCTTGAACGCGTCATCAGTCGCCATGGTATTGAAGCCGTCGCCTATGGTGTCCCGGGCCTTACCGCCAACTCGCTGATTCGCGCTGCCAGCCGCTATGTGCCCATCGAGGGCAGCCTGTTGCTCAGGCACTAGGTTTTACTGAGGTTTTGTTTTGGAACGTATTGCTGTCATCGACTTTGAAACCACCGGTATTTCGCCCGGTGCCAATTGCCGCGCTACTGAGGTGGCGGTGGTCATGCTCGAACGGGGGCGCATTGTCGACCGCTACCAGAGCCTGATGAATGCAGGTTTGCCGGTACCGGCCTTCGTTGCCTCGCTGACCGGCATCACCACGGCCATGCTGCGTAGCGCGCCGCCTGTTGCCCGGGTGATGAACGAAGTCGCCGAGTTTGTTGGCGACACACCGATGCTGGCGCACAACGCCTCGTTCGACCAGAAGTTCTGGGATTACGAACTGGCGCAGATCGGTCGCAGCCGCAGCCAGCGCTTCGCCTGTTCGATGCTGTTGGCCCGGCGCCTGATGCCGGCGGCACCGAACCACAAGCTCGGCACCTTGACCCGTTGGGCCGGCCTGCCCGACACCGGCACCGCTCACCGGGCCATGGCCGATGCGGAAATGGCCGCCAACCTGGCCCAGCATCTGGCCGGGCAGTTGCGTGAGCAAGGCGTCAGTGCGGTGTCCCACCAGTTGTTCTGCAGCTTGCAGAAAGTCCCGGCGGCGAAGATCGCCGAGGCGCTGAAGACCTACCGCTAGGGTTTCTTGCCGTTGTGCTCGAGGTGGCCTAGCGGCAAGCGGCGCTCCACCGCGCTGGAGAGGATGATCGAGGTCTTGCTGAAGCCGAACTGGGCGACGCGATTGATCAACGCCTCCAGCTCAGGCATCGAGGCCACGGCAGCCTGCATGATCACGCAAGGGTCGCCGGTAACCCGGTGACACTCGGTCAATTGCGGAATCTGCGAGAGCTCTTCATAGGTCTGCTGATTACCGTGGCTGGCCAGGCGCAGTTCAATCATGCACTGGATCGGCAAACCGATCTTCTCCAGATCGACCTTGGCCTGATAGCCGGTGATCACGCCGCTGGCTTCAAGCTTGGCGACCCGTTCAGCGACCGCCGGGGCAGACAAGTTAACCTTGCGGGCTAGCTCTGCAAACGAGGCGCGGCCGTTTTCCAGCAAGGCGCTGAGGAGCATTCGATCGTACTTGTCCATGGTCTTCTCGGGGCGTGTTTCGAATCAAAGGTTGATTGCCTGAATAACCGTGCTTTCGAAAGTGTACGGTTTGTTTAAACAGGTTTTGTAACTTATGTTTGCACGCGTGCCTTTCTAAACTAATCCCCCGACAATCAGAATTCGAGCCCCCCATGTCTGCCTCTCGTCGCTTTCCATTGGTTTTGATCGGCGCCTTCCTCGCCTTGTACCTGGTCTGGGGCTCGACTTACCTGGTCATTCGTATCGGTGTCGAATCCTGGCCGCCGCTGCTGATGGCGGGCGTGCGCTTTGTGATTGCCGGTACGCTGTTGTACGGCTTCCTGCGCTGGCGCGGTGTGCCGGCGCCGACCTGGCCACAATGGCGTGCAGCAGGTGCGATTGGCGTGCTGTTGCTCAGCTGTGGCAACGGGGGCGTGACGCTGGCCGAACACGCTGGCGTAGCCTCCGGGGTGGCGGCGTTGGCGGTCGCCACGGTGCCGTTGTTCACTCTGGTATTCGGCTTGTTCTGGGGGCATCGCAACACCCGCCTGGAATGGGCCGGGATCGTCCTCGGCCTGGTCGGGATTGCCATGCTTAACCTGGGGTCCAACCTGCAGGCCAGCCCTATGGGCGCCGCGTTGATCCTGTTTGCCGCCGCATCGTGGGCGTTCGGCTCGGTCTGGAGCAAAAGCCTGCCATTGCCTCAGGGGCCGATGGCCAGCGCCGCCGAGATGCTCGTGGGTGGTGCCGCCTTGCTGCTGGGCAGCGCCCTGAGTGGCGAGCGCATGACCCAGATGCCCACCGCCGCTGGTTGGGGCGCGCTGGCTTATCTGGTGTTCTTCGGCTCGATTCTGGCCTTCAGCGCCTACATGTACCTGCTCAAGCATGTGCGTCCGGCGGCGGCCACCAGCTACGCCTACGTCAACCCGGCGGTAGCGGTGCTGCTCGGCATCCTGTTTGCCGGCGAGCAGATCGGTTTCGAGGAGTGCGTGGCGATGGCGGTCATCATCGGTGCGGTGGTGTTGATCGGTCTGCCGCAGTGGCGCAAGCCGACAGCCGAGCAGGTCAAGCCACAAGCGCAGGTAGAAGGCGAGCTGTGCAAGTAACAGCGGTTTGTCAGGAAGGTGCTGGCGGAACAAGGTAAACTGCCGCCATTGCTGAATTCCCCTGACGGTACTGCCATGACATTCGCCAAACTCGGCCTGATTGAACCCTTGCTGCGCGCGCTTGAGCGCCTGGACTACAACACCCCGACGCCAGTCCAGGCCCAGGCCATCCCTGCCGTGCTGGCCGGGCGCGACCTGATGGCCGCAGCCCAGACCGGTACCGGCAAGACCGCAGGCTTCGCCCTGCCGCTGTTGCAGCGCCTGACCCTGGAAGGCGCCAAGGTTGCCAGCAACTCGGTGCGCGCGCTGGTGCTGGTTCCGACCCGCGAGCTGGCCGAACAGGTGCACAGCAACATCCGTGAATACGCCGAACACCTGCCGCTGAGCACCTATGCGGTCTACGGTGGCGTCAGCATCAACCCGCAGATGATGAAACTGCGCAAGGGCATCGACCTGCTGGTGGCAACACCTGGGCGCCTGCTCGATCTGTTCCGTCAGAACGCGGTGAAATTCAATCAGCTTCAGGCGTTGGTACTCGACGAAGCTGACCGCATGCTCGACCTGGGCTTTGCCGAAGAGCTGCGTGCGGTGTATGCCGCCTTGCCGGCACGGCGGCAGACCTTGCTGTTCTCGGCGACCTTTTCCGACGAAATCCGCCAACTGGCCGCGCAGACCCTGAATGATCCGTTGAGCATCGAAGTCAGCCCGCGCAACGTCACTGCCAGCACGGTCAAGCAGTGGATCGTCCCGGTGGACAAGAAGCGCAAGCCAGAGCTATTCAGCCACCTGATGCGCAAGCAGCGCTGGAAGCAGGTGCTGGTGTTCGCCAAGACGCGCAACGGTGTCGATCAACTGGTCGAGCGTCTGCGCGGTCAGGGCGTGAACGCCGATGGCATCCATGGCGACAAACCCCAGGCGACCCGCCAGCGTGCCCTGGACAGTTTCAAGGCGCGAGAGATCCAGATCCTCGTAGCCACCGATGTGGCGGCACGCGGCCTGGACATTGACGACCTGCCGCTGGTGGTCAACTTCGACCTGCCGATCGTGGCTGAAGACTATATCCACCGTATTGGCCGCACCGGTCGTAAAGGCAACAGCGGCGAGGCGATCTCGCTGGTGTGCGCCGATGAAGTGCAGCTGCTATCGGCTATTGAAACCCTGACCCGCAAGACCTTGCCGCGCCATGAAGAACCGGATTTCATTCCTGATCACAAGGTGCCGATGACCGATGCCAGCGGGCAGGTGCTGAAGAAGCCGAAGAAACCGAAGAAGCCCAAGGAAAGTAGCGGCAAGCGTACATTGGGTCGCTGGATGGACAGTGGCGATACGCCGGCAGCAGCGCCTGCGGCCAAACCGGTGCGCAAGGTGCCAACCTTCAATACCGGGCCGCGCAAGCGTAAGCCTTGAGTTAGCTATCGCGGGGCAAGCCCGCTCCCACCAGGCTGGTAGGAGCGGGCTTGTCCCGCGATCAGTTTTTCAGCCAGTCGAGAACCCCAAGCCCCGCTTTGCGCCCACTGGCAAAACACGCCGTCAACAGATACCCCCCGGTCGGCGCCTCCCAGTCGAGCATCTCGCCGGCACAAAACACCCCCGGCAGCGCCTTGAGCATCAAACGCTGATCCATCGCCTCAAACATAACCCCACCGGCGCTGCTGATCGCTTCATCCAGCGGGCGAGGGCGCACCAGCACAATCGGCAGGGCCTTGATTGCCTGGGCCAGTAACGCCGAGTCGGCAAAGCTCTGCGCATCGGTCAGCTCGCGCAGCAACGCCGCCTTGACCCCGTCCAGGCCCAACTGGCTGTGCAGGTGCTTGGCCATCGAACGTGAGCCGCGTGGCTTGGCCAAAGCCTTCTGAATGTTATCCACAGTGCGATTGGGCAACAGGTCGAGCAACACCGTGGCGCTGCCTGCACGGTTGATCGCTTCACGGATCTGCGCCGACCAGGCATACACCAGGCTGCCCTCCAGCCCTTGCGCAGTGACAATGCACTCACCCAGGCGCGGCGCCTGACCTGCAAGGCTCAGGGCGATGTTTTTCAGCGGTGCGCCAGCGAACTTGTCCTTGAGCAGATCGCTCCAGGCATGCACCTCGAATCCGCTGTTGGCGGCCTGTAACGGCGCGACCTGTACGCCTTTATCCACAAGCCAGGGCAACCAGGCTGCATCAGAACCCAGGCGTGCCCAGCTGCCGCCACCTAAGGCCAGAAGGGTGGCAGCAGGCTTGAGCGTCAGTTCGCCCTGTGGATAAGCCACACGCAAGCTGCCATCGGCATTCCAGCCAAGCCAGCGGTGACGGGTGTGGATAACTACCCCGGTATCGCGCAGGCGCTTGAGCCAGGCGCGCAGCAGCGGGGCGGCTTTCATCTCACGGGGAAAGACCCGGCCAGAGCTGCCGACAAAGGTTTCGATGCCCAGATCGTGAATCCACTGGCGCAGGGCGTCGGCGTCGAAGCCTTCGAGCAATCCGGCGATTTCAGCGCTGCGCTCGGCATAACGGGAAATGAACGCCGGGTAGGGTTCGGAATGGGTGATGTTCATGCCACCGACCCCGGCCAGGAGGAATTTGCGTCCTACCGAAGGCATGGCGTCGTACAGATCCACCGCGACCCCGGCCTGGCCGAGCACTTCGGCGGCCATCAACCCGGCCGGCCCGCCTCCGATAATGACAACGTGTGGGCGGTGGGTGGCGGGGGTGTCGGTCATGGTCGGCTGCAAGCTGGGAAAAAGAGCCGGCATTCTACCTCAGCGCGGCAGGCGGAAACACTGAGCAAAAAATGTACAGCCGCTTCAAACCCATACGGGCAAAGGGCTGCAGTGGCTTTCGCGCAGGTTATCCACAGGCGGTTCCACAGTCATTGTGAGTAACCCAGTACCCGCTTGGCGCTGTGATGAAGGATGCCATGGCGGCGTGCCAGGGCCTGGCGGTCCTTGCTGTAGCCGCCACCGATCACCCCGACCACCGGGATATCGCGCCCCAGGCACTGGCGCAGGACATGCTCATCACGGGCTGCGACGCCTTCATCGGTCAGTTGCAGATACCCCAGGGCGTCGTCCTTGTGCACATCGACGCCAGCGTCATACAGCACCAGGTCCGGGCGGTACATCGGCAACAGGTAGTTGAGGGCGTCCTCTACCACTTTCAGATAGGCCTGATCGCCCATGCCGCGGGGCAAGGGGATATCCCAGTCGCTCTGGGCCTTGCGTGCCGGGAAGTTCTGCTCGCAGTGCAAGGACACGGTGATGGCGTCGGGGGTGTTGTGGAGAATCCGCGCGGTGCCATCGCCCTGGTGCACGTCGCAGTCGAAGATCAGCACCTTGTGCACCCGTCCGGCTTCCAGCAGGTAGTGGCTGATCACCGCCAGGTCGTTGAAGATGCAAAAGCCGGCGGGATGGTCGTAGTGGGCGTGGTGAGTGCCGCCGGCCAGGTGACAGGCGATGCCATGCTCCAGGGCCTGTTCGGCGGCCAGCAGCGAGCCGCCGACCGCTCTTACCGTGCGTCGGGCCAGGGCTTCGCTCCAGGGCAGGCCGAGGCGGCGCTGGTCTTCGCGTGACAACTCGCCATTCATGTAGCGTTCGATGTAATCGCGGTCATGGGCCAGGGCGAGGATATCGTTGGGGCAGATCTGCGGGCGCAGCAAGTCCTGGTCGGTGGTCAGTCCACTGTCGACCAGGTGATCGCGCAGCAGGCGGAACTTGTCCATCGGAAAGCGGTGCTCGGCGGGAAACGCCGGGCTGTAGTCGTCGTGGTAGATCAGCGGCAGGGGCATGGCAGATTCTTGAGCAAGTCAGGGCTCGATCTTGCCAGTTGCGCTTGCCGTTGCGCTACTTTGTAGGAGGCACGACTCATTAAAAAGGCGCATGCATGCTGGCTTCCTGGACGTTCTGGGCTGTTCTCTCGGCTATCTTCGCAGCGCTGACTGCGATCTTTGCCAAAGTCGGCATCAGCGGTATCAATTCCGACTTCGCCACCTTGCTGCGTACCGTGGTGGTACTGATCAGCCTGGCGCTGATTCTCTACGCCACCGGGCAGTACCAGTCACTGGCTTCGATTTCGCCGCGCAGCTACCTGTTTCTGGTGCTGTCCGGGCTGGCCACCGGGGCTTCCTGGATCTGCTACTTCCGCGCACTGCAATTGGGCCAGGCGTCTCAGGTTGCCCCTGTGGATAAACTCAGCGTGGTGCTGGTCGCCGTGCTGGGGGTGACCCTGCTCGGCGAGAAGCTCGATCTACGTCAGTGGGCGGGTATCAGCCTGGTCACTCTGGGCGTAGTGATGCTGGCATGGCGTTGAGCCGGCCCGCATGCTCAGGTCCGTGTACTGTTAAGAATTTTTTGCCATTCGCTGGCGTTCATCTGGCCGAGGATTCTCGCTTTGCCGGTGGCGGCGACCGAGACGAACAATGCACTGGCATAGTCGCTGGAGCGCTGACCGCCGGGCACCTTCAACTGACGCTCCATATGGTCGATGCAGCCGCTGTGGGTCACCAGCACCAGGTTGTGCTTCGGCGCCTTGTGCGCCAGGGCGGTCTTGGCGAAGTCCTGGTCACACTGTTGCACCCATTCTTCGCTGCTGATGGCTTTACCGAAGATGAAGTGCGCGGTCTGGCGGGTCCTGACCTGCGGACTGCTGAGCACCTCGGCGCTATCCAGGCCCAAGTGCTGCAAACCATGGCCAACGTCCGTGGCGGCCTGACTGCCGGCCACAGTGATCCCGGTCGGGTCGCCAAGACAAGCGTTGCTTGAGCGATCACAGCGCTCTGCATGACGGATCAGTACGATCACCGCGCCCTTGGACCATTCACTGTAAACACCGCTGCTGTGCATTTGATTGTCACTGCCCAAGTCCACAATTCGGGTTCTCGTTGCTGCCCACGTAGTGAGGGTGGCCAATGCCAGGAGGATGCACACGCCGATGAGTGCGGTTTTGACCGAAGGAAAACGTCGTCGCTTGAGCGCTGACAGGGCCGTGTTCTGCGCCGGGTTTGGCAACATGCTGCTACTCCATAACGGAATCGGATTGAGTGGCAGCCGGGAGGGGGCAGGTACCACAAGCGTGGCAGCACTGTAGGTGACGACCTGTGCAGAGCAGGTGAAGTGGATGTGAAAAAAGTCTTCTACGACACCTGCTGTGTCAGCCGATTCGCCAGCTTTCCTGCGTCTGCCTACGCTGTAAACTGCAGGTGATGTGTTCAGGAGCAGGCGATGCCCCCCATACTCGAGTTGGAAAGCGCACGACTGGTGCTGCGCCAATGGCAGGATGACGACCTCAACGAGTTCGCCGCCCTGTGCGCCGACCCTCAGGTCATGCGCTATTTTCCCGCCCCGCTGACGCGCCTTGAAAGCGCCGCACTGATCGGCCGTATCCGTGGCCATTTCAATGAGTACGGTTTTGGTTTGTGGGCGTTGGAACGCAAGGATTCCGGTGCCTTCATCGGCATGACCGGTTTGCTCAATGTCAGCTTCGACGCCGATTTTGCGCCAGCCGTGGAGATCGGCTGGCGCCTGGCTCGTCGTCATTGGGGCCTGGGTTTCGCCAGCGAGGCGGCCTGGACCAGTCTGCGTTGCGCCTTTGCCCAATTGGGCCTGGAGCAGGTGGTGTCGTTCACTTCTGAAAGCAATTTACCGTCGCAGAAGGTCATGCAGGCCATTGGCATGCAACAGGACCTGACCGGCAGTTTCCTGCACCCGAAACTGCCCGAGGACCACCCCTTGCGGGCCCATGTGCTGTACCGCATCAACCGGGCCCAGTGGCAACAGACCCTGCGTGGCTGAATTGCACAACATACAGGTGAGCTATGACAAACCCTGTATCATTTGTCGCAGTTGCGCATTGCTTTGGAGAATCTTGAATGAGCCACGTGTTGGACGATCTGGTCGACTTGCTGAGTCTGGAAGCCATTGAGGAAAACCTGTTCCGCGGACGCAGTCAGGATCTGGGTTTTCGCCAGCTGTACGGTGGCCAGGTACTGGGGCAGTCGTTGTCGGCCGCCAGCCAGACGGTCGAAGAAGCACGCCATGTGCATTCATTGCACGGTTATTTCCTGCGTCCGGGTGATGCGACGATGCCGGTGGTTTACTCGGTTGACCGGGTACGCGATGGCGGCAGTTTCAGTACCCGGCGGGTGACGGCGATCCAGAAGGGCCAGCCGATCTTTACCTGCAGCGCGTCGTTCCAGTATGACGAAGAGGGTTTCGCCCACCAGACGCAGATGCCTGCGGTGGTAGGTCCGGAAAACCTGCCTTCGGAAGTGGAGCTGGCCCAACGCATGGCCGACCGTCTACCAGAGGCGATCCGCGACAAGATGCTGTGCGCCAAGCCGATCGAAATGCGCCCGGTCACCGCAGAAGACCCGTTCAATCCCAAGCCGGGCGAGCCGGTGAAGTACATCTGGTTTCGTGCTGACGGTAACCTGCCGGACGTGCCTGCACTGCATAAGTACATGCTCGCCTATGCTTCGGACTTCGGCCTGTTGACCACCTCGTTGCTGCCGCATGGCAAATCGGTGTGGCAGAAGGACATGCAGGTCGCCAGCCTCGATCATGCGCTGTGGTTCCACGGCAATCTGCGCGCTGACGAATGGCTGCTGTATGCCATGGACAGTTCCTGGGCGGGTAATGCCCGCGGCTTTTCCCGTGGCAACATCTTCAACCAGGCGGGGCAACTGGTGGCTTCGTCCTGCCAGGAAGGCCTGATCCGTCAGCGCAAGGACTGGGCATGAGCCTCAAGGATATTCGTCACTGGGTGTTCGACATGGACGGCACCCTGACCGTCGCAGTACATGACTTCGCGGCCATTCGCGAGGCCCTGGAAATTCCGCCGGCGGACGACATCCTTACCCATCTGGCGGCGTTGCCTGCTGCCGAAGCGGCGGCCAAGCATGCCTGGTTGTTGGAGCATGAACGTGATCTGGCGATCGGTTCGCAGGCTGCGGTCGGTGCCGTGGAACTGGTACGTGAGCTGGCCGGACGCGGCTGTAAGCTGGGGATCCTCACCCGCAACGCGCGGGAGCTGGCGCATGTCACGCTGCAAGCCATCAGCCTGGCCGACTGCTTTGCCGAGCCGTACGTGCTCGGACGTGATGAAGCGCCACCCAAGCCGCACCCCGGTGGCTTGTTGAAGCTGGCTGAGGCGTGGGATGTGGCGCCGGCCGAGATGGTCATGGTCGGTGATTACCGTTTTGACCTCGATTGCGGTCGTGCGGCGGGGGCCCGGACCGTCCTGGTCAACCTGCCCGACAATCCATGGCCGGAATTGGTTGACTGGCATGCGGCGGATTGCCGGGCGTTGCAGGCGTTGCTTCGAGGTTGAAGCCTATCGCGGGGCAAGCCCGCTCCCACCGGTGACATTCGGTGGGAGCGGGCTTGCCCCGCGATGAACACTCAGAAGTCCCAGCGCGTGGTCAGCATCACATTGCGCGGCTCACCATAGTAGGTGGTGTCGAAGTTGCCCAGCCCGCTCAGGTAACGTTTGTCGAACACGTTGTTGGCGTTGACCGTGAAGCTCAGGTGCTCGTCATACTGGTAGCGGCTCATCAGGTCGACCAGGGTATAGCCGCCTTGCTTGATGTAGGTGTAGTCGTTCACCGCACCGCTGTAGATCTTGCCGTAGAACGCGCTCTGCCAGTTCACTCCACCACCGACAGTTACCTTGTCCAGCATGCCTGGTAGACGGTAGGTGGTGAACACACGCACTAAATGCTCAGGTTTGCTGGTGCTCATCGGGAAGCCGTAGATGTGTTGTTCGTCGGCATCGCGGGAGCGGGCATAGGTGTAGCCGGCCGAGAGGTTCCAGCCTTCCATCAGCTCACCAGCAACTTCCAGTTCCAGGCCCTTGGTGGTTGCGCCGCTAGTGGCTTTGTAGATGCCTTCGTTGGTGAGCGGGTTGGAGCCGATCGACTCGGCGACGTTGTCCTGCTCGATACGGAAGAAGGCCAGGCTGGCATTGAGTCGGCCGTCGAAGTAAGCCGCCTTCAGACCGGCTTCATAGCTGTCGCCTTCGACCGGGTCGAGAGTGGCGCCGTTGGCGTCCTTGTTGCTCTGCGGCTGATAGATCGAGGTGTAGCTGGTGTACACCGAATAGGTGTCGTTCAGGTCATACACCACGCCGGCATAGGGCGTGACCACGCCATGCTGTTTGTAGCTCGCGGAGTTGTCGGCGAAGACAGTCGGGTTCAGACCGTCGTAATCATAGTTATCGTGGTACTTGAAGGTGCTGACACGGGTACCGAGGATCACCGACAGCTCATCGGTGGGGCGCAGGCGGGTGGCGATGTAGGCGCCGTTCTGGCTTTTCTTCTGCTCATACTTGCCGTTTTTCGGGAAGTCCGGCACGCCGATGTGACCGTCCCAGTCGAAAATGCTGCCCGGCACCATAGCGAATTCACTGGTGTCCCAGGTGCTGCCGGTCTGGCGTGAGTGGGCAGTGTTATAACCGACGACCAGATCATGCTGGCGACCGAACAGGGTGAAAGGTCCGGAGAGGTTCAGGTCAGCAGAGTTCTGTACCCGATGACCTTCCCAGCGCCCCCAGAAGAAGAACATGCCGTTGCCGTCGCGGTCCGGCGAGCCGCCACTGGCCGAAGCCAGGCGGGTGTCGTGATCGCTTTGCAACTGGTTGACGCTGAACTTGAGTGACCAGTCGTTGGCCAGTGCCTGTTCCAGGGAGGCGAAGTAGGTGCGGTTCTGGAAGTCGCGACGGCTCCAGTCGGCGCCCGGGTTGAACGAACGGGAGAAATCCGTACGGCCGCCGTCGGTAAAATACACCGGGTTGCCGGTCCAGGAGGTACCGCGCGGGGTGGTGTTCTGCTGGTCGATGCCGACTGTCAGCAGGGTATCGGGAGTGATGTCGGCTTCGAGAATGCCGTAGTACACCTCTTTCTTCTGCTGGTAGTGATCCTGATAACCCTTCTTGTCCTGTTGTGCGCCGACAAAACGGCCGCGCAGGGTGCCGCTGCTGTTAAGCGGTCCGGAAACATCGCCTTCGCCGCGATAGTTGTCCCAACTGCCGGCACTGCCGGTGAGCGAGGCCTGGAACTGTGCGGTGGGTTTCTTGCGGATCAGGTTCACCGTCGCGGACGGATCGCCGGAGCCGGTCATCAGGCCGGTCGCACCCTTGAGTACTTCGACTCGGTCGTAGATGGCCATGTCGACATGGGCAGTGCCCTCGTCATAAACACCGTCATAAATGGTGTTCACACCATCGTACTGGTAGTTGGTGATGACCAGGCCGCGACTGGTGAATTCGGTACGGTCGCTGTCGTAGGTCTGCGCCGATACACCGGGGGTATTGCGCAACACATCGGAGATGCTCTGGGCGCCCTGGTCATCCATCAACTGGCGAGTGACAACGGTGATCGATTGCGGCGTTTCGCGAATCGACAACGGTAGCTTGGTTGCGGTCCGGGAGGCGGCGGTGGTGTAGGAGCCGGTGTTTTCCGTGGTTTCGCCGAGGAGCTGGCCGTTGATGCTGGTCGCCCCCAGCTCCAGGGCGTCACCGTTGCCGGCCGGGATCAGTACATAGCCGCCATTGCTCTGACGCTGGGCCTGCAGGCCGCTGCCCTGCAGCAGGCGCGCCAGACCTTCCTCTACCGAATAGTCGCCCTGCAGCCCAGCCGATTGCTTACCTTGGGTTTCACGGGCATCGAACGACAGGGTGATGTTGGCGCGAGTAGCGAACAGGCTGAGGTTGGTGCCCAGTGCCCCCGGAGCGATCTGGAAATTTTTGCTGGCGCTCTGTGCCATGGCCTGCGCCGGCAGCAATGCCAGCATCGGCAGTGGCGCCAGGGTCAGGCCGAACAACGCCAGGTGAACGGCGCGAACCAGAGGGCGGGGTGCCCGGGGGCAAATGCGGGTCATGCAGGTTTTCCTTCGATTGGCTGGGCAGAGGTGCAGCTGAATTTGCTGCTTTAACTGCGTAGCCGAATGAGAATGAAAATCGGCAACCCTTTTATTGAAATTATTCAGACCGCTTCGATGCTGACCCAATAGCGGGTCAGGTAGCGCACCTTGACCGGTAACGAGGCGCTGAGGTTTTCCAGAATGGTGTCGGTATCGTCGATGCGAAAGGCGCCGGACAGACGCAAATCGGCAATGCCTTCGGCGCAGCGCAGCATGCCCGGGCGATAGCGGCGCAGCTCGCTGACAAAATCAGCCAGGCGCCATTCGATCACCGTCAACATCCCTTGGGTCCAGGCACCGGTGCCGGGTGCAGCGCTATGGGCGCTACCGATCTGCCGCTGATCGAAGCTGACCGATTGCCCGGCGTTCAGGCGCAGCATCAGCAGCGGGTTATCCACAGGACGGATCTCCACCGCGTGCTGCAACACGCTGACCCGGCTCTGGCCGTCGTCGCTGCGCACACTGAAGCGCGTACCCAGGGCGCGTACGCGGCCCTCGGCGGTCTGCACTTCGAAGGGCCGGGCGGCGGGATCGCTGGCGGTCTGCACCATGATCTCGCCGCGGTACAGGCGTAACTGGCGCTGCAGACCATCAAAGTGAATATCTACGGCGCTATCGGAATTGAGTTCGAGCTGGCTGCCATCGCTGAGCCGGACCTGGCGCCGTTGCCCCTTGGCGGTACGCAGTTCGGCCATCAGCGCCAGCGCCGGGGTGCTCTCATGCACGCTCCAGCCGGTGGCGCCGACGGCCAGGAGCATGGCCAGGGTCTTTAGCACGGCACGACGGCGCGCCCGGACGCCAGCCAGGGTCGGCAGGGCGACATCGGCCGGCAGGCTGCCAAATTGGCGTTGCAGCTTTTCCACCCGGGCCCAGGCCTGGGCATGCGCCTGGCTTTTGCCCAGCCAGTCCTGCCAGGCTTGCAGTTGGGCGTCACTGGGCTGCGCCGCGTTGAGCTGGACATACCAGGTGGCAGCGGCTTCGAGGGTGCGGTAATCCAGAGCTTGAGCCATTCAGTCGTCCGTCAGCAGCAGGCAATGGGTCATGGCGCGGATCAGGTGCTTTTTCACCGTGGTGACCGAAACCCCCAGGCGCTCAGCAGTGGCGACATAGCTCAGGCCTTCCAGTTGCACCGCGAGGAAGATGCGGCGGGTGCGCTCACCCAATCCGTCGAGCAGGGTGTCGACAGCCACCAGAGTTTCGAGGATCAGCAAGCGCTTTTCCGGTGAATCGGCCATCCGTTCCGGACGGCTTGCCAGCTCGGCAAGATAAGCCTGCTCCAGTGCCTTGCGGCGGAATTTGTCGATCATCAATGCATTGGCGATGGCACCCAGATAGCTGCGCGGCTCGCGAATGGTCTGGGCATTGCGCGCGGTCAGTACCCGGATAAAGGTGTCCTGGGCCAGGTCAGCAGCATCGCTGGCGTTGCCCAGGCGGGCGCGTAGCCAGCCTTTCAGCCAACCGTGGTGTTCGCTGTAGAGCGTGTGCAGAGCGGCATGATCGGGAGCGGGCATGAACGGCAACTAGCGCAGTAATTGATAATTACTCGCATTATGGTTGTTTGTCTGGATATTTCGCAAGAGCTGGCGCTTGACCGCTGCCAAGTCGAGGCAAAGACTGATCAGCTATTTACCCGATCCAACCAGGAGGTTCGCATGACCAGCAAGGCTATTTATGTCCAGGCGGGCGGTGGTTACGACAAGGTTCAAGTCGGTATCTGCGAGGCAGCCGCACCCAAGTCTGGCGAGATTACCGTTCGTCTGCACGCCAACTCGCTCAACTATCACGATTTTGCCGTGGTCAGCGGCATGTGGGGACCGACCGAGTCGCGCATCCCCATGGCTGACGGTGCCGGTGTGGTTACTGCTGTGGGTAGCGGCGTGACGGAGTTTGCTGTGGGTGATGCCGTGGTCAGCACCTTCTTCCCCGACTGGCTCGACGGCCAGGCGCTGGTGGAAGGCTTTGCCACAGTGCCAGGAGACGGTATCGATGGCTATGCCCGCGAACTGGTCACCGCGCGTGCTACGTCGTTTACCCATGCCCCCAAAGGCTACAGCCATGCCGAGGCGGCGACCCTCACCACCGCAGGGCTTACCGCCTGGCGCGCGCTGATGGCCGACGACTCACTCAAGCCGGGCGATACCGTGCTGGTGCAGGGCACTGGCGGTGTTTCGATCTTCGCCCTGCAATTCGCCAAACTGGCTGGCGCCACGGTGATTGCCACCTCGTCCAGTGACGAGAAACTTGAACGCCTCAAGGCCATGGGCGCCGATCACCTGATCAACTACCGCAAGACGCCGGCGTGGGGCGAAACGGTGCGCCAGCTCACGGGTAATCGTGGGGTGGATCACGTTATCGAAGTGGGCGGCCCGGCGACCCTTGAGCAATCGATGATCGCCGCGCGGATTGGCGGGCACATTTCGCTGATCGGAATTCTCACCGGGGTCGCCGGCCAGCTGCCGCTGGTGCAGGCACTGGTACGCCAGATCCGCTTGCAAGGGGTACTGGTCGGCAGCCGAGCCCAGCAGCAGGCGATGGTGCGGGCAATCGATGCCAACGGTTTGCGTCCGGTGATCGACAAAACCTTCGCTCTGGAACAGATCGTCGATGCGTTCCGTTACCAGGAAAGCAACCAGCATTTCGGCAAGATCTGCCTGGAATTCTGATCGTACTCGCTTGCGAGGCAGCCCGACCTTGGTCGGGCTTGACCTCTGCGTTACAACGTTGAAGATCGCTAACCACCTGCTTTTAAACAAATTTCCTGAAATCTCGGTTCACACTCTCACACATTCGAATGAATGTTATTTCGAACATCATGTGTGATATTTTGCCCGCCGCTCGAAAAATCCATGGCACAGAGCCATCGCCCAGGCGATGGGCCTGTGACGCATCGTTTCAGGTGCTTCCGGTAATAAATATAAATACGCAGTGAGTGTGATCATGAGTGCAAACCCCAACATCGCCGTGGGCGGTGCTGACGCGTCCGTTTCCGAATCATCGGGCCTTGAGGTCAAACGCCTGACCTTCGTCGAGGCCGTAGCGATGATCGTCGGCACCAACATCGGTGCCGGCGTGTTGTCGATGGCCTATGCCAGCCGTCTGGCCGGTTACATGCCGCTGCTTTTGTGGCTGGCGGTTGCCGGTGTCTTCACCACCATCTCCATGCTCTATGTCTCGGAAACGACCTTGCGTACCCGCAGCCATCATCAGTTGAGCGGCCTGGCGCAACGCTATGTCGGCTCCTTCGGTGCCTGGGCGATCTTCCTTTCGGTGGCAGTCAACAGCATCGGCGCCTTGACCGCCTACATGAGCGGCAGCGGCAAGATCCTCAGCGAGTTCTTCGGTATCAGTCCGGCGTTGGGCAGCCTGCTGTTCTTCCTGCCTGCGGCATTTGTGCTGTACCTGGGACTGAAGGCGATCGGCAAGGGTGAAAAGTTCATCAGCATCGGCATGGTCTCGATGACCCTGGTGCTGGTGATTGCGACACTGATCAACGAGCGCACCGACTTTGCCAACCTGTTCGAGGGCAGCTGGATCTACATGATCCCGGTGTTCAACATTGCCGTGTTCTGTTTTTCGGCGCAGTACGTGGTGCCGGAAATGGCTCGTGGTTTCAGCCATGCACCCAAGCGACTGCCCGTCGCAGTTATCACCGGGATGGTGATTACCTTCATCCTGCTGGCGATCGTGCCGATGTCGGTGATTGCCCTGAACGGCCTGGAAAACCAGACCGAAGTCGCCACCCTGGCCTGGGGCCAGGCTCTTGGACAGTGGGCGTTCTACACCGCCAACACCTTTGCCTTGTGCGCGATGATGACGTCTTACTGGGGCCTGGGCGGCAGCTTCCTGACCAATATCTTCGACAAGTTCAAAAGCCTGGGCTCGGAAAGCAACCCCAAGAACCGTCTGTTGGTGCTTGGCATCGTCTGCGTACCGCCGTTCATCCTGGCTTACAGTGGCATGGTCGGCTTCGTCAACGCCCTGTACTTCGCCGGGGTGTTCAGTGGCGTGATCCTCTCGATCATGCCGATCCTGATGCTGCGTTCGGCGCGCAAGAACGGTGACATTGTTCCGGCCTGGCAGTGCGGCTGGATCGCCCATCCGCTGATCCAGGTACTGGTGGTGATTCTGTACCTGTGCAGCATGGCCTATGCGATTGCCAGTGCACTGGGCTGGTTGCCTGGGGGCTGGTAAGGCTGCGCTTACTCAGCCGTACGATAAAGGCCCGCGCGATTGTCGCCCGGGCCTTTTTTATGTCGCGTCCTTACGGGCGCAGACCGTGGGCTGCTAGCGCAAAACATTTTGAGATAGAGACAATTCCTACGAACTTCAGGATGCGTCTGACATCAATTCCCTTGCGACCTTGTTAGCGTGCGCTGAAATTTGAGCTGCCCAGGTTATGGCGTGGGCAACGCGTTTTACTTTCAATTTTCAGCTTAAGGATAAGCGCATGTTCGCGCCGGCCAAGGCTACGCTCTAGCGGCACAAATCACCTTGCCCGATGCGCTCATGCACGTGCTTAGCTTGCTAGCGAACACGGAGCACCATTCATGAGTCAACAGGATCAAGCCCCTTACGGATCGTGCCCGCTGCTTGCTGCGGTATTGCCGTTGCGCTATGCCTTGGGGCCTACGGCGGCTGTCGATGTCGGCGCCTATGATCTGCCGCCACTGAACTGTCAATTTCCTGAGCTTGGCCCGCGCCATCCTGACGTCAGCGGGCGAGCGCTTAATTACACCTCGCGCTTGCTGCGTGATGGTTGGCTCTACGTTTGGGAAAGCACGCCAGCCAAACTGGTGGAATATCAGGTCGAATCGGCCCAACTCACGCAAACCTCACGGGCCGGGCGGGTAATTGATACCCGAACCCAGCCCCACCTGCTGCTCAGGGCAGGCGAGCCTGCCGGTTTGGTGTGGTCGCCGGTGCGCTGGAGTGAGCCGCAGTATCAGGCTGCCAAACAAGACCCCGCCGTGCGCCAGCGCATCATGCGCACCTTTGTGCCGGGTGTGGCACCGTACAGCGGCCAGATTGACGCGATCAAAAAGCATATTGGCGAATACCGCGATGCAACGCGCTACGGCTGGAGCAGCGAGCCTGAAACGGAACAGGCAATGAACTGGCTGAACGTGCAAAAGCAGATGGCGCGCTGCGACCAACATACTTACGCGGTCATTGATGATGCCTGGGGTGTACTGCTCGATCTTGCCGCACTGATGCGCGCCCGTAAGGCAGGGTTTGACAACTATCAGGAACATCACGCTGACGAATGGGCTATTGCGGATGTTTTAAAGTCGTTGATGAATAGCGACGCGCAACTGAAAGCGCAGTTGCGCTTGATCACTCGCTATGAGGAGCTGAACCGCGTCTGGGACGATCAGGACACGCAGGCATACAACTATACCGTCGACATGCGCCGACTGGCGCAGCTCTGGGTCGACTGGTTCAACACCTTGCAGATGAATGGCCCGTCCAGTATGGACACCGCCTGTGGCCACTTCGACATTACGCTGCCTGCCAGTCGCGAGGCACTGGAGGTGCATTTCGCTGCCGCCTGCCTGGGCCCGGCGAATACAAGTACCGGTGCCAAGGCTATAACGTTAAGCCTTGAAGGTAACACACAAGGCAAACCCTGGTTGCTCTGGGCGTTGCTGGGGTTACCCAAAAGGCTGGGCGTTGGCGAAATCAAATACCTCATCGATCTGAGTGATACGGCCCACGACAATGGCGCATCGCTCAAGGACGGCGTCACTCAGCTGACTAAAGCCTTTGGTTATGCAGAGGCAATGAACAAGACGGCTGAAAAGCTCAGTCAACGTGCGCCGGCCTCCAGTATTGAAGCCCTGTTTCTAGCCCTCGCACCGGTTGCCGGGCTGCACTTGCATCAAGCGGAAAATGCCGCCAGCACCGCCGGACGCATTTACATGGCCGCCGCATTGGCCCGCAGTGGCCAGCGCATTCAGACCTTGGGCATCACGCCGCGGCAACTGGGCGAGTGGTACAGCGACCTGATAGGCACCCGCAACACCCTGCCCGCCAGACTTAACGTTGCTCCCTTGGCCAGTGCGGTAAGCGAAAGCATCCCGTTTATGCACCTGGTACCGGCGAGTACCAAGCTGCCGCCATTGCCGGTCAACCTCGCAGCGGGTGCTGATCTGGGTAGTGTGTTTGATTTGAAAGGGGCGTTGAGTAAGGCGCCGATCAAGTCGATTGTGACGTTGGTGGCGGGGGTGAATTTTGCTTGGGCGGGGAAGACATTCGTTGATGATAAAACGGCCAAAAGTGCCTTTGGGGCATTCGGTGCCCTATTTGGAATAGGGGCAGCAGTGGCAGCGGTAGGTCAACGAGTGGCCGAGGTTAATTGGGAATCCGCGGCCCGGCAGAGCGGTAGCACCTCAATTTCATCTCGGCTATTTTTGGCCAAGGCTTTGGAGCGCGCCGCCAACTCGGCTTTGGCGCAAAGCATCTTTCTGGCGTTCGACGTCGTGCTCTATGGGGTAGACGCCTTTGAGGCCTACAAAGCAGGCGACTTTGACACCATGTCCGCGAACTTGGTTGTGGCTGGCGCATCGCTGGCCAGCATCAAGATTCAGGTCCACGCATTCCGGGCATTCCGAGCCGCACGGGCTGCAGTGATAGCTGGGGATGCGGCGGCTATTGCCAGGGGGCTCAACGTGGTGCCACACCTAGGGGCCAAGTTACTTGGGCTCGCGACAGTTATTGTCGGTGGAGTGATTGCTCGGGTCTACACAACAGATACTCCGCTCGAACAATGGGTCAAGAACAGCTATTTCGGTATTAGAGCGAATAAGGACTGGGCTCATAGCTATGCGCAGTCCATGGAAAGGTTATATCCCATTCTGTTTCCGGTCAGCATTGATGCCTATCGGCTAGCAGAACTCAACCCTTATCAAGGGCAGGTCTTTTCCACTTACCTACTGCTGAAACTGCCCGGCGAGAACGTAGAGCTGATGGACGACATGATCCACTTTAAAGGGCAGGAAATTTGGGGCGACACACTCGGGCATTACACCGATCAAATCATAAAAGTCGAATGGACAGGTAGAGACTTTGCTCGACATAGCGGCACCCGCATTCCTATACAGGCTGGCATAACGCTTTATCGCCGAGTATACCATGAAGTTGGTGTTAGAGACTTACGACGTATAGAGGGCGAATTAATTTTCTCCCCACGTGAAGGACTGACGCTGCCTGCGGTTAACATTACGGAACTTGCATGGATATGAATGCGCCAGAACATCAAACGTACACCGTAATACTTGAGGCGGATAAATCGACGGGGGAACAGCCGATGGAATTGTTTATCGTCGACGAGCACACCGAGCATTACTTAACTTTACAAGCAGGCGGTGACTTTGACCGAGGACGGTTGACAGGTGTGTTGGCAGGAACAGGAGGGATAGGAGGGATAGGGCTTGGGCTATTCAGTTTTTTGCAAAGTGGGGATCTTGAAGGTCTGAATATAATGCTCGCCATAGCTATCCCTTTGTGTGGTATTCCTTTCTATGGGAAACACTACGTCCACTGCCTCTACCCATTCTGTTCAATCGCCGCACCCGAGAAGTGTACTTCGATCACGACGGCGAATTATTCCATACTCCGTGGGATGGCATTCTCGCCATAGCCAATGAGTTTCAGTTGGTCGGAACCCATATCGGAAGCATTCAGAACGCTTCACTGGAAATCAGGGTGTGGAAATTCGAAGAACCGGAGACAGCCCTGATGATCAGCTTGGGGGCGCCGTTCGGAAAAACACTGGCGCTGCAAAAGGGCTTTTGGGAATACATCCGTTCCTATATGAACAACGGCCCTTACTTCGACGAACACGGTAATCACAGTGAGTCGGATGCATTCGTCAAAAGCCAGTTGGCCGTGCGATTCAAAATGAGCGACAGTTTCAAGCACACCCTGGAGCAGATAAAACAGGCGAAAAAGGAAGCGGGCGGAAGGAATTACTTAGGCGCCGATGATGTTGCAAAGCTCATAATAGAACCAATGCTCTACCCCCAGGATCGAATCAAGGAACTCACCTACAGCATTGCAAAACGCCGCTCCCGCAACCGCTGGCCCAGCCTTGTTACCGAACGTCTGAAACCCAATGGCCCCACCAAGCGCCTTGTTGATCTTGAGTGTGAGCGGCACTGAGTAAAGTGATATGAATACGCCAGAAGAATCCCGATACAACTCCACACCCACGGTAATACTTGCGGCTGACAAATCGACGGGGGAACAGCCGATGGAGTTGTTTATCGTCGATGAGCACACTGAAATTTATTTGGCGTTGCAGTCAGGCGGTGATTTTGATCGAGGACGTCTGACTGGCGTATTAGGTGGGGTAGGTGGCTGCGCATCGGTGGGGCTTACTCTTATGTTGGCGATGCAAGGTATTTTCGACCCCATCATGCTTGCTCTCGGTATTTGTTTGTTTTTGGTTCCATTCCTATGGGAAACCCTACGTCCATTACCTCTCCCCACTCTGTTTAACCGCCGAACCCGAGAAGTGTACTTCGATCACGATGGTGAATTATTCCATACTCCATGGGATGGCATTCTCGCCATAGCCAATGAGTTTCAACTGGTTGGGACCCAGATCGGTAGCATTCAGAACGCCTCTCTGGAAATCAGGGTGTGGAAATTCGACGAACCGGAGACAGCCCTGATGATCAGCCTAGGGGCGCCGTTCGGAAAATCACTGGCGCTGCAAAAAGGCTTTTGGGAATACATCCGTTCCTACATGAACAACGGCCCTTACTTTGACGAACACGGTAATCACAGTGAGTCGGATGCGTTCGTAAAAAGCCAGTTGGCCGTGCGATTCAAAATGAGCGACAGCTTTAAATATACCCTTGCAAAAATAAAACAGGCGAAAAAGGAGGCGGGCGGAAGGAATTACTTAGGTGCCGATGATTTTGCAATGCTGATACTCGAGCCTATGCTTTACCCTTGGGCCAGAATCCAGGAGTTCACCTACAGCATTGCAAAACGCCGCTCCCGCAACCGCTGGCCCAGCCTTGTTACCGAACGTCTGAAACCCAATGGCCCCACCAAGCGCCTTGTTGATCTTGAGTGTGAGCGGCACTGAGTAAAGTGATATGAATACGCCAGAAGAATCCCGATACAACTCCACACCCACGGTAATACTTGCGGCTGACAAATCGACGGGGGAACAGCCGATGGAGTTGTTTATCGTCGACGAGCACACCGAAAACTACTTGACTTTGCAATCAGGTGGTGACTTTGAACGAGGGCTGTTGACCGGCATATTGGCAGGAACAGGGGGAATAGGAGGAATAGGGTTGGGGTTGTTCAGTTTTTTTCAAAGTGGGAGTCTTGAAGGGCTTTATATAATGCTCGCCCTATGTATCCCTTTGTGCGTAGCTCCTTTTCTATGGGAGTCCCTACGCCCCCTACCTCTCCCCATCCTGTTCAATCGCCGAACCCGCGAAGTCTACTTCGACCACGATGGCGAATTATTCCACGCCCCGTGGGATGGCATTTCCGCCATAGCCAATGAGTTTCAAATCGTTGGCACCCAAATCGGTAGCATTCAAAACGCGTCACTGGAAATCAGGGTGTGGAAATTTGAAGAACCGGAGACAGCGCTGATGATCAGCCTTGGGGCACCCTTCGGAAAGTCACTGACGCTGCAAAAAGGGTTTTGGGAATACATCCGCTCCTATATGAACAACGGCCCTTACTTTGACGAACACGGTAATCACAGTGAGTCCGATACCTTTGTAAAAAGCCAACTGGCCGTACGCCCAAAAATGAGCGACAGCTTTAAAAGAACCCTGGATGAAATAAAGCAGGCGAAGCGAGAGGCAGGTGGCAAAAATTACTTGAGCAGCAATCATGTTATTAAACTAATATTTTTGCCTATTTTGTACCCCCAGGATCGAATCCAGGAGTTCACCTACAACATTGCAAAACGCCGATCCCGCAACCGCTGGCCCAGCCTTGTTATCGAACGCTTGAAACCCAATGGCCCCACCACGCGCCTTGTTGATCTGGAGAGTGAGCGCAACTTAGGACAGTGCTAGAAAATTGCGGTGCATCGAAGAGGAGTTCCTCTGTTACCCACATAATCTACCTGCCGCGAATATCACAGAACGAGCATGGATATGAATACACCAAGCCCCACGCCAACAGTAATACTTGAGGCGAACAAATCGACGGGCGAGCAGCCGGTGGAGCTATTTATCGTCGATGAGCACACCGAAAACTATTTGGCGCTGCAGGCAGGCGGTGACTTTGATCGAGGACTCCTTACAGGCGCACTAGGAGGGATAGGTGGCTGTGCAATGTTGGGTCTTGGCCTTTTAGGCGCAATACAAGGAATGTTCGATATTACCTGCATGACGTTTTCTATAGGCATACCTTTATTTCTGGCGCCATTCCTGTGGGAAACTCTACGCCCATTACCCCTCCCTATTCTTTTTAACCGCCGCACCCAAGAAATTTATTTCGATCACGATGGTGAACTATTCCATACCCCATGGGATGGTATTATCGCTGTATCGAATGAATTTCAAATAGTTGGAGCACAAATCGGTAGCATTCAAAACGCTTCGCTTGAAATCAGGGTATGGAAATTTGAAGAACCGGAGACAGCGCTAATGGTCAGCCTTGGAGCGCCCTTCGGCAAATCACTTGCGCTGCAAAAAGGCTTTTGGGAATACATTCGTTCCTATATGAACAACGGCCCTTACTTTGACGAACACGGCAATCACAGCGAGTCGGATACATTCGTAAAAAGTCAGTTGGCCGTGCGATTCAAAATGAGCGACAGTTTCAAACATACCCTAGCGCGGATAAAACAGGCGAAAAAAGACGCCGGCGGCAAGAATTACTTAAGTGGCAGTGATTTTGCGATGCTGATACTCGAACCTATGTTTTACCCCATGGCCAGAATCCAGGAATTCACCTACAGCATTGCAAAGCGCCGCTCCCGCAACCGCTGGCCGAGCCTTGTTACTGAACGCTTAAAAGCCAATGGCCCCACCACGCGCCTGGTTGATCTGGAATGTGAAAAGGGGGAAGGCGCCGAGTGAAAAACAGTGATACGCAAAACTCAAGCTCGGCGCCCGATGTCCAGGTTCCACCCGACTATCGCCGGTGCCTGCCCGTCGAGTTGCACAGCCAGGCGGATGCCTTCATCCATTATCTGCATGAGCTACCCAATAAATCACCGGTCAAGTGCCCCGAGTGCGGCCACCCGCGCTTCAGGCTGGATGCCCAGCAAAACCTGCGCTTACCCTTCTACCGCTGCATTGCGTGCAATAAAGGTTTTAACTGCCTGACGAAGCATCCGTTTTCAAACTATGGGCATATGCACCTGTGGTCGGCCTATGCTCATTACTTGCTAGCGGGTTGGCCTGCGCCCGCTTCTGCCAAAGCCTTGGGTATTTCCCCCAGTTCCACCTGGCGCTGGATCAAGCCTTGCCGTGCGGTGATGGCCAAAGAGTTTCCGGCGCTGTATCACTGGTGGTCTGCGCGACAAGATCGCACCAGCCTGGAACCACCCGCGCATATTGCAGTTCAGGCCCAGACGTTCCTGGGTCGGTTAGAGCACTTGCTGACCACTCGGCAGGCTGTGTGTCCGAAGTGTGGTTCGCCTGATATGCGGCGTGTCGATGAGCGACGCCCCAATTTTGTCTGTCCCGGCTGCTGGAGCACGGTGAGCTTGACTAAAGGCACGTTGCTGAGCCGAATGAACTACCCAGAACACTGGCTGGGCTTTGCCCAAGGGCTGATCAATGGCGAAAGCATCGTTGACCTGCAGCGACGCACCGGGCTCTGCGGGGTTGCCTGTAAGCGCTGGCAGGTGCGTTTCATGCAGATGATTGAGCAGCAGGGGCACGCCGAGCTTGCTCGATGGATTGCCTGGCTACGCAGTCGCCGGGTCAAAGAGGTGAGTGATTTTGTGCGTGGCGGCGGGCAGCTGGAGGTTGTCCGCGGCTCGCGTCATTCCGCCGGATCGAAACGGGCTCTGAAGATTCCACCCAGTCGCCAGCGCAAGCAAAACGCAGATGCTTGAACCTCTTCAGCGCACACAGGGAACCGGAAGGATGCGCTCATAAAACTGGCATGACCTGACCAAATTGCCCCTGACAGGCACAAAAAAGGCACTTGCGATAAACGCTAAGTGCCTGATTTGTATAGCTTGTTTGGTGGAACCGGGGGGATTTGAACCCCCGTCCGCCAGTGCTCCGCTGTCGGTCCTACATGCTTAGCCGTGTCTATTGAGTTAATCCGCAGCCGCCCGACGGGCAGGGTGCTTTGGACGAGTTGTGTAAGTTTTAGCCGCTTCGTCCACAACGTACTGCACGGCGATCCTGTTCTGTATGACAATCACTTCGGGTTTACAGGCATCCCCTGGTGATTGCTGGAGCCGAAGCTACCAGAAGGAAGCTCTAGGCTGCTTACGCAGCGAAGCGTACTTCCCCGTAGTTTTCGTCATTGGCAACTATAGAAAGTTGCAACAGTGGATTTACGAGTTCTGTTACCAACTCGGCATGCACCTAGAGTTTCACTACCGGCGTCGAATCCTAATCGGCCCCATTTGTTGCGCTCTAGCTGAAGCGTTTTTCAACGCTCGGGGATCAGTATACGCCATCGGTCGGGCGACGTCGACTGCGGTTCCAGTCGCCCTGCTGATTCGCTACTGGCCGCCTTTTTCGGTTTTTTCCAGGCGCTCGATCACTTTGCTGGTGATCGCGATGCAATCCTTGTCATTGCCTGCGGCCTGGGCCTTTTTGGCGTCTTCGACGTGTGTGGCAACTGATTTGTCGAGTCCTTCTGAGGTTGCACCGGCGGTGGCCAGGGTGTCGCTGATTTTCTGCAGGTTGGCAGTGCACAGGTCTTCGTCTGCAAACACAGGGGATGCAAGCAGGGCGGCGGTAATCAACAGTCCAGTAATCGCAGTACGCTTCATGTAAATCTCCTTGGCGCGATGGCCTTGGGAAAAGGGAGCCGTTCTGGATGGACTGCGACGCTTGCCGGGGGCAGATTAGATGGCCTCTTCGCGGGGCAAGCCCGCTCCTACCGGTAGGAGCGGGCTTGCCCCGCGATCGGAGTTCAGAGGTTCCGAGGCCGGGTCACGCGGTCCACCAGATAAACTAGTCCGTGATAATCGATCCCGCCATGATTCGACAGGCCGATTTCACAGGTACGGCTGGTGGAAATTCCTTCACTGCAGTATTGCACCGCGTCCTTGAGGCTGCGCAGCGAATGGGCGTTGAGCTCAGGGGTGGTGAAGCCCTTGTCACCGGCAAAGCCACAGCAGTGGATACCCTCAGGGATCACCACCTGCTTGCTGCAGCGCCGCGCAAGGTCGATCAGCGCCTGGCTTTCGCCCAGGTGCTGGGTGCTGCAGGTCACGTGCACGGCAATCGGTTCGTCCTGGGGTGTGAACTCCAGCCTGTCGATCAGATGGGTGCGGATGAAGCGCACCGGGTCATAGAGATCCAGGCGGGTTTCGGCCAGGTCCTGAACCAGGCGCAGGGTGCAGGGGCTGGTGTCGCAGTAGATCGGATCAAGCCCGCCGCGGCTGGCATGCAGCAGCGCGTTGATCAGTTCCTGGCGCTTGTGTTCGGCCTGTTCGGCGTAGCCCTTGGATGCAAAGGGCTGGCCGCAGCACAGGTTGTCCTGGTTCTCCGGGAACACCACTTGATAGCCGGCTTTTTCCAGCAGGGCGCGGGTTTTGTCGAGCAACGAGGTCTGTTCGCGGTCGGCCGCCGCCGGGCCCATCACCCGCGACACGCACGCTGCCAGGTACACCACCCGTGGCCGCGCATCGTTGCTCGCCGGGCCGAACGAAATGGCCTTCAGCGGTTGCGGCATGGCCGCCGTCCACTGCGGAATCCGGCCGTGACTGACTTTGCTGAGGTGGGCGCTGAGGCGACTCAGGCGCGGGGCGCCGAGCAACCTGCGTGCGCCATTGGCAGCCTGCAGGGTAAAGCGTGCACCACTGAGGGCAGTGTGGAAATTTTCTGCCAGCCAGTCGGCGGTTTTCACATGCTCCGCGACCTGGCCGCGCAGTTTCTTCACCAACTCGCCAGTGTTGATGCCCACTGGGCAGCGCTGGGCGCACAAGCCGGTGGCGGCACAGGTGTCGATGCCTTGGTACTGGTAGTCACGTTCGAGCTGACGGGTATCGTTGCCAGCACGTTTCTGCGCCTGGATATCGCGCCACATGACGATGCGCTGGCGCGGGCTGAGCGTCAGCCCTTTGGACGGGCACACCGGTTCGCAGAAGCCGCATTCGATGCATTTATCGACAATCTCGTCGGCGGCCGGCAGCGGCTTGAGGTTTTTCAGGTGCAGTTGCGGATCGTCGGTCAGCACTACATCAGGGTTGAGAATGCCGGCCGGGTCGAGCAGGCGCTTGAGCTGCCACATCAACTGATAGGCGTCGCTACCCCATTCCAGCTCGACGAAGGGAGCCATGTTGCGCCCGGTGCCGTGCTCGGCCTTCAGCGAACCGCCGTATTCCACGGCAACCAGCTGGGCGACGTCATCCATGAAAGCTGAATAGCGCGCCACCTGCTGTGGCGAATCGAAGCCCTGGGTGAAGACAAAGTGCAGGTTGCCTTCCAGGGCATGACCGAACAGGATTGCTTCGTCATAGCCGTGCTTGTCGAACAGTGCGATCAGACGATTGACGCCTTCGGCCAGTTTTTCCACGGGGAAGGTGACGTCTTCGATGATCACCGTGGTGCCCGTCTCGCGCACTGCACCGACGGCCGGGAAGGTGTCTTTACGGATGCGCCAGAGCTGGTTGTAAACCACCGGGTCTTCGCTGAAATCAACCTGCTTTTCCACCGGGAACCCGGCGATCGAGGCACTGATGTGTGCCAGTTGCTCGTGCAGCAGCGATTGTGTGGCAGCGCGGGATTCGATGAGCAGCGCACAGGCACCAGCAGACAGGCTCTTCACCCACACCGGCATGCCTTGCATGTTCTCCACCGAGCGC
This sequence comes from Pseudomonas alkylphenolica, assembly GCF_000746525.1. Classification (NCBI taxonomy): domain Bacteria; kingdom Pseudomonadati; phylum Pseudomonadota; class Gammaproteobacteria; order Pseudomonadales; family Pseudomonadaceae; genus Pseudomonas; species Pseudomonas alkylphenolica. The sequence continues at coordinate 766,053 of NZ_CP009048.1, forward strand.
AGACTGCGGCGGTCGAGCAGCTCGACAGCGGATACCGGTTGCTGCTTGAGCACCGGCACTGCGTTGCAGCAGGTCTCGACATCGGGGAAGACGATCAGCGCACTGGCTTTGTGCGGATGGTCCGGCACGGTGTTGTAGGTCACCGCGCTGATGAAACCGAGGGTACCTTCAGAACCGACCATCAGGTGGGTGAGGATATCCACCGGTTCGTCGTAGTCCACCAGCGCATTGAGCGACAGTCCGGTGGTGTTTTTCAGCCGGTATTTGTGGCGGATCCTGGCTGCCAGCTCGGTGTTGGCGCGAGTCTGCCGACCCAGTTCGCCGAGTTGATCGAGCAGTGCGCCATGGCTTTCATGCAAACGCGTGACGCTCTCGGGGATTTCGCTGTCGAGCAAGGTGCCGTCGGCCAGCAGCAGACGCATGCCGGCGAGGGTGTGGTAGCTGTTCTGCGCGGTGCCGCAGCACATGCCGCTGGCGTTGTTGGCGACGATGCCGCCGATTTTGCAGGCATTGATCGAGGCCGGGTCCGGGCCGATTTTGCGTCCGAACGGGGTCAGCCAGGCGTTGGCCTGGGCGCCGATTACGCCCGGCTGCAGACGGATCTGCTTGCCGCCATCGCGGATGTCACGGCCGTTCCAGTTGTCACCCAGCACCAGCAGCACCGAGTCGCTCACTGCCTGACCGGACAGGCTGGTGCCGGCAGCGCGGAAGGTGACTGCAACCTGCTGGGCGTGTGCCGCCTTGAGCAGGGTGGCGACTTCGTCTTCGCTCTCGACGCGGATCACCAGCTTGGGAATCAGCCGGTAGAAGCTGGCGTCGGTACCGAAGGCCAGGGTCGAGAGCGGGTCGTCGAAACGCCGCTCGAGGGGGATCAGGTGTTCAACCGTGTCGAGGAACGCGGCGGGCAGACTCATGCAATCTCCTCGCGGGACCGCGGCGTCTGGTGCGCCATGTGTCCCGGTCAATCAGGCGGTGATCGGTGCGGGCGCGGCAATCAGGCGCCCAGTTCGCGTACCAGCGAATCACGGGTGATCTCGCTGATGGTCTTGGCGCCGGTAAGCACCATGGCCACGCGCATTTCTTTCTCGAACAGGTCCAGCAGGTTCTTCACTCCGGCTTCACCAGCGGTGGCCAGCGCATAGAGGAATGCACGACCGATCAGCACGGTGTCCGCACCCAGGGCGATCATGCGCACCACATCCAGGCCGCTGCGAATGCCGGAGTCAGCGAGGATCTTCAGGTCGCCTTTTACCGCATCGGCGATCGCCGGCAGGGCCCGGGCGCTGGACAGCACGCCATCGAGTTGGCGGCCGCCGTGGTTGGAAACGACGATACCGTCGGCACCGAACTTCACCGCGTCCTTGGCATCCTGCGGATCAAGGATGCCCTTGATCACCATCGGACCATCCCAGAACTCGCGGATCCACTCCAGGTCTTTCCAGGAAATCGACGGGTCGAAGTTGGCACCCAGCCAGCCGATGTAGTCGGCCAGGCCCGTTGGGCTGCCACGGTAAGTGGAGATGTTGCCCAGATCGTGCGGCTTGCCCAGCAGGCCGACATCCAGCGCCCACTGCGGATGAGTCATGGCTTGCCAGACGCGGCGCAGCGGCGCATTCGGGCCGCTCATGCCCGAGTGTGCGTCACGGTAGCGGGCGCCAGGTACCGGCATGTCGACGGTGAACACCAGGGTGGTGACACCGGCGGCTTTCGCCCGCTCCAGGGCATTGCGCATGAAACCGCGGTCCTTGAGGACGTAGAGCTGGAACCACATCGGGCGATTGATGGCCGGAGCGACTTCCTCGATCGGGCAGACCGACACCGTCGACATCGTGAAGGGGATGCCCTTGGCCGCGGCTGCACGGGCGGCCTGGACTTCGCCACGCCGCGCGTACATGCCGGTCAGGCCGACCGGCGCCAGGGCCACCGGCATGCTCAGCGTTTCGTTGAACAGTTGGGTCTCAAGGCTCAGCTCGGACATGTTTTTCAGCACGCGCTGACGCAGTGCAATGCTGGCCAGGTCTTCGACGTTGTGGCGCAGCGTGTACTCGGCGTAGGCGCCGCCGTCGGCGTAATGGAACAGGAACGGCGGCAGCTTGCGTTGCGCTGCGGCGCGGTAGTCGGTAGAGGCAGAAATGATCATGTGGTCTCGCTGCGTCGGTGGAAAAGGGCGGATGCCGGGCGCGCAGCAACGCGCCCGGCCTCTGACACTTTAGTGAACCAGCATGCCGGTCAGCCAATATGCCTGGATCAGGGTGATCAGGCCGACGATGGTGGCGAAGAACAGGCTGTGCTTGAGGGTGAAGCGGAACAGGTCGGATTCCTTGCCGACCAGGCCGGTGGCCGCACAGGCTACCGCGATCGACTGAGGCGAAATCATCTTGCCGGTTACGCCGCCGCTGGTGTTGGCCGCAACCAGCAGGGTGTCGTTGACCCCGATCTGGTGCGCAGTGGTGGCCTGCAGCGAGCTGAACAGGGCGTTGGACGAGGTGTCGGAACCGGTCAGGAACACACCCAGCCAGCCGAGGAACGGCGAGAAGAACGGGAATGCCGCGCCGGTGCCGGCCAGTACCAGGGCCATGGTCGAAGACATGCCCGAGTAGTTGGTAACGAAGGCAAAGGCCAGAACCATACCGATCGACAGAATCGGCCAGCGCAGTTCGAAGAAGGTCTCTTTCAAAGTGGTAAGACCAGTTTTGAAGTTGATCTTCAGGACCAGCATGGAGATCAGCGCCGAGAAGAAAATCGCCGTACCGGTGGCGGAAATCGGGTCGAGTTTGAACACGGCCGGAATCGCGGTCGGGGTGGCGACGATCGGGGCGGTCTTGATCACCAGCTGATCAAGGTGCGGGATGGCGAAGTTGAACACCCAGCTGTACATCGAACCGCCGGCGGCGAAGGCTGCCTTGAACGGCTTGAGGGTCCAGATGGTGACCAGCACGGTGAGGATCAGGAATGGCGACCAGGCTTTGAAGATCTCGCCGAGGCTGTATGGCGAAGGCTGACTGCCGCCTTTGACCACTGCTGCGCCGACGCTGCCGGTGGCGCCAGCGAACGAACGCTTGGGCTGCCAGACCTTGAGGAACAGGGTCAGGGAAATCAGGCTGGCCAGGGCCGAGGTGATGTCCGGCAGTTCCGGGCCGATGAAGTTCGAAGTGAAGTACTGGGTCACGGCGAAGCTCAGGCCAGCTACCAGTGCGGCAGGCCAGGTCTCTTTGACGCCGCGCAGGCCGTCCATCATGAACACCAGCCAGAACGGCACGAACATCGATAGCAGCGGCAGCTGGCGGCCGGTCATGGCGCCGATTTTGAAGGCGTCGATACCCGTCACCTGACCAGCGACGATGATCGGGATACCGAGGGCGCCGAAGGCCACTGGCGCGGTGTTGGCGATCAGGCACAGGCCGGCTGCGTACAACGGGTTGAAGCCCAGGCCGACCAGCAGCGCGGCGGTAATCGCCACCGGGGCGCCGAAGCCTGCCGCACCTTCAAGGAAGGCGCCGAAGCAGAAACCGATCAGCAGCACCTGCAGGCGTTGGTCATCGGTAATCGACAGCACGGAGCTGCGGATCACTTCGAACTGGCCGCTCTTGACTGTCAGTTTGTAGAGGAACACTGCAGCGACGATGATCCAGGCGATTGGCCACAGGCCATAGGCAAAACCGTATCCGGCGGCGGCAAGCGCCATGTCGGCGGGCATCTGGAAGGCGAAGATCGCTACCAGGATCGACAAACCGAGGGTGATGCTGCCGGCGACGTGGCCCTTGAGCCGGAACACTGCCAGAGCGAGGAAGAAGAACACGATCGGGATGACTGCCGCGAGCGCGGACAGGCCAAGACTACCAAGCGGACTGTAGAGCTGTTGCCAGGTTTGCATATGGGGTGGCCCCTAATTGTTGTTGGTCAGCACTGGCATTGGATAATTGGTAAGACCAATTTACAATGTCGAGGCGCTAGGTTAAAAGCCTCGCTGTGGGTGTGTCAATTTGTCCCAAGAAAACTTTCGTCGGATGGGTGTCGGCGAACGGGCCTGAGCGGCAGCGAAAGTTGCAATCTGATGGGTGTCGGCAGGGAGCGGATAGGCCAGAATAGACGGCCCCGAACGTACTCGGGATTGTGGAGAGCATGTGATGGTTTTTGATCAGGTCCGCCAACGCCGTTTGTCCGACGATATCGTCGACAGGCTTGAGGGGATGATTCTTGAGGGCACCCTGACTGCCGGTCAGCGGCTGCCTGCTGAGCGGGCATTGGCTGAGCAGTTCGGGGTGTCGCGGCCTTCATTGCGTGAAGCAATCCAGAAGCTGGTGGCCAAAGGGTTGCTGGTCAGTCGCCAGGGCGGCGGCAACTATGTGGCCGAAGCGTTGGGTTCGACCTTCAGCGATCCGTTGTTGCAGCTACTGGAGAGTAATCCTGAGGCACAGCGCGATCTGCTGGAATTCCGGCATACCCTGGAGGCATCGTGCGCCTATTACGCGGCAATCCGCGCGACCGAGCCGGATCGTCAGCGCCTCAAGGCAGCGTTCGATACCTTGCAGGACTGTTACGCCCGCTCGGGTGAAGTGGATCGGGCCGAGGAGGGCGCTGCTGATGCACGCTTTCATCTGGCGATTGCTGAAGCCAGCCACAATGCGGTGTTGCTGCACACCATCCGTGGGCTGTTCGATCTGCTCAAGCGTAACGTGGTGACCAACATTGGCGGCATGTACAAGCAGCGTGCCGAAACCCGCGACATGCTGATCAATCAGCACCGTGAGCTGTACTTGGCGATCGTGGAAGGGCGGGCAGAGGATGCTCGCGAGGTGTCCAGCCGACACATTCTGTATGTGCAGGAAGTGCTCGATGAAGTGCGCCAGGAAGTGCAGCGAACAGCGCGAGCGGAACGGCGTAGCGGGCGTTGAAGCAATCGCGGGGCAAGCCCGCTCCCACCGGGATTGAGTGACCCTGGTAGGAGCGGGCTTGCCCCGCGATCAAAGGCGCTTTAGACCGAAATCAGTCTTCCTTGCCCTTATTGCGCACCGCACGCTGCAATTCGCGATTGGAATCACGTTCGCGCTGAGTATCGCGCTTGTCGTATTCCTTCTTGCCCTTGCCGAGCGCGATTTCGCACTTGATCAGGTGCTTGCTCCAATAAATCGACAAGGCTACGCAGGTGTAACCCTTTTGCTGGACGGCAGCATGCAGCCGCTCCAGCTCGCGTTTATTGAGCAGCAGTTTGCGGGTGCGTGTCGGGTCGGCAATGACATGCGTACTGGCGGCCGTCAGCGGCGTGATATGGCTGCCCATCAGCCAGGCCTCGCCATCTTTGAGCACCACGTAACTGTCGGTCAGATGCGCCTTGCCGGCACGCAGACTTTTTACTTCCCAACCGGACAGGACCAATCCGGCCTCGAACTTGTGCTCGATGAAGTAATCGTGTCGCGCCTTTTTATTCTGCGCGATGGTCCCTGTCGGATGTTTCGTTTGTTTAGCCATAGGGGCGGCATTATAGGCAGTCGTTGCGCTGTCGGCTACGGGGTAGCAGTGCGCTTGAGCCTGTGAGATGAATCCCGGACAATGCGCGCTCTTTTTTTCCACAGTTGAGCGTGTTGATGTCGACGGACAAGGTTTCTGTCCATGGTGGTTGGGCCAGTCGCTGGGTATTTGTACTGGCGGCGACCGGTGCCGCGGTGGGCTTGGGGAGTATCTGGAAATTCCCCTACATGGTCGGCGTCTACGGTGGCGGTGCCTTTGTTCTGGTGTTTCTGGCCTGTATTGCCTTGATCGGTATTCCGGTGATGTTGGCCGAGACACTGATCGGCCGCCGCACCCGGCAAAGCCCGGCCAACGCCCTGCGTGACCTGGCGCTGGAGGCCGGGCACTCGCCGCGCTGGTCCTGGTGGGCATTCGCCGGGATGGTCACGGCGTTGCTGATCCTGTCGTTCTACAGCGTGGTCGGTGGTTGGTCGTTCGACTACATCATCAATATGGGCCGGGGCGATTTTCAGGGGGTGACGGCTGATCAGGTCGGTGGTTACTTCAATGGCGTGATCAGCGACCCTTGGCGCCTGGTGCTGTGGCACAGCCTGTTCATGCTGCTGTCGGCGCTGGTGATTGCCCGTGGCGTGGTGGCGGGGCTGGAGAAAAGCCTGCGGATCATGATGCCGCTGCTGTTCCTGCTGCTGGTGATCCTGCTGGGGTACAGTCTGACGACCGGGCACTTCATGCAGGGCCTGCATTTCATGTTCGATTTCGACACCTCGCGCCTGCTGGATGGCTTGTTGCCGGCCATGGGGCACGCCTTTTTTTCGTTGAGTGTCGGTGTTGGCTCGCTGTTGATCTATGGGGCCTACATGCCGAAAGACGCCTCTATTGGCGGCACCATCGTTGCTGTTGCCCTGCTCGATACCTTTGTTTCGCTGCTGGCCGGCCTGGCTCTGTTCCCGATCGTCTTCGCTGCCGGCCTGAACCCTAGCGAGGGCCCGGGGCTGATGTTTGTCGCCTTGCCATTTGCCTTCGGTAATGTGGCCTTTGGCCAATTGATGGGCGTCGTATTCTTTGTTCTAGTGGCAGTGGCGGCCTGGAGTTCGGCGATCTCCCTGCTTGAGCCCATGGTCGCCTACCTGGTGGAGCGTACTGGCGTACGCCGTGGCTGGATCACTACCTGGCTGGCTTTCAGTTGCTGGTTGGTCGGCCTGGGTACAGTGTTTTCGTTCAATATCTGGCAGCAGGCACGCTTTTTCGTGAACGATGGCAGCGGTTTTCAGCTCTACCAGTGGGGTGTGAGCGGCGGGCTGGACTTCTTTGGCGTGATCGACTTTTTCACCTCGCGGGTCATGTTGCCGCTGGGTGGTTTGTGCTTTGTGATATTCGCGGGTTGGATCATGGGGCGTGAGGCGGTGCGCGATGAATTGGCAATGCGCAGCCCGTTGCTGTTTGCTCTGACTTTCTTCTTGATGCGCTATGTGGCGCCATTCGGCATTCTGGTTGTGTTTGCCGCTCAGCTTTGGAAGTGACACCTGGATGACTACCCATATTCAACGTTCGGCCCTGCTGCCCTATCCGGCCCAGGCGTTGTACGACCTGGTCAACGATGTTGCGCGCTACCCGGAGTTCCTGCCCTGGTGCTCGTCCAGCACTGTGCTCGAGGTCAATGACGAGTTGATGCGTGCCAGCCTGGAAGTGGCCAAGGGGGGCATGAGCCAGAAGTTTGTCACCCGTAATGTGCTGGTGCCTGGGCAATCCATCGAAATGAACCTGGAGGAGGGGCCGTTCAATCAGTTGCACGGTCTGTGGATCTTCAAACCATTGGGCGAGAAGGCCTGCAAGATCAGTCTGGACCTGTCTTTCGACTACGCCGGACCGCTGGTGCGGGCGACCCTCGGGCCGCTGTTCAATCAGGCAGCCAATACCCTGGTCGATGCTTTCTGTCAGCGGGCCAAACAACTTGCGGGTTGAAGTGGTTTACGCCACGGCCGAGCGGCAATGGTTGCTCGCTGTGGACGTTGCGCCCGGCACGACACTGCGTGAAGCGGTGCGGTTGTCGGGCATTGCCGAGCAAGTGCCGGGTCTGGATGTAGGCGCGTGCCCGCTCGGCATCTTCGGCAAAGTCGTCAACGAGGCAGCCCAGCAGGCGGTCGCTGAGGGTGATCGCATCGAGCTGTACAGGCCTTTGCTGATCGACCCGAAGGAGGTGCGCAAGCAGCGCGCGGCCAAGGTGGCGAGGGTCTTCAAGAAAGCCAAGCGCTGAACTACAGGCACAAAAAAGCCCGGAATGTCCGGGCTTTTCTTTGCCTGCAGAATACTTACTGCGGCGAGGTTTCCAGCGGGGCTGGGGTCGGTACCGGGATCGTTTCGATGGTATCGACTTCGCGCTGGATTTTCTCTTCCAGGGAACCTGGCTTGGCCGGGGTCTCTTTGACCTGCTCAGCTGGCTCAACGGTGGTGCCTGGCTGTGCCGGGCTGACGCTGGTGTCGCCGCTGCCGCCGAGGATTTCCTGGTCGCGGCTGACGCCTGGCATGAAGTCGCCGGACAGGCTGACCAGTTGATCGTTCTCGTTGAAGAAAATGCTCATGCGTTCCTGCTGGCGTTGGCCGCCACCAGGTTGCAAGCTGTACAGGTAATCCCAGCGATTAGTGTGGAAGGTATCCTGGATCAGCGGGTTGCCCATGATAAACCGTACTTGCCGACGGGTCATTCCGGGGCGTAATTGGTCTATCATGTCTTGCGTGACGACATTGCCCTGCTGGATGTCGATTTTGTAAACCCCGGGGAACGAGCAACCGGCGAGTGCGAGCAGTCCCACAAAGGTGAGGCTGGTTAGCAAGAGCTTGGTGTTTTGCATCGGTGGGCGACTTCCACTATCTTGGCTGGACAACGTAAACCCCGATCATACCCGTATTCAGAGAAGCTGCGAAGCAGCATCGGCGAGAAAGCTGACCATGGTTGAAAATAGCGAACTGCGCAAAGCCGGTCTCAAGGTGACACTGCCTCGAGTAAAAATTCTACAGATGCTCGACTCTACCGAGCAGCGTCACATGAGTGCTGAGGATGTCTACAAGGCGCTGATGGAGGCAGGCGAGGATGTCGGTCTGGCCACGGTCTACCGTGTTCTGACCCAGTTCGAAGCTGCCGGCCTGGTAGTGCGCCACAACTTCGATGGCGGTCACGCCGTGTTCGAGCTGGCCGATGGCGGCCACCACGACCATATGGTCAACATGGAGTCTGGCGAAGTTATCGAGTTCTTCGATAGCGAAATTGAAAAGCGCCAGAAAGAAATCGTTGCCGAACATGGTTTCGAACTGGTTGACCATAATCTGGTCCTGTACGTGCGCAAGAAAAGTAAGTAACACCTCTTGCTGCACTGCATCAAAGGCGACCCAGGGGTCGCCTTTGTGCTTTCTGGTGCGGGCCTCAGGCCTTGCTGGTGACCACCATTTTGCGGGCGTGGGCCAGCGACTCCTTGGTCAGGTCGATACCGCCAAGCATCCGCGCCACTTCTTCAACGCGTTCGCGCTTGCCCAGGTTGGCCACGGCGGTATGCGTGGCGTCACTGTTGCGTACCTTGTGGACAAACAGGTGATGATGGCCTTGGGCGGCCACTTGTGGCAGGTGGGTCACGGTCAGTACCTGGCCGCGCTCGCCCAGGCGTCGCAACAATTGACCGACGATCTCCGCCGTCGGGCCGCCGATCCCGACATCGACTTCGTCGAAGACCAGGGTCGGGATGCGCGAGGTTTGCGCAGTGATCACCTGGATGGCCAGGCTGATCCGTGACAGTTCTCCCCCGGAGGCGACTTTGGCCAGGCCCTTGAGCGGTTGGCCGGGGTTGGCACTGACCAGTAGCTCCACCTGCTCCAGGCCGTGGGGCGACAGCTCATCGCTGCCATTGGCGTGCAGTTCGATGCTGAAACGGCCACCGGGCATGCCCAGGCGCTGGATTTCCTGCTCGACCGCGCCGGCCAGCTGGTTGGCAGCCTGGATGCGCAAGGCGCTCAACTCACTGGCCTTGTCCTGGTAATGACGGGCAAAGGCAGCCAGTTCTTCGCCAAGACGCTCAATGGACTCGTCATTGGCATTCAGGCCTTCGAGTTCCTCCATCAGCCGCTGTTGCAGGTTTGCCAGTTCGGTTGGGTGCACGCGGTGCTTGCGGGCGAGGGTATAGATGCTGTCGAGACGTTCTTCGAGTTGCTGCAGGCGCGCGGGGTCGGCGTCGAAGTGATCAAGGAAGCGGTTCAACTCGCCGACCGCTTCTTCAACCTGGATCTGTGCGCTGGCGATCATGTTGGCGGCTTCGCCCAGCGCCTTGGGCGCATTTTGCACCGCGGTCAGGCGATTGAGGCTGGCGGTCAGGGCGTTGAGCACATTTCCTGAGTCGTTTTCGCTGCAGTGATCGATCACCTGACGGCAAATACCAAAGAGTGCTTCGGCGTTGGTCAGGTTCTTGTGTTCCTGCTCCAGCTGCTCCAGTTCGTTTTCGCCCAGGCCGAGGTTGTCGAGCTCTTCGAGCTGGTAGCTGAGCAATTGATGTTGCGCCCGCTGCTCGTCGCCGGAGTTGGACAGGCGCTCCAGCTCCTGGCGGGTCTGGCGCCAGCGCTGGGCGGCCAGTTGCACCTGGCGGGCCAGGTCGGTGGCACCGGCGTACTCGTCAAGCAGGCGGCGGTGGGTATCGGACTTCAGCAGCGACTGGTGCTCGTGCTGGCTGTGGATATCTATGAGCAGCTCGCCGAGGGCCTTGAGGTCGCCGAGCGGGCAGGGCGTGCCGTTGATGTAGCCGCGGCTGCGGCCTTCGGCGGTGATCACTCGGCGCAGGATGCATGGGCCGTCGTTGTCCAGGTCGCGCTCGGCCAACCAGGTGCGGGCCTCGGGAATGTCTGCCAGATCGAAGGTGGCGAGGATGTCGGCCTTGTCGGCGCCTGGACGCACCACGCCACTGTCGGCACGGTCACCCAGAGTCAGGCCCAGGGCGTCGAGCATGATCGATTTGCCGGCCCCGGTTTCACCGGTAATGACGCTCATCCCGCGGGCGAGCTCGAGGTCCAGGTGTTCGACGATGGCATAGTTGTGTACGGACAGGTGCACCAGCATTGGGGCGGCTCCCAGGCGTTAAGTCTGGTTATTTATACAGTGTTTTCAAATCCTCTGACAATGCTGCCGTTTAGTTCAATTTGGTTATCAGGGCGCGGTTCTGATTGCGATGGGTTATGAGCGAATGCGCGTGAGCTGTTTCGTAGCCCTTGAACCTGGGTTTTGCGACCCCATATAGGCGGCAGAAGCGCGAGTAATGCTCGCAGACCTTATTCGAGAGGAGAGATTTTATGGCTGACGAACAGCTGGATGAACAGAATCTGAACGCCGAAGCGACTGGCGACCAAGACCTGAGCGCCCGCGTACAGGTGCTCGAAGAGCAGCTGGCGGCGGCCCAGGATCAATCCCTGCGCACCGCCGCCGACCTGCAGAACGTGCGCCGTCGCGCCGAGCAGGACGTAGAGAAGGCGCACAAGTTCGCCCTGGAAAAATTCGCCGGTGACCTGCTGCCGGTCATCGACAGCCTCGAGCGTGGCCTGGAGCTGTCCAGCGCCGAGGACGAGAACATTCGCCCGATGCGCGAAGGTATCGAGCTGACCCTGAAAATGTTCCACGACACCCTCAAGCGCTACAACCTCGAGGCGATCGACCCGCACGGCGAACCCTTCAATGCCGAGCACCACCAGGCCATGGCCATGCAGGAAAGCGCCGAGGTTGAGCCCAACAGCGTGCTCAAGGTGTTCCAGAAGGGCTATCAGCTCAACGGCCGTCTGCTGCGCCCGGCCATGGTCGTGGTCAGCAAGGCCCCGGCAGCGGTTTCGCCGTCGATTGACGAGCAGGCTTGAAATCGTTTCTGGCGCCCCCATCTAGGTGTCAAGCATTCAAGTATTACCGCAGTTAGCCACCACTGCTGCGGCAACCAAATTCAAGTTTCGGGAGAGTTAACATGGGTAAAATCATCGGTATCGACCTGGGGACCACCAACTCCTGTGTCTCCATTCTGGAAAACGGCAGCGCCAAGGTTATCGAGAACGCTGAAGGCGCGCGTACCACGCCGTCGATCATCGCTTATGCCAACGATGGCGAGATCCTGGTTGGCCAGTCGGCCAAGCGTCAGGCTGTCACCAACCCGCACAACACCCTGTACGCGGTAAAGCGTCTGATCGGCCGTCGCTTCGATGAAGACGTCGTGCAGAAAGACATCCAGATGGTTCCGTACAAGATTGTCAAAGCGGACAACAGCGACGCCTGGGTTGAAGTGAACGGCCAGAAAATGGCACCGCCACAAATCTCGGCTGAAATCCTGAAAAAGATGAAGAAAACCGCCGAAGACTACCTCGGCGAGCCAGTGACCGAGGCGGTCATCACCGTTCCGGCCTACTTCAACGACAGCCAGCGTCAGGCCACCAAGGATGCCGGTCGCATCGCCGGTCTGGACGTAAAACGTATCATCAACGAACCAACCGCGGCTGCGCTGGCGTACGGTATGGACAAGGCCAAAGGCGACCACACCGTGATCGTTTATGACCTGGGTGGTGGTACATTCGACGTTTCGGTAATTGAAATCGCCGAAGTCGATGGCGAGCACCAGTTCGAAGTGTTGGCCACCAACGGTGACACTTTCCTCGGTGGTGAAGACTTCGATATTCGCCTGATCGACTACCTCGTCGACGAGTTCAAGAAAGAAAGCGGCATGAACCTCAAAGGTGACCCGCTGGCGATGCAGCGTCTGAAAGAAGCCGCTGAAAAAGCCAAGATCGAGCTGTCCTCGAGCCAGCAGACCGACGTCAACCTGCCGTACATCACTGCAGATGCCACCGGTCCTAAGCACCTGAACGTGAAGATCTCCCGCGCCAAGCTGGAGTCGCTGGTCGAAGACCTGGTTCAGCGCACTATCGAGCCTTGCCGCATTGCGATGAAAGACGCCGGTATCGACGTCAGCAAGATCGACGACGTGATCCTGGTCGGCGGTCAGACCCGTATGCCGCTGGTACAGAAAGCGGTTACCGATTTCTTCGGTAAAGAAGCGCGTAAAGACGTCAACCCTGACGAAGCTGTTGCCATGGGTGCTGCTATCCAGGGTGCGGTACTGGCCGGTGACGTCAAAGACGTACTGCTGCTGGACGTCAGCCCGCTGACCCTGGGTATCGAAACCATGGGTGGCGTGATGACTGCGCTGATCGAGAAGAACACCACTATCCCGACCAAAAAGTCGCAGGTGTTCTCGACTGCCGATGACAACCAGAGCGCCGTGACCATTCACGTGCTGCAAGGTGAGCGTAAGCAGGCTGCGCAGAACAAGTCCCTGGGCAAGTTCGACCTGGCCGAGATTCCACCAGCACCACGTGGTGTGCCACAGATCGAAGTAACCTTCGACATCGACGCCAACGGCATCCTGCACGTAGGCGCCAAAGACAAGGCTACTGGCAAGACTCAGTCGATCGTGATCAAGGCCAACTCCGGTCTGTCTGATGAAGAAATTCAGCAGATGATCCGCGACGCCGAAGCGAACTCGGAAGAAGACCGCAAGTTCGAAGAACTGGCCGCTGCCCGCAACCAGGGTGATGCACTGGTTCACTCGACTCGCAAGATGGTCGCTGACGCCGGTGACAAGGTCACTGCTGAAGAGAAGACTGCGATCGAAGCTGCCGTGGTTGCCCTGGAAGCCGCTATCAAAGGCGACGACAAGGCTGCCATCGACGCCAAGGTCGAAGAGCTGTCGAAAGTTTCGGCTCCAGTTGCTCAGAAGATGTACGCCGAGCAGCAGGCCGAGCAGCCACAGGCTGGCGCACAGCAGGCTGAAGAAGCCAAGCACGACGACGTCGTTGATGCTGAGTTCGAAGAAGTTAAAGACAACAAGTAATTGCTACAGGTTGTCGGCCGGTTGACTGCTTTCTAGTGGTTGGCTGGTAGGATGTCGCCGCGCGGGGGCTTGCTCCCGCGTTGGCGTGTCTGCAATACCCGAATTTTTACAGTATCTGTCAGGCCTCCTGGAGGGGGTTGAGGCAGCTGCTGGCGGCACAGCGCGGAATGCGCAGAGGTTTGCCGAACGTCCTCAAGAGTGCAAAGACTTATGGCAAAGCGTGACTATTACGAAGTTCTGGGAGTTGAGCGCGGCTCCAGTGAAGCGGACCTGAAGAAGGCCTATCGCCGTCTGGCGATGAAGCATCACCCGGACCGTAACCCTGATGACAAAGCGTCGGAAGAGAAATTCAAGGAGGCCAACGAGGCTTACGAAGTGCTCTCCGATGCCAGCAAGCGCGCGGCCTATGACCAGTATGGTCATGCCGGTGTCGACCCGAGCATGGGTGGTGGTGGTGCCGGCTTTGGCGGTGCGAACTTTTCCGATATTTTCGGTGACGTGTTCAGCGATTTCTTCGGTGGCGGCCGTGGTGGCTCGCGCGGTGGTGCCCAGCGTGGCAGCGACCTGCGCTACACCCTGGAGCTGAACCTGGAAGAGGCGGTGCGTGGTACCACGGTCAATATCCGTGTGCCGACACTGGTCAACTGCGAGCCGTGTGATGGCTCCGGCGCCAAGAAAGGCTCGTCGCCTTCGACCTGCCCGACCTGCGGTGGTATTGGTCAGGTGCGCATGCAGCAGGGCTTCTTCTCGGTCCAGCAGACCTGCCCGCGTTGCCATGGCCAGGGCAAGATCATTACTGATCCGTGCGGTTCCTGTCACGGCGAAGGGCGTGTCGAAGAGTACAAGACCCTTTCGGTCAAGGTGCCGGCCGGTGTCGATACGGGCGATCGCATTCGTCTGTCCGGTGAAGGTGAGGCCGGTTCTCATGGTGGTCCGACCGGTGACCTGTACGTTGTGATCAACGTGCGCGAACACCCGATCTTCCAGCGTGACGGCAAGCACCTGTACTGCGAAGTACCGATCAGCTACACCGATGCTGCCCTGGGTGGCGAGCTGGAAGTGCCGACCCTTGATGGCCGGGTCAAGCTGAAGATTCCGGAAGGTACCCAGACCGGCAAGCAGTTCCGTCTGCGTGGTAAGGGTGTGGCGCCGGTTCGTGGTGGTGGCGCTGGCGACCTGATGTGCCGCGTCGCAGTCGAAACACCGGTCAACCTCAGTCGTCGCCAGCGTGAGCTGCTCGAAGAGCTGCGCGATTCGCTGGAAGGCGACAGTTCCCATTCGCCGAAAGCCAATGGCTGGTTCGAAGGCGTAAAGCGCTTCTTCGGCGACTTGTAAGAAGGAATAGGGCATGCGACGTATAGCGGTAATGGGCGCGGCAGGGCGCATGGGCAAGACCCTGATCGAAGCGGTACAGCAGGCTCCGGGTGCGGGGCTGACTGCGGCGATTGATCGTCCGGACAGTTCGCTGGTCGGGGCTGATGCCGGTGAGCTGGCGGCGCTGGGTCGGATCGGCGTACTGCTGTCCGACGATCTGGCCAAGGTTGCTGACGAGTTCGACGTGCTGATCGATTTCACTCACCCGTCGGTGACCCTGAAGAACCTGGCGTTCTGTCGCAAGGCAGGCAAAGCCATGATCATCGGCACTACCGGTTTCAGTGTCGAAGAGAAGCAGCTGCTGGCCGAGGCGGGTAAAGACATCCCGATCGTCTTTGCGGCCAACTTCAGTGTTGGCGTCAACCTCAGCCTGAGGCTGCTGGACATGGCTGCACGAGTGCTCGGTGATGATGTCGACATTGAAATCATCGAAGCTCACCATCGGCACAAGGTCGATGCGCCGTCGGGTACCGCGCTGCGCATGGGTGAAGTCGTCGCCAATGCGTTGGGGCGTGATTTGCAGGAAGTGGCGGTGTACGGCCGTGAAGGCCAGACCGGTGCCCGTGATCGCCAGACCATCGGTTTCGCCACTGTGCGTGCCGGCGACGTGGTTGGTGATCACACCGTGTTGTTCGCCGCTGACGGTGAGCGCCTTGAGATCACTCACAAGGCTTCCAGTCGCATGACCTTTGCCAGGGGGGCGGTACGTGCCGCCCTGTGGCTGGACGGGCGCGAGCCTGGCTTGTACGACATGCAGGACGTGCTCGACCTGCGTTGATCGGTTCTGCTGAGAGGGGTAATTGCCTGTGGGAGCGGGCTTGCCCCGCGATTGCAGTTAGCCAGTTGCAACGCTTCGCGGGGCAAGCCCGCTCCCACTGTCGCATTCCTGAGCTTTTCAGGCACATCAGTGGTAGACCAAAAAAGCGTTTTTCTGTAAGCTACAGCTTTAGTGTGTCCACTAAAAGCGCGCAGATAATTCGATTAAGAAAGCGGGGTGACGTGTCTATACGTCATTCCGCTTTTTTGCAACCTGCGATCGCCCCTTCAGGCTTGATTTACGGGAGGTCTTCTTGACTAAGCCAGCCATACTCGCCCTTGCCGATGGCAGCATTTTTCGCGGTGAAGCCATTGGAGCCGACGGACAAACCGTTGGTGAGGTGGTGTTTAACACCGCAATGACCGGCTATCAGGAAATCCTGACTGACCCTTCCTATGCGCAGCAAATCGTTACCCTGACTTACCCGCACATCGGCAACACCGGTACCACGCCGGAAGACGCCGAGTCCGACCGCGTCTGGTCGGCCGGTCTGGTGATTCGCGACCTGCCACTAATCGCGAGCAACTGGCGCAACAAGCAGTCGCTGCCTGACTACCTCAAAGCCAATAACGTGGTAGCGATCGCCGGTATCGACACGCGTCGTCTGACGCGCATCCTGCGTGAGAAGGGCGCGCAGAACGGTTGCATCCTGGCCGGCGACAACATCAGCGAAGAGGCTGCAATCGCCGCCGCTCGCGGTTTTCCTGGCCTCAAGGGCATGGACCTGGCAAAAGTTGTCAGCACCAAGTCCAGCTACGAATGGCGCTCCAGCGTCTGGGAGCTGAAAACCGACAGCCACGCGACCATCGATGCCGCCGAGCTGCCGTACCACGTGGTTGCCTACGACTACGGCGTCAAGCTGAACATCCTGCGCATGCTGGTCGCCCGCGGCTGCCGCCTGACCGTGGTGCCGGCGCAAACCCCGGCCAGCGAAGTCCTGGCGCTCAACCCGGATGGCGTGTTCCTGTCCAACGGCCCTGGTGATCCGGAGCCATGCGACTACGCGATCCAGGCGATCAAGGACATCCTCGAAACCGAAATCCCGGTATTCGGTATCTGCCTGGGTCACCAGCTGCTGGCCCTGGCCTCCGGTGCCAAGACCGTGAAAATGGGTCATGGTCACCACGGTGCCAACCACCCGGTCCAGGACCTGGATACCGGCGTGGTGATGATCACCAGCCAGAACCACGGTTTCGCGGTTGATGAGGCCACCCTGCCGGGCAACGTCCGCGCCATCCACAAGTCGCTGTTCGACGGTACCCTGCAGGGTATCGAGCGCACCGACAAGAGCGCGTTCAGCTTCCAGGGTCACCCTGAAGCCAGCCCGGGCCCGACTGACGTCGCGCCTCTGTTCGACCGTTTCATCGATGCCATGGCCAAGCGCCGCTGAGCACCTGCGAGAAGGCCCTGAACCGGTGCAAGCCGCGTTCAGGTGCTGTCCCAAGATTGTTCAAAGCGGCTTGCCGACTGACCTGCGGAATTGAGTGATACCCATGCCAAAACGTACAGACATTAAAAGCATCCTGATTCTTGGCGCTGGCCCGATCGTGATCGGCCAGGCCTGCGAATTCGACTACTCCGGCGCCCAGGCCTGTAAAGCCCTGCGCGAAGAGGGCTATCGCGTCATCCTGGTGAACTCCAACCCGGCCACCATCATGACCGACCCGGCCATGGCCGACGCCACCTACATCGAGCCGATCAAGTGGCAGACCGTTGCCAAGATCATCGAAAAAGAGCGCCCTGACGCGCTGCTGCCGACCATGGGTGGCCAGACCGCCCTGAACTGCGCCCTGGACCTGGAGCGCGAAGGCGTCCTGGAAAAGTTCGGCGTGGAAATGATCGGTGCCAACGCCGACACCATCGACAAAGCCGAAGACCGTTCGCGCTTCGATACCGCCATGAAGGCCATCGGCCTGGAATGCCCGCGCTCCGGTATCGCCCACAGCATGGAAGAAGCCAACGCAGTGCTCGAGAAGCTCGGCTTCCCGTGCATCATCCGTCCGTCCTTCACCATGGGCGGCACCGGTGGCGGTATTGCTTACAACCGTGAAGAATTCGAAGAAATCTGCGCCCGTGGTCTGGACCTGTCGCCGACCAAAGAGCTGCTGATCGACGAATCGCTGATCGGCTGGAAAGAGTACGAGATGGAAGTGGTCCGCGACAAAAAGGACAACTGCATCATCGTCTGCTCGATCGAGAACTTCGACCCGATGGGCGTGCACACCGGTGATTCGATCACCGTGGCTCCGGCACAGACCCTGACCGACAAGGAATACCAGATCATGCGCAACGCCTCGCTGGCGGTGCTGCGTGAAATCGGTGTTGAAACCGGCGGCTCCAACGTTCAGTTCGGTATCTGCCCGGACACCGGTCGCATGGTCGTGATCGAGATGAACCCGCGGGTATCGCGTTCCTCGGCCCTGGCCTCGAAAGCCACCGGTTTCCCGATCGCCAAGATCGCCGCCAAGCTGGCTGTCGGTTACACCCTCGACGAACTGCAGAACGACATCACTGGCGGCCGTACCCCGGCTTCCTTCGAGCCGTCGATCGACTACGTCGTTACCAAGCTGCCACGTTTCGCCTTCGAAAAATTCCCGAAAGCCGACGCCCGCCTGACCACCCAGATGAAGTCCGTGGGTGAAGTCATGGCCATCGGCCGGACCTTCCAGGAATCCCTGCAGAAAGCTCTGCGCGGTCTGGAAGTCGGTGTTTGCGGCCTCGACCCGAAAGTCGACCTGGCCAGCCCTGACGCTGCCAGCATCCTCAAGCGCGAGCTGACCGTGCCGGGTGCCGAGCGCATCTGGTATGTGGCTGACGCCATGCGCTCGGGCATGACCTGCGACGAAATCTTCGCCCTGACCGGTATCGACCACTGGTTCCTGGTGCAGATGGAAGACCTGATCAAAGAAGAAGAGAAGGTCAAGACCCTGGCCCTGTCGGCGATCGACAAGGACCTGATGCTGCGTCTGAAGCGCAAGGGCTTCTCCGACCAGCGTCTGGCCAAGCTGCTGGGTATCACCGACAAGAACCTGCGTCGTCACCGCCACAAGCTGGAAGTGTTCCCGGTCTACAAGCGCGTTGACACCTGCGCGGCCGAGTTCGCCACCGACACCGCCTACCTGTACTCGACCTACGAGGAAGAGTGCGAAGCGAACCCGTCGACCCGCGACAAGATCATGATCCTCGGCGGCGGTCCTAACCGTATCGGTCAAGGTATCGAGTTCGACTACTGCTGCGTACACGCGGCACTGGCCCTGCGTGAAGACGGTTACGAGACCATCATGGTCAACTGCAACCCGGAAACCGTCTCCACCGACTACGATACCTCCGACCGTCTGTACTTCGAGCCGCTGACCCTGGAAGACGTGCTGGAAGTGGTGCGTGTCGAGAAGCCAAAAGGCGTGATCGTCCACTACGGCGGCCAGACTCCGCTGAAACTGGCGCGTGCCCTGGAAGAAGCCGGCGTGCCGATCATCGGTACCAGCCCTGACGCCATCGACCGCGCGGAAGACCGTGAGCGCTTCCAGCACATGGTTCAGCGCCTGAACCTGCTGCAGCCGCCTAACGCCACCGTGCGCAGCGAAGACGAAGCAATTCGTGCTGCCGGCGTTATCGGTTATCCGCTGGTGGTGCGTCCGTCCTATGTACTGGGCGGCCGTGCGATGGAAATCGTCTACGAGCTGGACGAACTCAAGCGCTACCTGCGCGAAGCGGTGCAAGTGTCCAACGACAGTCCGGTACTGCTCGACCACTTCCTCAACTGCGCCATCGAGATGGACGTGGATGCGGTCTGTGACGGCAAGGACGTAGTGATCGGCGCGATCATGCAGCACATCGAACAGGCGGGTGTTCACTCCGGTGACTCGGCTTGCTCGCTGCCACCGTACTCGCTGCCGGCCCATGTTCAGGACGAAGTCCGCGAGCAGGTCAAGAAAATGGCCCTGGAGCTGGGTGTTGTCGGCCTGATGAACGTCCAGCTGGCGCTGCAGGGCGACAAGATCTACGTGATCGAAGTCAACCCGCGCGCTTCGCGTACCGTGCCTTTCGTCTCCAAGTGCATCGGCACTTCGCTGGCGATGATTGCCGCGCGCGTCATGGCTGGCAAATCGCTGAAAGAAATCGGTTTCACCAAGGAAATCATTCCTAACTTCTACAGTGTCAAAGAAGCGGTGTTCCCGTTTGCCAAGTTCCCGGGTGTTGACCCAATCCTCGGCCCTGAGATGAAATCCACCGGTGAAGTCATGGGTGTCGGCGACAGCTTCGGTGAAGCGTTCGCCAAGGCCCAGATGGGTGCCTCCGAAGTGCTGCCGACCGGCGGTACTGCGTTCATCAGCGTGCGTGACGACGACAAGCCACAAGTGGCCGGTGTTGCTCGCGACCTGATCGCCCTGGGCTTCGAAGTGGTTGCCACCGTCGGTACCGCCAAGGTTATCGAGGCGGCTGGCCTGAAAGTGCGTCGCGTGAACAAGGTGACCGAAGGTCGTCCGCACGTGGTCGACATGATCAAGAACGACGAAGTGTCGCTGATCATCAACACCACCGAAGGCCGCCAGTCGATCGCCGACTCCTACTCGATTCGTCGCAATGCGTTGCAGCACAAGATTTACTGCACCACCACCATTGCGGCCGGTGAAGCCATCTGCGAAGCGCTGAAGTTTGGTCCTGAAAAGACCGTTCGCCGCTTGCAGGATCTGCATGCAGGACTCAAAGCATGAGCATTACCAAGTACCCGATGACCGTCCAGGGCGCTCGCGCCCTGGAGGAAGAGCACCTTTTCCTGAGCAAGACCGAGCGTCCGCGCCTGAGCCAGGCCATTGGTGAAGCCCGCGAGCTGGGCGATCTCAAGGAAAACGCCGAGTACCACGCTGCCCGTGAAGAGCAGGGTATGGTCGAGGCGCGTATTCGCGATATCGAAGGCCGTCTGCAGAACTCGGTGGTGATCGACGTCACCACCATCGCCCACACCGGCAAAGTGATTTTCGGTACCACCGTGGACCTGGAAAACACCGAGACCGGCGATCAGGTGACTTACCAGATCGTGGGTGAGGACGAAGCGGACGTGAAGCAGGGCAAGCTCTCGGTCGGTGCTCCGATCGCCCGGGCCATCATTGGCAAGGAAGAGGGTGATACCGTGGTGATCAAAACGCCAAGCGGTACGGTCGAGTACGAGATTGTCGAAGTCAAACACATCTGACCGTCGCCGGGGCTTTGCAGCCGCCCCGGCAATCTGGCAACTGACCCAGGTGTTCTGGGTCGGTGGCCTGTGGATGCTGCATTTCGGTCTGCTGCCGGCGTTGGGCCAGATTGGCCTGGCGCCGCTGTTGATCGAGGATATTGGTAGCCTGATGGCATCGTTGCTGGTGGCGTTTGCGGCATTTTGCGCAGGCGTGCAGGCACTGGTGCTGATGCAGGCACAGGGCCTGGCCAGTCTGTGGCGGGACATGCGGGGGCAGTTGTTGTCGATGGCAATGCTGGCGTGCGTGGTGTATTTCGCCTTGCGCGTGGGCATGCCGGGGGAATTGCGCTGGCAGCTGTTCTGCTACCTGGTGTTGGGTCTTACCGGCTTGCTGCTGGTCATGCAGCCGGTGCCGGGCAGGGCGCGCAGGGCGCGCCACTGACCGCGGCGAACATCACTTGTAGCGATGGATGTTCGACAGCTGCTTGTTCGGCTGTGGGTTGCGGCGATAGATCAGTGCCTTTTTGCCGATGGTCTGTACCAGCTCGGCGCGACCGGCTTTGCACAGTGCGGCGATTGCGGCGGCACGTTCTTCCCGATCTTCCGAACGAATCTCGACCTTGATCAGTTCGTGATCGGCCAGAGCGCGTTCGAGTTCGGCGATAACGCCCTCAGTCAGCCCGTTGCCTGCCACAATCAGAACTGGTTTCAGGTCGTGGCCAATGGATTTGTACTGTTTCTTCTGCTCGTTATTGAGCGGCATAATCTGACCCTTGTGTCTGATTCTGTAAAAATGGCGGCCATTTTACCCGAGGGCCCGTGGATCCGCCCAGTTAATCACGACCCTAATCATCGAGGTGCCCAGTGGCGCGTTCCAAGACAAGCCTTGGCTGGCTGAAAGAACACTTCAACGATCCTTATGTCAAAAAGGCGCAAAAGGATGGTTACCGCTCGCGAGCGAGCTACAAATTGCTGGAAATTCAGGAAAAGTACCGGATTATCCGCCCTGGTATGAGCGTAGTCGATCTCGGTGCTGCACCGGGTGGCTGGTCGCAGGTGACCAGTCGTCTGATCGGCGGTCAGGGCCGCCTGATTGCCTCGGACATCCTGGAAATGGACAGTATTCCGGACGTTACCTTTGTCCAGGGTGACTTCACTCAGGACGAAGTGCTGGAGCAGATCCTTGCGGCGGTAGGTAATTCACATGTAGACCTTGTGATTTCCGATATGGCCCCCAATATGAGTGGTACGCCTGCTGTGGATATCCCCAAGTCCATGTTCCTGTGTGAACTGGCCCTTGATCTGGCGACCCGGGTACTCAAGCCGGGTGGGGATTTCCTGATCAAGATTTTCCAGGGCGAAGGCTTTGACGTATATCTGAAGGACGCTCGTCAGAAATTCGACAAGGTTCAGATGATCAAGCCTGACTCTTCGCGGGATCGCTCCCGCGAGCAGTACTTGCTGGCGAGGGGTTATCGCGGCGAGTAAGGCTTCAGGCCGGTGACTTTCAGGGTGCTCGATAGTTATTTCCAATCGGCTGTCCTGCCTGACCTGGATGAACATCGTGTAGTCTAGGTTTCACAAAGGGTTACAGACGGCGCCTGCAGATGTGTAGGTTATGTAGTAAGTTAGGCCGGTGAATATCATGCGAGGCACGGCTGCGCCGTCAGCCGGCTTCAGAGGGTAGCTAATTGAACGATATGGCAAAGAACTTGATCCTGTGGTTGATCATCGCGGCTGTCCTGGTGACAGTGATGAACAACTTCTCCAGCCCGAATGAGCCACAGACCCTCAACTATTCCGACTTCATTCAGCAGGTCAAGGATGGCAAGGTCGAGCGCGTAGCGGTCGATGGCTATGTCATCACCGGCAAGCGTACCGATGGCGACAGCTTCAAGACCATCCGTCCGGCCATCCAGGACAACGGCCTGATCGGTGATCTGGTCGACAACCATGTCGTGGTCGAGGGCAAGCAGCCTGAGCAACAGTCCATCTGGACCCAACTGCTGGTCGCCAGCTTCCCGATCCTGGTGATCATTGCCGTATTCATGTTCTTCATGCGCCAGATGCAAGGTGGTGCAGGCGGCAAGGGCGGGCCGATGAGCTTCGGCAAGAGCAAGGCGCGTCTGCTATCCGAAGACCAGGTCAAGACTACGCTGGCCGATGTCGCAGGTTGCGACGAAGCCAAGGAAGAGGTTGGCGAACTGGTAGAGTTCCTGCGCGATCCAGGCAAGTTCCAGCGCCTGGGTGGCCGCATTCCCCGTGGCGTGCTGATGGTCGGCCCGCCGGGTACCGGTAAAACCTTGCTGGCCAAGGCCATTGCCGGTGAAGCCAAGGTTCCGTTCTTCACCATCTCCGGTTCCGACTTCGTCGAAATGTTCGTCGGTGTCGGCGCCAGCCGTGTTCGCGACATGTTCGAGCAGGCCAAGAAACACGCACCGTGCATCATCTTCATCGACGAAATCGACGCCGTTGGTCGCCATCGTGGCGCCGGCATGGGTGGCGGTCACGACGAGCGCGAGCAGACCCTCAACCAGTTGCTGGTGGAGATGGATGGTTTCGAGATGAATGACGGCATCATCGTCATTGCCGCGACCAACCGTCCTGATGTGCTCGACCCGGCGCTGCTGCGTCCTGGCCGCTTCGACCGTCAGGTCGTGGTCGGTCTGCCGGACATTCGCGGTCGTGAGCAGATCCTCAAGGTGCACATGCGCAAAGTGCCGGTCGGCGACAACGTCAACCCGGCAGTCATCGCTCGTGGTACCCCTGGTTTCTCCGGTGCCGACCTTGCCAACCTGGTCAACGAAGCCTCGCTGTTTGCTGCCCGTGGCGGTAAGCGCGTCGTCGAGATGAAAGAGTTCGAGCTGGCCAAAGACAAGATCATGATGGGCGCCGAGCGCAAAACCATGGTCATGTCCGAGAAAGAGAAGCGCAATACGGCTTATCACGAAGCGGGTCATGCCATCGTTGGTCGCGTCGTGCCTGAGCATGATCCGGTCTACAAGGTGTCGATCATTCCGCGTGGTCGCGCCCTGGGCGTCACCATGTTCCTTCCTGAGGAAGATCGTTACAGCCTGTCCAAACGTGCCTTGATCAGCCAGATCTGCTCGCTGTACGGCGGCCGTATCGCCGAGGAAATGACCCTTGGTTTCGACGGTGTGACTACCGGTGCTTCCAATGACATCATGCGTGCCAGCCAGATTGCCCGGAACATGGTCACCAAATGGGGCCTGTCGGAAAAACTCGGGCCGCTGATGTATGCCGAAGAAGAAGGTGAAGTCTTCCTGGGTCGCAGCGCCGGCTCCCAGCATGCCAGCGTCTCGGGCGAAACGGCCAAGCTGATCGACTCCGAGGTGCGCAGCATCATCGATCAGTGCTATGCCACCGCCAAGCAGATCCTTACGGATAACCGTGACAAGCTCGACGCTATGGCTGATGCGCTGATGAAGTACGAGACCATTGATGCCGAGCAGATCGACGACATCATGGCTGGCCGTACCCCGCGCGAGCCGCGTGACTGGGAAGATGGCTCGGGTACGCCTGCACCGCAGAGTGATCGCCCGGAATCGCCGATTGGCGGCCCGGCGGCGCAAATCTAAGGGCTTTTATGACGTCAAAGCAGTACCCAACCCGGTTGCCTTGCGGCAACCGGGTTCTTGATTTGTCCCGTGCCCATGTCATGGGTATTCTCAATATCACCCCCGATTCCTTCTCCGATGGCGGTCGTTTCACCCAGCGTGATGCGGCATTGCGTCATGCCGAGGCGATGGTGGCTGCCGGTGCGACCCTGGTCGATGTCGGTGGCGAGTCCACTCGTCCTGGGGCTCGAGCGGTGTCTGCGCTTGAAGAACTGGAGCGCGTTGCCCCGATCGTCGAAGCCATCAATCGTGAACTCGATGTGATCATCTCGGTTGATACCTCGACGCCAGCGGTCATCCGTGAGTCGGCCAGGCTCGGTGCAGGGCTGATCAACGATGTGCGTTCGCTCAGCCGTGACGGTGCTCTGGATGCTGCTGCCGCTACCGGTTTGCCAGTGTGTCTGATGCATATGCGCGGCGAGCCGGGTGACATGCAGGACAATCCGCATTACCAGGATGTCACGGCCGAGGTAGCGAGCTATCTTGAAGAGCGAATGGCGGCTTGCGCGGCCGTCGGCATCGACGCCGGGCGGATCATCCTCGATCCGGGCTTCGGCTTTGCCAAGACGCTGGAGCACAACCTTAGCCTGTTCAAACACATGGAAGCACTTTATCAGCTGGGGCGTCCCTTGCTGGTGGGCGTTTCGCGCAAGAGCATGATCGGCCTGGCCCTTGGTCGTCCGGTCGGAGAACGGCTCTATGGCAGCCTTGCCCTGGCTGCGCTGGCGATGACCAAGGGTGCGAGCATCCTGCGTGTTCACGATGTCGCCGAAACCGCCGATGTAGTGCGGATGATTGCAGCGGTTCAAACCGCCGAATAAGCGTGATGGAGCATCTATGAGCAGAAAATATTTTGGTACCGACGGTATCCGTGGCCGTGTCGGCGAATACCCCATTACCCCTGACTTTATGCTCAAGCTCGGCTGGGCCGCGGGCATGGCCTTTCGCAAGATGGGCGCTTGCCGGGTGCTGGTGGGCAAGGATACCCGCATTTCCGGGTACATGTTCGAATCGGCCCTGGAGGCTGGCTTGTCCGCCGCTGGCGCTGATGTGATGTTGCTCGGGCCGATGCCGACCCCAGCCATCGCCTACCTGACCCGGACCTTCCATGCCGAGGCGGGTATCGTTATCAGTGCCTCGCACAATCCACATGATGACAACGGTATCAAGTTCTTCTCCGGTCAAGGCACCAAGTTGCCTGACGAAGTCGAGCTGATGATCGAAGAGTTGCTCGATCAGCCAATGACGGTGGTCGAGTCGAGCAAGCTGGGCAAGGTGTCGAGAATCAACGATGCTGCCGGGCGCTATATCGAATTCTGCAAAAGCAGTGTGCCGACCAGCACCGATTTTGCCGGCCTCAAACTGGTGGTCGATTGCGCTCACGGCGCTACCTACAAGGTCGCGCCAAGCGTGTTTCGCGAGCTGGGTGCTGATGTCACGGTGCTTTCGGCACAGCCAGACGGCCTGAACATCAACGAAAACTGTGGTTCGACCCATATCGAATCGCTGCAGGCGGCGGTTCTGGTTGGTCATGCTGACCTGGGTATTGCCTTCGATGGCGATGGCGACCGGGTATTGATGGTCGACCATACCGGTGCGGTCGTCGATGGTGATGAGTTGCTGTTCATCATCGCCCGTGACCTGCAGGAGCGCGGCAAGCTGCAGGGTGGGGTGGTTGGCACGCTGATGAGCAATCTGGGCCTGGAGCTGGCGCTCAAGGACCTTGATATCCCCTTTGTGCGTGCCAAGGTCGGCGACCGCTATGTGATGGCTGAGTTGCTCGAGCGCGAATGGATCATTGGCGGCGAGAACTCCGGGCATGTGGTGTGCTTCAACCACACCACTACGGGGGATGCGATTATCGCTGCGCTGCAGGTGCTGATGGCCCTCAAGCGTCGCGACGAGACCCTTGCCCAGTCCCGTCAGGCCTTGCGCAAGTGCCCGCAGGTGCTGATCAATGTGCGTTTCGGTGCCAGCAAGGTCGACCCGCTGGAGCATCCGGCAGTGAAAGAAGCGTCTGCCCGGGTAACCGAAGAAATGGCCGGGCGTGGCCGCGTGTTGCTGCGCAAGTCCGGAACAGAGCCATTGGTGCGGGTAATGGTCGAAGGCGACGACGAAAGTCAGGTTCGCGCACACGCCGAAACCCTGGCAAAGCTGGTAAGTGAAGTTTGCGTTTGAAATACGCTTGCCAGCAGTGATTTGGTTGGGTAACATCTGCGCCCACTTTGACCGACGAGGTACAGCATGCGTCGCCCTATGGTAGCTGGTAACTGGAAGATGCACGGTACCCGCGCCAGCGTCGCTGAGCTGATCAATGGCTTGAGTAATCAGGCCTTGCCGAGCGGTGTTGAGGTCGCGGTGTTTCCTTCCTCGCTGTTCATCAATCAGGTGATTGATGGGTTGCAGGGTAAGTCGATCGCCGTTGGCGCTCAGAATTCTGCGGTACAGCCTGAACAAGGCGCGCTGACCGGTGAAATTGCACCGAGCCAGCTGGCTGAGGCAGGTTGCGAGCTGGTACTGATTGGGCACTCCGAACGCCGCCAGATCATTGGCGAGAACGACGAAGTCCTCAACCGTAAGTTCGCTGCGGCACAGGCTTGCGGTTTGAAGCCGGTGCTCTGTGTAGGGGAAACCCTCGAAGAGCGCGAAGCAGGTAAAACGCTTGAGATTGTCGGGCGTCAGCTGGACAGCGTCATCGAAGCGTTCGGTGTTGATGTCTTCGCCAGTGCGGTGATTGCTTATGAGCCTGTATGGGCCATCGGTACAGGGCTGACAGCCTCGCCACAGCAGGCTCAGGATGTGCATAAGGCCATTCGCGAGCAACTGGCGGCAAAGAACCCGGAAGTCGCGAAGAATGTGCGGCTTCTATACGGCGGCAGCGTGAAGGCGGCCAATGCGGCTGAACTGTTCGGCATGCCGGATATCGATGGGGGCCTGATTGGTGGGGCTTCTCTGAACGCAGACGAATTCGGTGCAATTTGTCGCGCCGCAGGAAACTGAAAAATGCTGGAAACAGTGATCGTTGTTTTGCATCTGATGGGCGCACTGGGTTTGGTAGTGCTGGTGTTGCTGCAACAGGGTAAAGGTGCGGAAGCGGGTGCATCTTTCGGCGCAGGTGCTTCAAATACTGTGTTCGGAAGCCAAGGTTCTGCTACCTTTCTGAGTAAGTTTACTGCTATACTAGCTGCCTCTTTCTTCTTAACTGCTCTTGGGTTAGGATACTTTGCTAAAGAGAAAGCTCATGAGCTGACTCAGGTAGGGTTGCCAGATCCAGCGGTACTTGAAGTGAAGCAGCAAAAGCCGGCAACAGATGATGTACCGGTGCTCCAGGAGCAGAAGAGCGAAGCCACTAACACTGGCGATGTTCCTCCCGCTCAAGAGCAGAAGTAACGGGTTTCAAAGTAGTATTGCCGAGGTGGTGGAATTGGTAGACACGCAACCTTGAGGTGGTTGTGCCCATAGGGTGTAGGGGTTCGAGTCCCCTTCTCGGTACCAATTGAAACAAGACAGCCCGCTACAGCGGGCTTTCTTGTAGGTGGAGGTTAGATTGACCCTAACAGGGTTCGGTCGTATACTTTCGCCCCAGCTTTGTCGCGGGGTGGAGCAGTCTGGTAGCTCGTCGGGCTCATAACCCGAAGGTCGTTGGTTCAAATCCAGCCCCCGCAACCAGTTTCAGCGGAGCCCCTTTTGCAGGGGCTTTTTCTTGGCTGAACAGTCATAACGCCGGTATTCAACGGCGTATCAGGGATGGGCGCTTCGCCCATTTTTTATTTGCATAGCATGCACGAGGGGGTTCAGGTGTCGAGCAAGCTAGAACAGTTGCAGGCCTTGTTGGCCCCGGTGGTCGAGGCTCTTGGCTATCAATGCTGGGGGATCGAATTCATCTCTCAAGGCAAACATTCGGTACTGCGTATCTATATCGATAAAGAGGATGGAATCCTGGTTGATGACTGCGCGATTGTCAGTCGTCAGGTCAGCGGTGTTCTCGATGTCGAAGATCCGATCAGTTCTGAGTACACCCTTGAAGTGTCCTCTCCTGGCATGGAACGCCCGCTGTTCACTTTGGAACAGTTTGCTTCGCATGCCGGCGAACAAGTGAAGATCAAGCTGCGTACGCCCTTTGAAGGTCGTCGTAACTTTCAGGGCCTTCTCCGTGGCGTGGAGGAGCAGGATGTGGTTGTCCAGGTAGACAACAACGAATTCCTGTTGCCGATCGATTCGATCGACAAGGCCAACATTATTCCCAGTTTTGACTGAGACGTGCCGGATCCCGCGGACCGCGCGGATCCAATGGCTTGCGAAAGGCGAGGCGTACGATGAGCAAAGAAGTACTGCTGGTTGTTGAGTCGGTATCCAACGAAAAGGGCGTACCGGCCGGCGTAATTTTTGAAGCGCTGGAAGTGGCTCTGGCCACTGCAACCAAAAAACGTTTTGACGACGAAGTTGACCTGCGTGTGGAAATCAATCGCCACACCGGTAGCTACGAAACCTTCCGTCGCTGGACTGTCGTCGAAGAGAAAGATCTGGACGATCCAGCGATCGAAGTGTGGCCGGCGAAGATTCAGGAGACTCATCCTGAAGCCAAAGTCGGTGACGTGATCGAAGAAAAGATCGAGTCGATCGAGTTCGGCCGTATTGCCGCCCAGACCGCCAAGCAAGTCATTGTCCAGAAGGTCCGTGAAGCCGAGCGCGCTCAGGTTGTAGATGCTTACCGCGAGCGTCTGGGCGAGATCATCTCCGGTACCGTCAAGAAGGTCACCCGTGACAATGTCATCGTTGACCTGGGCAACAACGCCGAAGCGTTGCTGGCCCGTGAAGACATCATCTCTCGCGAGACTTTCCGTGTCGGTGTGCGCCTGCGCGCCCTGCTCAAGGAAATCCGCACCGAGAACCGCGGCCCGCAGCTGATCCTGTCGCGTACCGCGC
This sequence comes from Pseudomonas alkylphenolica, assembly GCF_000746525.1. Classification (NCBI taxonomy): domain Bacteria; kingdom Pseudomonadati; phylum Pseudomonadota; class Gammaproteobacteria; order Pseudomonadales; family Pseudomonadaceae; genus Pseudomonas; species Pseudomonas alkylphenolica. Next base: position 795,348 of record NZ_CP009048.1, read on the forward strand.
CACAGATGCTGATCGAACTGTTCCGCATCGAAGTGCCGGAAATCGCCGAGGGCCTGATCGAAGTCATGGCCGCGTCCCGTGATCCGGGTTCGCGCGCCAAAATCGCCGTACGCTCCAAGGACAAACGCATTGACCCGCAAGGTGCCTGTATCGGCATGCGCGGTTCGCGTGTCCAGGCTGTGTCCGGTGAACTGGGCGGCGAACGTGTGGATATCGTCCTCTGGGACGACAACCCTGCACAGTTCGTCATCAACGCAATGTCGCCGGCTGAAGTCGCGGCGATCATCGTCGATGAAGATGCCCACGCCATGGACATCGCCGTGGGTGCCGACAACCTGGCCCAGGCAATTGGCCGTGGTGGCCAGAACGTGCGTCTTGCCAGCCAGTTGACCGGCTGGACCCTGAACGTGATGACCGAATCGGACATCCAGGCCAAGCAGCAAGCTGAAACCGGTGACATCCTGCGCAACTTCATCGACGAGCTGGAAGTCGACGAAGAGCTGGCACAGGTGCTGGTCGATGAAGGCTTCACCAGCCTGGAAGAGATTGCCTACGTACCGTTGGAAGAAATGCTCAACATCGACGGCTTTGACGAAGACATCGTCAATGAGCTTCGTGCTCGCGCCAAGGATCGTTTGTTGACCAAAGCCATCGCTACTGAGGAAAAGCTGGCAGACGCCCATCCGGCCGAAGACCTGCTCTCGCTTGAGGGTATGGACAAGGATTTGGCGATGGAACTGGCGGTGCGCGGCGTAGTTACCCGCGAAGACCTGGCCGAGCAGTCGATTGACGACCTGCTCGACATCGACGGCATCGACCAAGAGCGTGCCGGCAAGTTGATCATGGCCGCCCGAGCCCACTGGTTCGAGTAATTAGGCGCGGCCTGAGGAGAGAAGTGCATGACGCAAGTCACGGTGAAAGAATTGGCCCAAGAGGTCGCTGCACCGGTAGAGCGCCTGCTGCAGCAGATGCGTGAGGCAGGTCTGCCGCACACCGACGCCGGTCAGGTAGTGACCGACAATGAGAAGCAGGCTCTGCTGGCTCATTTGAAGAGCAGCCACAAGGCGAAGGTGGAAGAGCCGCGCAAGATCACCTTGCAGCGCAAGACCACCAGCACCCTGCGTGTTGCCGGTAGCAAGAGCATCAGCGTAGAAGTACGCAAGAAGAAAGTATTCGTTCAGCGCAGCCCGGAAGAAATCCAGGCCGAGCAGAAGCGCGAGCTGGAAGAGCGCCGTGCAGCCGAAAACGCTGCCCGTGAGAAGGCCGACGCCGAAGCACGTCAGCGTGCCGAGGAAGAAAACCGTCGCCAGCCAGCTGCCGCACCTGCTGCCGCTGCCGCAGCCCCGGTTGCCCAGGCTCCGGCCCCGGTGATCGAGACTGCCGACGTCGCTCCGGCGCCGGTTGCCGAGCGCAAGAAAGACGACGTGCGTCGCAACGACAAGTCGCGTGACGACGATCGTCGTGGTGGCGAGCGCCGTAACGAAGCGCCACGCGTTTCGGTCAAGGTCAAGGAAAAGGAAAAGGCGCCAACGCCGCGTGCCGCTCCGCGTACCACCGACGAAGAAAGCGATGGCTTCCGTCGTGGTGGCCGTGGCAAGGGCAAGCCGAAGAAGCGCAATGCCCATGGTTTCCAGAGCCCGACCGGTCCGGTTATCCGTGACGTGCAGATCGGCGAGACCATCACTGTTTCCGATCTGGCCAACCAGATGTCCGTCAAGGGCGCTGAAGTGGTCAAGTTCATGTTCAAGCTGGGCACTCCGGTGACCATCAACCAGGTGCTCGATCAGGAGACCGCTCAGCTGGTCGCCGAAGAGCTGGGCCACAAGGTCACCCTGATCAGCGACACTGCCCTGGAAGACTCCCTGGCCGAATCGCTGAAGTTTGAAGGTGAGACCGAGACCCGTGCACCGGTCGTGACCGTAATGGGCCACGTTGACCACGGTAAGACCTCGCTGCTCGACTACATCCGTCGTGCCAAGGTAGCTGCTGGCGAAGCCGGTGGTATTACCCAGCACATCGGTGCCTACCACGTGGAAACCGACCGCGGTATGGTCACCTTCCTCGATACCCCAGGTCACGCCGCGTTTACCGCCATGCGTGCCCGTGGTGCCAAGGCTACCGACATCGTGATCCTGGTGGTCGCGGCGGACGACGGTGTGATGCCGCAAACCCGTGAAGCCGTTCAGCATGCCAAGGCTGCTGGCGTTCCACTGGTTGTTGCCGTGAACAAGATCGACAAGCCAGGTGCCGACCTCGATCGCATCCGTAACGAGCTGTCCGTCGAAGGCGTTACCTCCGAGGACTGGGGTGGAGACACGCCGTTCGTCAAGGTTTCCGCGAAGATGGGTACCGGTGTCGACGAATTGCTCGAAGCCGTTCTGCTGCAAGCCGAGATCCTCGAGCTCAAGGCCACTCCATCGGCCCCGGGCCGTGGTGTAGTCGTCGAGTCGCGTCTGGACAAGGGCCGCGGCCCGGTGGCTACTGTGCTGGTTCAGGACGGTACCCTGCGTCAGGGCGATATGGTCCTGTGCGGTTCGAACTATGGCCGTGTACGGGCCATGCTCGACGAAAACGGCAAGCCTGTTAAGGAAGCCGGCCCGGCAATCCCGGTCGAGATCCTCGGCCTGGACGGCACCCCGGATGCGGGTGACGAGCTGTCGGTAGTGGCTGACGAGAAGAAAGCCCGTGAAGTCGCGCTGTTCCGTCAAGGCAAGTTCCGCGAAGTCAAACTGGCTCGCGCACATGCCGGCAAACTCGAAAACATCTTCGAGAACATGGGCCAGGAAGAGAAGAAGACCCTCAACATCGTACTCAAGTCCGATGTACGTGGTTCTCTCGAGGCCCTGCAGGGCTCCCTGAGCGGCCTGGGCAACGACGAAGTACAGGTTCGTGTGATCGGTGGCGGTGTCGGTGGTATCACCGAGAGCGACGCCAACCTGGCCCTGGCTTCCAATGCAGTACTGTTCGGCTTCAACGTGCGTGCCGATGCTGGCGCGCGCAAGATCGTCGAGCAGGAAGGTCTGGATATGCGTTACTACAACGTGATCTACGACATCATTGAAGACGTCAAGAAAGCCCTGACCGGTATGCTCGGCAGCGATGTTCGCGAGAACATCCTGGGTATCGCCGAAGTGCGTGATGTGTTCCGTTCGCCGAAATTCGGCGCCATCGCTGGCTGTATGGTCACCGAGGGTGTGGTCTACCGCAACCGTCCGATCCGCGTACTGCGCGAAGACGTGGTGATCTTCGAAGGCGAGCTGGAATCGCTGCGTCGCTTCAAGGACGATGCGTCCGAAGTGCGTGCCGGCATGGAATGCGGTATCGGCGTGAAGAGCTACAACGACGTCAAAGTCGGCGACAAGATCGAAGTCTTCGAGAAAGTCCAAGTGGCTCGTACGCTCTAAGCATCGAGCATGGGAAGCGCGAAATGCCCGTCGCAAGGCGGTCGCCAGCGCCTCTGAACGCAACGCCCGGTCAGGCTCAAGCCTGGTCGGGCGTTTGCCGCTTTAGTTACAGGTAGCAAAAATGGCCAAAGAATATAGCCGTACCCAACGCATTGGCGATCAGATGCAGCGTGAACTCGCGCAACTGATTCGTCGCGAAGTCAAAGATCCACGCGTGGGTCTTGTGACCATCACTGCCGTCGACGTCAGTCGCGATGTCGGCCACGCCAAGGTGTATATCACCGTGATGGGCCAGGACAGCGCTGAAGACATCAAGCAAAGCCTTAAAGTGCTCAATTCCGCCGCAGGCTTTCTGCGCATGCAATTGGGCAAGGAAATGAAGCTGCGCAGTGTGCCGCAGCTGCATTTCCACTACGACGAGAGCGTGACGCGTGGCGCCCACCTGTCGGCGCTGATCGAGCGTGCTGTTGCCGAAGACAGTCAGCACCAGGCCGCCGATACCCCGGACACCAAGGAGTAAGCGGTGGCCCAGGTCAAACGTATTCGTCGTAACGTCAGTGGCATCATCCTGCTCGACAAGCCGTTGGGGTTTACCTCCAACGCTGCGCTGCAGAAGGTCCGCTGGCTGCTCAATGCCGAGAAGGCCGGTCACACCGGCAGTCTCGACCCGCTGGCCAGTGGCGTGCTGCCGCTGTGCTTCGGTGAGGCCACCAAGTTTTCCCAGTACCTGCTCGATTCCGACAAAGGTTACGAGACGGTCATGCAACTGGGGCAGACCACCACCACCGGCGATGCCGAGGGTGAAGTGCTGAAAACCCGCGAAGTGACCGTTGGTCGCGCCGATGTTGAAGCCGTTCTGCCACAATTTCGTGGTGAAATCAGTCAGATACCACCGATGTACTCGGCCCTCAAGCGCGACGGACAGCCGCTGTACAAGCTCGCCCGTGCAGGTGAAGTAGTGGAGCGCGAGGCGCGTTCTGTTACTATTAACCGCTTGGAGTTGCTCGAGTGCGAAGGCACCCGCGTTCGACTGTCGGTTGGCTGCAGCAAAGGCACCTACATCCGCACCCTGGTCGAAGATATCGGCGAGATGCTCGGTTGTGGCGCCTATGTCGCCGAACTGCGTCGCACGCACGCCGGGCCATTTGAACTGGCGCAGACCGTGACCCTCGAGGAACTCGAAGCGGTTCACGCCGAAGGTGGCAACGAAGCGGTTGATCGCTTCCTGATGCCCTCGGACAGCGGCCTGCAAGACTGGCCTCTGCTGCAGTTTTCCGAGCACAGTGCTTTCTACTGGCTGCACGGTCAGCCGGTCAGAGCCCCCGACGCGCCGAAGTTCGGCATGGTCCGGGTACAGGATCACAACGGTCGTTTCATCGGTATCGGTGAAGTGAGCGAAGACGGGCGCATCGCGCCGCGTCGACTGATTCGGTCAGAATGATCGAAACCTTCAGTGTCGGGCCCCGGTCCGGTACTGGTGGCAAAGAGGATGGCTGTCAATAGGCACGGTTACGCCTCACTTTATGAATACAGGGATTTGTCCCTGGCCTATTGGAAACCGTTTGTTCGGTTTCCCTTGATTTGGAGAAGCCAGATGGCACTCAGCGTTGAAGAAAAAGCAAAGATCGTTGGCGAATACCAGCAAGCCGCCGGTGACACCGGTAGCCCAGAAGTGCAAGTTGCACTGCTGACCGCCAACATCAACAAGCTGCAAGGCCACTTCAAGGCCAACGGCAAAGACCACCACTCCCGTCGTGGTCTGATCCGCATGGTTAACCAGCGTCGTAAGCTGCTGGACTACCTGAAGGGCAAAGACACCACTCGTTACAGCGCCCTGATCGGTCGCCTGGGTCTGCGTCGCTAATAGCGGCCTGGCCAGTGGTGTGCACGGCGTGCTGCATTCATTGCTTCCAGTGCCTGGCATTGGGAGCGATGAGCACGCCGCGCGTATCTATGAGGTTGGCTGTCTGTCTCGCCTGAGCGGTTTTCCGCAAGGGCAGGGCAGGCTCCCAACCTCTAGTTTTATCTGGACTGCCGACAGGGCCGATTCCCTGTGCTGCCCAAGAATTCGCAAGAACCAGTTCCCCCAGAGCCACTGAAGAAGGTAGGAAACCGTGAACCCGGTAATCAAGAAATTCCAGTTCGGTCAATCGACCGTTACCCTCGAGACGGGCCGTATTGCTCGTCAAGCGTCCGGCGCCGTATTGGTCACCGTCGACAACGATGTCACCGTACTGGTGACCGTGGTCGGTGCCAAACAGGCCGATCCAGGCAAAGGCTTCTTCCCCCTGTCCGTTCACTATCAGGAAAAGACCTACGCCGCCGGCAAGATCCCTGGTGGTTTCTTCAAGCGTGAAGGTCGTCCTTCCGAGAAAGAAACCCTGACCTCGCGTCTGATCGACCGTCCGATCCGTCCGCTGTTCCCAGAAGGCTTCATGAACGAAGTGCAGGTTGTCTGCACCGTCGTTTCCACCAGCAAGAAGACCGATCCGGACATCGCTGCGATGATCGGTACCTCGGCTGCCCTGGCAATCTCCGGCATTCCATTCGAAGGCCCGATCGGTGCCGCGCGCGTTGCTTTCCACGAAAGCACCGGCTACCTGCTGAACCCGACTTACGAGCAACTGGCTGCCTCGAGCCTGGACATGGTCGTTGCTGGTACTTCCGACGCCGTTCTGATGGTTGAATCGGAAGCCAAAGAGCTGACCGAAGACCAGATGCTGGGCGCGGTACTGTTCGCCCACGACGAATTCCAGGCTGTTATCCAGGCTGTCAAAGAGCTGGCTGCCGAAGCTGCCAAGCCGACCTGGGACTGGACTGCCAAGGCTGAGAACACTTCCCTGTTGAGCGCCATTCGCGCTGAACTGGGCGAAGCGGTTTCCCAGGCTTACACCATCACCGTTAAGGCCGACCGTTACGCTCGCCTGGGCGAACTGCGCGATCAGGCGATTGCCAAGTTCTCCGGTGAAGAAGGTCAGCCATCGGCCGGCGAAGTCAAAGAAATCTTCGGCGAAATCGAATACCGCACCGTTCGCGAAAACATCGTTAACGGCAAGCCACGTATCGACGGCCGCGACACCAAGACTGTTCGTCCGCTGAACATCGAAGTCGGCGTTCTGCCGAAGACTCACGGTTCGGCGCTGTTCACCCGTGGCGAAACCCAGGCCCTGGTCGTTGCGACCCTGGGTACTGCGCGTGACGCCCAGCTGCTGGACACCCTCGAAGGCGAGAAGAAAGACCCCTTCATGCTGCACTACAACTTCCCGCCGTTCTCGGTAGGCGAGTGTGGTCGCATGGGCGGTGCTGGGCGTCGTGAAATCGGTCACGGCCGTCTGGCCCGTCGTTCGGTCCAGGCCATGCTGCCTGCCGCTGACGTGTTCCCGTACACCATCCGCGTGGTATCGGAAATCACCGAATCGAACGGCTCCAGCTCCATGGCTTCGGTCTGCGGTGCTTCCCTGGCCCTGATGGACGCCGGTGTGCCGATGAAGGCTCCGGTTGCCGGTATCGCCATGGGTCTGGTTAAAGAAGGCGAGAAGTTCGCTGTCCTGACCGACATCCTCGGTGACGAAGACCACCTGGGCGACATGGACTTCAAAGTAGCCGGTACCGCCAAAGGTGTTACCGCGCTGCAGATGGACATCAAGATCAACGGCATCACCGAAGAGATCATGGAAATCGCCCTGGGCCAGGCCCTGGAAGCGCGCCTGAACATCCTCGGTCAGATGAACCAGATCATCGGTCAGTCGCGTAGCGAGTTGTCGGAAAATGCTCCGACCATGATCGCCATGAAGATCGACACCGACAAGATCCGTGACGTCATCGGTAAAGGTGGCGCGACCATTCGTGCCATCTGCGAAGAAACCAAGGCTTCGATCGATATCGAAGACGACGGCTCGATCAAGATCTTCGGTGAAACCAAAGACGCCGCTGAAGCTGCTCGTCAGCGCGTTCTGAGCATCACTGCAGAAGCTGAAATCGGCAAGATCTACGTTGGTAAGGTCGAGCGCATCGTTGACTTCGGTGCCTTCGTCAACATCCTGCCAGGCAAGGACGGTCTGGTTCACATCTCCATGCTGAGCGATGCTCGCGTTGAGAAAGTGACCGACATCCTGAAAGAAGGTCAGGAAGTTGAAGTACTGGTACTGGACGTGGACAACCGCGGTCGTATCAAGCTGTCGATCAAGGACGTTGCCGCTGCCAAGGCATCCGGCGTCTAAGAACGTAGCGTAAAGAAAAGGACCCTTCGGGGTCCTTTTTTTATGCCTGTGGCAATTGTCTTGCGGACTTGCATCTTGCATGCAGGATTCTGCCGAGGCTTGCAAATTGCACGATTGCGGTTTTTTCGTCTAACTCTAAACGACTGATTTATAAGGAAATAATCAATTAGAAAAGCTGGCATAGACCCTGCAACGGTAGTCATACCCCTGCTGCCAGGACTTACGGCGCAGACTTTTCGAAAAACAGGAGTGTCTCGTATGAAGAAGTTCGCTATTGCTGCCGCTACTGCCACCGCCCTGACTCTGACCCTGGCTAACGCGGCATTTGCCCAACAGCCTGCCCAGGCTCCGCTGACTGTTGCTGCCGGTGAAATGGACAAGGCAACAGAAGCGACCAAAGACACCTGGATCACCACCAAGGTCAAATCCGACCTGATGACCGAGAAAGGTATTCCAGGCACAGACATCAAGGTAGAAACCAATAAAGGTGTGGTTTCCCTGTCTTCCGATACTGCGCTGACCAAGTCGCAGAAAGACACGGCGGTCATGATCACCAAGAAGATCGATGGCGTTAAGGCGGTTTCGGCTGATGGCCTGAAAACCGACTGACCTGCGTAAACAAAAGCCCCGGCACAGGTTGCCGGGGCTTTTGTTTGAACGGTGGGAGCGGGCTTGCCCCGCGATGCAATGTGACTGGCAGTCTACAATCGCGGGGCAAGCCCGCTCCCACCGTTCGGTTACTCAGCATCCAGATGCAGCGGCGTGATTACCCGCCCATCTGCTTCCGCCTGGCCGAGGCTGGCATCAATGAAGTACACCCTATCGTCCTCCAGCTTGCCCTTGTCGACCAGGTAGTCCTTGATACTGCTGGCCCGGGCCTGACCCAGCTGGCGCAGCAGTAGAGCGCTCTCGCCCCAGGACTTGAGCACTGCATCGCGCAACTGAGTGGTGCGCTGCTCGCGGTCCAGCTGCTCCCATTCGGCCGGCGGCTGCTGCTTCATGCGGGTGCGATAGATCCCTTCAAGCATCGCCGGTTTGTCACCATCCGGGACCTTCAGGTCGGAAGCCTGGGCTGGCACCTTGTCACCGCGACGCTGGAGGATCTTGTAGTAGGTACTCTGGTACTCACGCTCCAGACGTTGCTGGGCAATCAACGGTCCATCGCTGCTTTGCGCGCTGGTACCTTCGATCTCCAGACGCAGGGCAGGGCGTTCCTTGAGTGCCGCCGCCAGCTTGTCGAGGGCGCTCTTGGCATCAGGTGCCAGATCGCTGGAACCGGCGGCAAAGGCGACGCTGCCCAGGTCCTGGGCATCGCCACCGGTGATCAGGCCACCGATGAACTTGAATGGCGCCTGGGCGGCGCGCAGCACCAGGTTGCGCAGAGTCTGCCAGACGATCGGCATGACGCTGAACTGGGGATCGTTCAGGTCGCCGGTCACCGGCAATTCGATGGAGATCTTGCCTTCGGTGTCCTTGAGCAAGGCCACTGCCAGGCGAATCGGCAGATCCACCGCATCCGGGCTTTCGACCTTCTCACCCAGCTGCAACTGCTCGACCACCACTTTGTTCTCGGCTTTGAGCTTGCCCTGGGTGATGACGTAGTGCAGGTCGATGTTCAGCCGGCCCTTGCGGATGCGAAAGCCGGCGAACTTGCCTGAATAAGGCGTCAGGGTGGTCAGCTCGACGCGTTTGAAGCTGGTGGCGATGTCCAGGCTGGCCATCGGGTCGAAAGGGTTCAGCGCGCCCTTGATGGTCACGGGTGCGTAGCGATCGACCTTGCCCTTGATATCGACCTTGGCCGGCTTGGGCTGGCGGTTGTCGATGGTGCCAATCTGGCCGTTGAGTTGCTGGATGGCGGTGGCGAAGTTGGGGGTCAGGCTGAAGTCGGCAAAGTTCGCCGAGCCATCGTTGATGTCGATTGCACCGATGCGGATGCCCAACGGCTTGTCGCTGCTGGCCGGCGCCTTGGATTTCGCCTGGGTACTGGTTGGCGCGGTGGTCGGCTGCGGGATCAGCAGGTCGTCGACGTTGGTGGTGCGGTCTTCGTTGATCATGAAGCGCGCATAAGGCTGCTTCAGGCTGACCTTGCCGATGCTCAATGCATCACCGTGACGGTAGGACAGCCCGTCAAGGTTGAGCTGTTGCCATTTGACGAAGTCGCGATCCTTGATGGTGTCCAGGGTATGCAACTGGTTGACCTGCGCCTTGCCGTCAATGCTGAAGGCCAGCGGATCAACGTTGCTGAGGTTGACGTTGAGGTCACTGCCAAGCATGCCGCTGCGCAGCTCCAGACGGATGTACGGCGTGATGTAGGCCTGGGCGATGCGCAAGTCGATGTCCTGGGTGCTGACCTTGAGCTTGGCGGTAACAGGCGCCAGGTTGACTTCACCGGCAGCCTGCAACTTGCCTTGCTTGCCCACGCCGGTATCGAGCTTGAGGGTGAAAGGCGACTGGTTGAGGCTGTCGAAGTTCTGCAGGTCGAGGTTCAACGGGCCCACATCCAGCGCCACCGGTTGCTTCTGCGAACGATCGGCCAGGTGCACCTGGTAGTTGCGCAGTTGCACATCCTTGAGCAGCACCTGCCAGGGCTTGCCTGGCTCGGCAGGGGTCGCTTGCGCCTGGTTATCAGGTTCGGCAGCGGCAGGTTCGGCTTTCTCCTTCGGCGTGGCCTTGGCCGGCTGGCTGGCGAACAGCTTTTGCCAGTCGAGTTGGCCATCGGCTTCCAGCGCGGCCCAGGTTTCCAGCTTCTCACTGCGGATCTTGCCTACGGTTACCAGTTGTTTGGCGAGATCTACAGACGTTTCACTGACATCCAGGCGTGCCAGACGCGCCAGTGGGCGACCATCCGGCGCCTTGATGGCAAAGGGTGCGATGCTCACCGAGGTATTGTCGAGCAGCAGCTCGGTTTCCTTGGACAGGTTCAGTTTGTAGTGGGTGTCGAGACTGATGACGCCTTCTTCCAGTACCAGCGGCACGGCATCGCGGACGTAGGGCCAGAAGGCTTTCATCTTACCGTCGGTGACTTTCAACGTACCTTCGGAAGCGATGGGCACAAGGCTGAAGGACCCGCTCCAGTCGATGCGGCCACCGTGCGGTCCGACCGCCACCAGGGTCATGTCGGAGCTGTCTTCAGGCAGGGTGCTGAGGTTCTTCAGTTCCAGGTTCATCGAATCGTAGAGGAACTCGATGGGTTCGCTGGGCCGCAAGTCCTCGAAGTGCAGGAGGCCTTCGACGAGCTTGATGCTGTCGATGCGCAGCGGGAACGGGTCACTGGGTGGCGCTTCGGGTTTCGCTTCGCTGGGCGGAAGTTTGAACAGCTGTGCGAGGTTCAGTTTTCCATCCTTGGCGAACAGCAATTCGGTATGCGGCTTTTCCAGCTCGACGCCCGCCAGGTGCAGGGCACCGGTCCACAGGCTGTCGAGTTCAAGGTTGGCGTACAGGCGTTCAAAGCCGACCTGTTTCTTGTCCGGCTCGCCAATCTGCAGGCCCCAGAGAGTCAGCTCAAGACTGAAGGGGTTGAGCTCGATGCGCTGCAAGTGCGCAGGCACCGTGGCGTAGTTGGCCAATTGCTGGTTGGCGATACGCAGGGCAACCCCTGGGAGAATCAGAAAGCCAAGCAGGCTGTACAGGGCCAAAGCGGCCAACATGGCGCCGAGGGCGCGTTTCAATCCTTTGGGCATGTGCGGCGTCGTCTGTCTGGAACGGGAGTGCTTGGAGTATGGCACGTAAAATCGGTTCCGAAGATAGCTCGGAAGTTACCGGTTTTTTGTTTTAAAGCTGAAGAATCAAGGTCTTCAGCGGTGGTTGCTGGTCCTGCGACGGAAAGTCACTGGCCGGTTTAAGTACCTGGCAGTCGCGTACCGGGCGCCCGGCTTTTTCCGCGCAGCGCAGTACTTGTTCGCGCCAGTCGTCGAGGCTGACCTTGGCCAGGTTGTTACAGCAGATCAGTACGCCGTCTTCGGCGGTGCTGAGCAGGGCCGGTTTGAGCAGGCTCTGGTAGTCGCGCAGTAAATCGACGGTGCCGAAGGCGCTCTTGGCCCAGGCCGGCGGGTCGAGAAACACCAGATCGAACTGGCGCTGCTCCAGGCGCGGGTACGCTGGCAGCTTGTGACCGCGGCGCTGACTGATCGGCAAACCGGCGAACTGGCGGATCGCCGGAAAGTAATCGGACTGGATGAAGCTCATCGGCACCAGCCCCGGGTTGAGCGCCGCGTTCTCCTTGCCCACTGCCAGGTTGCCTTCGGCGAAGTCCAGGTTACACACCTCACGGGCGCCACCTGCTGCCGCGCTAAGGCCGACACCACAGGTGTAGGCGAACAGGTTCAGCACACGCTTACCGGCACTGTGTTGCTTGACCCAGCCGCGGGCGTTGCGCAGGTCGAGGAACAGCAGTGGGTCTTGGCCGGCATGGCGGCCACGGACACGGTAGTTCAGCCCCCACTCATGACCGACATGGTCGGCCAGGGCCGCTTCGCTGGCCTGGTAAACCGGGTCACGGCGGTCGATGCGGCTGTTGCCCTGGGAGCGGTCGTTGTAGACCAGCAGCAGCTCAAGGCCAAGCTGCGCCTCAACCATGGCGTGCAGTTCAAGCAAGGCGCTGCTCTCAAGCGTCTGATGGAAACTCTGCACCAGCAGTTGCGGGCCATAGCGGTCAACGGTCAGGCCGCTGGCGCCTTCCTGACTGCCATGGAACAGGCGGTAGCAGTCAGTGCCCTGGGCATGCAGTTCGGCGATTAGGCCCTGGCGGGCGTCGAGGGCGGCGCGCAGCGCCTGATTCAAGAGGGACATGCACGTGGCCTTGGTTTGCGGACGTGCAGTTTATCAGTTCACGCCAGGGGAGGGGCCGTTGCAGCCCCTCCCGCTGTTATCAGCGTTCGATCGCCAGGGCTACACCCTGGCCGCCGCCGATGCACAAGGTGGCCAGGCCTTTGCTGGCATCACGCTTGATCATCTCGTGCAACAGGGTCACCAGCACCCGGCAACCCGAAGCACCGATCGGGTGGCCCAGGGCAATGGCGCCGCCGTTGACGTTGACCTTGCTGGCGTCCCAACCCAGCTCCTTGCCTACCGACAGGGCCTGGGCGGCAAAGGCTTCGTTGGCTTCGATCAGGTCCAGGTCGGCCAGATCCCAGCCGGCCTTTTCCAGGCAGCGGCGGGTGGCGCTGACCGGGCCGATGCCCATGATCGCAGGGTCGACGCCGGCATTGGCGTAGGCCTTGATCCGCGCCAGGATCGGCAGACCCAGTTGCTGGGCCTTGGCTGCACTCATCAGCATCACGGCGGCGGCACCGTCGTTGAGCGACGAAGCGTTACCGGCAGTGACGGTGCCGTCTTTCTTGAAGGCCGGCTTGAGCTTGCCCAGCGATTCGGCGGTAGTGCCGGCACGTGGTTGTTCGTCAGTGGCGAAGGCAACCGGATCGCCCTTGCGCTGAGGAATCAGGATCGGGGTGATTTCGTCGACGAAGCGTCGGGCTTCGATGGCGGCAGCAGCTTTTTGCTGGGAGGCGGCGGCGAAGGCATCCTGGTCTTCACGGCTGATGCCGTACTTTTCCACCAGGTTCTCGGCGGTGATGCCCATGTGGTAGTCGTTGAAGGCATCCCACAGACCGTCGCTGATCATGCTGTCGATCAGGGTGCTGTGGCCCATGCGCAAACCGGTACGGGCGCCGGGCATGACGTAGTTGGCCAGGCTCATGTTTTCCTGGCCGCCGGCGATGATCACTTCGGCGTCGCCGCAGCGGATGGCCTGGGTTGCCAGGTGCAGGGCCTTGAGGCCGGAGCCGCAGACTTTGTTCAGGGTCATGGCCGGTACCGCGTGGGGCAGGCCGGCCTTGATCGCGGCCTGGCGCGCAGGGTTTTGCCCGGCACCAGCGGTCAGCACCTGGCCGAGGATCACTTCATCGACCAGCTCGGCATCGATGCCGGTCAGGGTCAGCAGTTGGCGAATCACCGCAGCGCCGAGGTCAACGGCGGGAATGGCGGCCAGCGCTCCTTGGTAGCTACCGACAGCGGTTCGGGTGGCGGCAACGATAACAACATCTTGCATGGCGCGGGTCCTCACTATTATTCGATTTGGCGTCAGAACAGCACAGGCCCCTGCGGGGCCTTGATCAACCGTCATGGTGGCATAGATGCTCGGGAAATCGCTAATGGCGAACCGCTCGGTCGCCTTCAGTGAATACCCATGCGCCGCCGCGCTCGATGCGCCGAGCCGTCACGCATGGCCCAGCGCAGCACCGGGGCTGTGCTGTTGATACCCAGGCGAATAAGGCGCCGTTGCAAGGAATGTTGCTGCAGGTCCAGCATGGCGCTGGCCCAATCAGGCAGCAAATCGATACCCGCGCGCAACATCAGGCTACCCACCGGCTTGGCCAGACGGCTGGGCGCGGGGGCATCGAGCAATACCTGCACCACTTCCTGGCTTCGTTCATCGGCGTACAACTGTGGACGCATGGCCTGCAGGTAATCCGTTACCTGTTGACGCGAGCGTGGTACATCCCGGGCCCCCAGGCGTTCGGCGATCAGGGCGATTTCGGCGTAGTAGGCATCCTGTTCGGCGTGGGGCAGGTTCGGATTGCGGTAACGCAGGTGGGCGGCAAGAAAGCTGCTGACCTCGGCCACATGCACCCAGGTCAACAGCTCTGGGTCGCTGGCTGCATAGGGGCGCCCATCGGCAGCGCTACCGACGACCTGTAGATGGATGGTGCGGACTTTCTCGATCAGCCAGTTGGCATCGCCGGTGGCACCGAAGGTGGTGCCGGAGATGAACTGGCTGGTGCGGCGCAGGCGTCCGAGCAGATCCTGGCGAAAATTGGAGTGATCCCAGACCCCAGCCAGGGCCAGCGGATGCAGCAGTTGCAGGAGCAGAGCACTGATACCGCCCACCAGCATGCTCGGGAAGTCGCCGTGTACACGCCAGCTGATGCTGTCCGGGCCGAACAGGCCGGGGTCGCCCTTAGGGTTTTCCAGGTCAAGCTGCCCCAGGGACAAGCCGGTCAGGCTCATCACCTGGGTTTCGATACGGCGGCGAATCGCTTCCATGGTTACCTTGCGTGCGAGGCAGCCATGACCGGCTGCCGGTTATGTATTCAAACGTTTTTCGATCAGGCCCTGGACCACACTGGGGTCGGCCAGGGTCGAAGTGTCACCCAGGTTGTCCAGCTCGTTGCAGGCGATCTTGCGCAGAATGCGACGCATGATCTTGCCGGAGCGGGTCTTGGGCAGTGCTGGCGCCCACTGGATCAGTTCCGGCTTGGCGAAGCTGCCGATTTCCTTGCTGACCAGGGCCAGCAGCGCCTGCTTGAGCGTGTCGTCCGGGTTTACCCCGTTCATTGGCGTGACAAAGGCATAGATGCCTTGCCCCTTGAGATCGTGAGGGTACCCGACTACCGCGGCCTCGGCGATGCTGTCGTGCAATACCAGCGCACTTTCGACTTCGGCGGTGCCGATGCGGTGCCCGGAGACGTTGATCACGTCATCGATGCGCCCGGTTATCCACAGGTCGCCGTCTTCATCGCGGCGGGCGCCGTCGCCAGTGAAGTAGTAACCCGGCAGCGGTTTGAAGTAGGTGTCGATCATCCGTTGCGGATCGCCATACACGCTGCGGATCTGCCCGGGCCAGCTGGCCTTGATCGCCAGCATGCCGCTGCCCGGGCCTTCGATCAGCTTGCCCTGGTCATCGAGCAGCACGGGTTGTACGCCGAACATCGGTTGGGTGGCGCACCCGGGTTTTATCCGCCGGCTGCTTACCAGTGGGCTGATCATGATGCCGCCGGTTTCGGTCTGCCACCAGGTATCGACAATCGGGCAGCGTTGCTCGCCCACCGCATTGAAATACCATTCCCAGGCCTCCGGGTTGATCGGTTCGCCGACGCTGCCGAGCAGGCGCAGGCTCTTGCGCGAAGTGTTCTGCAGCGGCCCATTACCATCACGCATCAAGGCGCGCAGCGCGGTGGGGGCGGTATAGAAAATGTTCACCTTGTGTTTGTCGACCACCTGCCAGAAACGCGAGGTGTCGGGGTAGTTGGGCACGCCTTCGAACATCAAGGTGATCGCGCCATTGGCCAGCGGCCCGTAAACGATATAGCTGTGCCCGGTTACCCAGCCGACATCGGCGGTGCACCAGAACACTTCGCCTTCACGGTAATCGAATACGGTCTTGAAGGTCAGGGTGGCCTGCAGCAGGTAGCCGGCGGTGGTGTGCAGTACGCCTTTGGGTTTGCCGGTGCTGCCGGAGGTGTAGAGGATGAACAGTGGGTCTTCAGCGTCCATTGGTTCGGGCGGGCAGTCATCGCTGACCTGTTTGATCGCTTCGTGGTACCAGAGGTCGCGGCCTTCGCTCCAGGCGACCTGGCCGCCGGTGCGCTTGATCACCACCACCGTGCTGACATCCGGGCAACTGAGCAGCGCCTTGTCGACGTTGTTCTTCAGCGGTACGGTCTTGGCGCCGCGAATGCCTTCATCGGCAGTGATTACGGTGCGGCAATCGGCGTCGAGGATACGGTCACGCAGAGCATCGGGTGAGAAACCGCCGAACACCACCGAATGAATTGCACCGATGCGGCTGCAGGCAAGCATGGCATAGGCGGCCTCGGGGACCATGGGCATGTAGATGCATACCCGATCACCTTTTTTGACTCCGCGCTGTTTAAGCACATTGGCCAGACGGCAGACATGCTGGTGCAGTTCGCGGTAGGTAATGATGCTGGAGTCGGCAGGATTGTCGCCTTCACGGATGATCGCCGGCTGGTTGCCCCGTGTAGCCAGGTGGCGGTCGATGCAGTTGTAGCTGACATTAAGTTGGGCATCCCTGAACCAGGTGGCCTGGCCGGTCTTCATGTCACTGTGCTGGATGCTGCTCCAAGGCTTGATCCAGTTCAGGGCTTGGGCCTGTTCTGCCCAGAACACGTCAGGCTCTTCAATCGACTGGCGGTACAGACGCTGGTACTCGGCCTGGCTCAGGCGCGCCGCTTTGCTGACGGCATCGGCATGGGGATAGGCGCTGATATCGAACATGGCGGGGTCCTGTCCTGATTGTTTTTGTCAGGACAGTGTAGCCGCTACCCCTGGCTGTGTTCGTTCAGCCAGGGGTAACACGGGCGATCAACCGCGGTGGCGGCTGCGGAAGAAGTTGATCAGGCCCTGGGTCGACGCGTCTTCGGCAGCTTCTTCGATACCACCGGTCAGGCGCTGATAGACACCCTTGCCGAGCTCTTTGCCCAGCTCCACGCCCCACTGGTCGAAGGCGTTGATACCCCAGATCACGCTCTGCACGAACACTTTGTGCTCGTACATCGCCACCAGCGCGCCGAGACGGCGTGGACTGATGCGCTCGACCACCAGGGTGTTGCTCGGACGGTTGCCCGGGATCACCTTGTGGGGTGCCAGCTTCTGGATATCGGCTTCGCTCATGCCCTTGTCGCGCAGCTCGGCTTCGGCCTCGCTACGGGTCTTGCCGAGCATCAGCGCCTGGCTCTGCGACAGGCAGTTGGCGTACAGCCATTGATGGTGGTCGGCAACCGGATTGAAGCTGACTACCGGAACGATGAAGTCGGCCGGGATCAGTTGGGTGCCCTGGTGCAGCAACTGGTGGTAGGCATGCTGGCCGTTGCAGCCGACGCCACCCCAGATCACCGGACCGGTGTCATGGTTGACCGGTGTGCCATCCTGGCGAACGCTCTTGCCGTTGGACTCCATGTCCAGTTGCTGCAGGTGCTTGGTGATGTTACGCAGGTAGTGATCGTACGGCAGGATCGCGTGGCTCTGTGCACCCCAGAAGTTACCGTACCAGACACCCAGCAGAGCCAGCAGCACCGGCATGTTCTGCTCGAACGGGGCGTTCTGGAAGTGCTGGTCCATGGTGTAGGCGCCGGACAGCAGCTCTTTGAAGTTGGCGGTGCCAATGGCCAGGGCAATCGGCAGACCAATGGCTGACCACAGCGAGTAACGACCGCCGACCCAGTCCCACATCGGGAAGATGTTTTCTTCGCGGATGCCGAAGGCCACAGCGGCGGCCTTGTTGCTCGACACGGCGATGAAGTGCTTGTACAGCTCGGCTTCCGAGCCGCCCTGGGCCAGGTACCAGGCGCGAGCGGCCTGGGCGTTCTTCAGGGTTTCCAGGGTATTGAAGGATTTCGAGGAAACGATGAACAGGGTGGTTTCAGCGCGCAGTTTGGCCGACAGTTCGTGGAACTCGCTGCCGTCGATATTGGCCAGGTAATGGCAGCGCACGCCGCGCTGGGCGTAGGGCAGCAGCGCCTCGGAGACCAGTTCAGGGCCGAGGAACGAGCCACCGATACCGATGTTGACCACGTCAGTGATCGGCTTCTCGCTGTAGCCGCGCCACAGGCCGTCATGGATGCGGCCGACCAGCTCGGTGACCTGGTTGAGGACTTTGTGCACTTCAGGCATCACGTTGACACCGTTGACACTCAATTTGTCGCCTACTGGCCGGCGCAGTGCGGTGTGCAAGGCCGGGCGGCCTTCGGAGGCGTTGAGAATTTCGCCGGCGAACAGTGCCTTGATTGCCTCTTGCAGGTCGACTTCATTGGCCAGATTGACCAGCAAGTCACGGCTTTGGCCGTTGATCAGGTTCTTCGAATAGTCGAGAAACAGTCCGCAGGTGCTCAGGGAAAACTGTTCGAAGCGCTTTGGCTCGGCATTGAATGCCTCGCGCATGCTGAAGTCCTGCATGGCTTCGCGGTGTTGCTGGAGCGCCTGCCAGGCGGGCAGAGCGGTGACATCATGGGGGGTGCGGTAGTAAGCCATCGCTGCAGGTTTCCTTATTACGTGAACTGCCTTGGACACTGAAACCAGCGCCCCGTTTGCAGGCTGATGCCAATTATAGGCATCAGCCCGGGTTACAGGGAGTGGGCTCGGCGGGCGACCTTGTTACTTGTCGTCGAGATTCAGATGCAGGTTGTCGATCAGGCGGGTGGCACCGAGGTAGGCGGCGGCCAGGATCACCACATCGCGGTCTTCGGCGGTTGCCGGACGCAGGCTAAGGGCCTGGCGGATTTCCAGGTAGTCAGGACGCAAACCGGCGTTTTGCAGCTGTTGCTGACCGTTGGCGATCAAGGCCGGATAGTCGCGTTCACCCTGTTCGATGGCCGCAGCCATCTGGCTCAGCAGTCGATACAGCGCTGGCGCGATGGCACGTTGTTCTTCGTTCAGATAACCGTTGCGAGAGGACAGCGCCAGGCCATCCTCGGCACGCACGGTCGGTTCGCCAATGATCTGGATCGGCATGTTCAGATCGCGCACCAGGGCGCGGATCACCGCCAACTGCTGGAAGTCTTTCTGACCGAACACGGCCAGATCCGGCTGGACCATATTGAACAGCTTGCTGACCACGGTCGCCACACCTTCAAAATGGCCTGGACGGCTGGCGCCACACAGTCCGTCGGACAGCTGTGCAACGTTGACGCGGGTCTGGCCGTCCATACCGTCGGGATACATCTCCTCGACACTGGGGGCGAACAGCAGGTGGCACCCGGCCTGGAGCAGTTTCTCCTGGTCGGCAGCGAGAGTTCGCGGGTACTTGTCGAGGTCTTCGCTGGGGCCGAACTGCAGCGGGTTGACGAAGATACTCGCAACGACGAAATCGACGCGCTGTGCGGCCTTGGTCACCAGTGCGGCGTGGCCGCTGTGCAGGTTGCCCATGGTCGGTACGAAACCGATGCGTTTGCCTTCACTGCGTGCCCGCGCCACAGCGGCGCGCAATTCGCGGACGGTCTTGACTGTATTCATGCACTGAACCCGTGTTCGCTGCCTGGGAAGCTGACGTCCTTGACGGCTGTTACGTAAGCCTTGAGCGCACCCTGGATATCGCTCTGGCCGACCATGAAGTTTTTCACAAACTTCGGTACGCGTCCGGTCAGCGACAAGCCGAGCATATCGTGCAGCACCAGTACCTGGCCATCGGTCGCACTGCCGGCACCGATACCGATCACCGGGATGCTCACCGCCTGGGTGATTTCCGCGGCCAGTTCGCTGGGTACGCATTCGAGCAGCAGCATCGCCGCACCAGCCTGCTCCAGGGCAATGGCGTCGGCACGCATCTGCCGCGCCTGGTTTTCCTGGCGGCCCTGGACCTTGTAGCCGCCGAGGATGTTCACGGTCTGCGGGGTCAGGCCCATATGCGCGCAAACCGGAACGCCACGTTCGGCCAGAAGGCGGATGGTATCCGCGAGCCAGGCGGCGCCCTCGACTTTGACCATGTGCGCGCCCGCTTGCATCAGGGCGCCGCTGTTGGCGAAAGCCTGCTCAATGGTGGCACAGGCCATGAACGGCAAGTCAGCGAGGATCAATGCGCCTTCGTTGCCCCGTTTGACGCAGGCGGTGTGATAAGCCATCTCGGCGTTGGTCACCGGCAAGGTACTGTCATGACCCTGCAGGACCATGCCCAGCGAGTCTCCGACCAGCAGGATTTCCACGCCGGCACGGCTGGCAGCCTGGGCGAAGGTTGCGTCGTAGCAGGTCAGCATGGCTATTTTCTCACCCTTGGCCTTGAGGCTCTGCAGGGTGGTCAGGGTTACATCTGGCATGAAAAGGAATCCTCATTCAGGCGCTGTGAAAAACGACTGCGTACAACGCGTGTATTCATCTTCTGGAACAGCACATCATCGATCGTGGTGTTTTAATTGCGACCTGTTCCAGGCCTATATACGCCTTTTTTCGGCGCACAGGCGCCGTCGGACGCCTATAGTCGTGAGGGAGGGGGCTGAAGTCAATTACCCTGTTACCGCATTGTTACGAATGCACTGTTACAGGCGTAACCGTATGGGGGAACGCCCGGTTACAGGCGTTCCAGGCCGACGAACGGGCAATCTGCCAGCAGTTTGGCAAGGCTGCGCTGGTCGGCCAGCAGGAAGTCGGCCGGGACCAGTTCGGCCAGCGGGTAAAGGACGAACGGTCGCGCCTGCATGTGGTAATGCGGGACTTTCAGGCGCGGGATGTCGATCAGATGATCGCCGTACAGCAGGATATCCAGGTCCAGGGTGCGCGGGCCCCAGCGCTCCTTGCGCTCACGGCCCTGGGCGGTTTCGATCGCTTGCAGGCTGTCGAGCAGGTCCAGAGGCGCCAACGCAGTGTCCAGGGCGGCTACGGCATTGGTGTAGCGAGGCTGGCCGGGTGACAGCGATTCGCTGCTGTAGAAAGCAGAGGTTGCTGCCAGCGATGTGTCGGGCAACTCACGCAGCGCATCAATAGCACTGCGCAGTTGTTCCTGCGGTTCATCCAGATTACTGCCCAGGCCGATGTACACGCGTTCCATGCTTATTCGCCTGCGCCGCCATCGGCACGCTTGCGTTTGCTCGGGCTGCGCTTGCGTTTGCGCGGGCCGGCAGAGGCGCCTTCATCGCGGCTGCCCAGGTCACGGATCATGTCGCGCCGCTCGCTGTCGTTGCTGTCCTGATAGTCGGTCCACCATTGGCCCAGGCCATCGGTTTCCTCACCTGCGCTTTCACGCAGTAGCAGGAAGTCGTAACCGGCACGGAAGCGCGGGTTGTCGAGCAGCAGGTCGGCACGCTTGCCGCTGCGGCGTGGCAGGCGCTCCTGCATGTCCCAGATCTCGCGGATCGGCAGGGTGAAGCGTTTCGGGATCGCGATGCGCTGGCACTGTTCGCTGATCAGCTCGTGGGCGGCTTCGTTCATCGCCGGAATTGGCGGCATGCCACGGCTTTGCAGGCGCAGAGCACGACCCGGCAGGGCCGGCCAGAGCAGCGCGGCAAACAGGAACGCAGGGGTTACCGGTTTGCCCTGCTTGATGCGCAGGTCGGTGTTGATCAACGCCTGGCTGATCAGGGTATGGGTGTAGGTCGGGTGTTCTTCCAGGGCTTCGGCACTGGCCGGGAACAGCGGATCGAACAACTGCAGGTCGACGAGCATTTCGAAGGTGTCGGCGGCATGCCCGGAGAGGAACAGCTTGAGTGTTTCCTCGAACAGGCGGGCAGACGGGATCTCGCGCAGCATCGATGCCAGCTGGCGAATCGGCTGCACCGTGTGCTTCTCGATGCCGAAGTTCAGCTTGGCGGCGAAACGCACGGCGCGCAGCATCCGTACCGGGTCTTCCTGGTAACGCTGGGTCGGGTCACCGATCAGGCGGATCAAACGATTGCGGATGTCGTGTACGCCATTGGCGTAGTCGAGGATGCGCTCGCTGACCGGATCGTAGTACAGGGCGTTGATGGTGAAGTCGCGGCGCTGCGCGTCTTCTTCCAGGGTGCCGTAGACATTGTCACGCAGAATGCGCCCGCTCTCGTTACGCGACGAGGTGTGGCTGTCTTCTGCTTCGCTTTCCGGGTGGTTGGCGCGGAAGGTGGCGACTTCGATGATTTCACGACCGAAATGGATGTGAACCAGCTTGAAACGGCGGCCGATGATGCGCGCATTGCGAAATTCGGCACGGACTTGTTCGGGGGTGGCGCTGGTGGCGACATCGAAGTCCTTGGGGGTGATACCCAGGAGTTGGTCGCGCACGCAGCCACCGACCAGGTAGGCCTGGTAGCCAGCATTTTGCAGGCGCTCAACGATACTCACCGCATGACGACTGAATTGGCCACGTTGCAGCGAGTGTTGACCGCTATTGATCACTTCAGGCGTGGTGCGCTTGTGGTGCGGGCCACGTACGGGAGGACGGAACGACTGGAACAGCTTCTTCAGCATGGGATGCACTGTTTGAAGGAATGTTCGGCCAAAAACGAAGAATGGCCGCATGATGGGCGGGGATTCTAGCATTTACTGGGCGGATGGTGTAGGCGCTAGCAAAGCGGGGGGTGATGCGGAGGGGAGAAACTACAAGGGGAGCCGAAGCTCCCCAAGAAAGTAGTTGCGTGCTCTTATTGTTTTTTTGCCGGGCTTCTTGTTTTTGTTGAGTGCCCTATCCACAAAACGCAAAGCTTGTGGACGATCTCCCTAACCGGGATTCAAGAGCAAACGGATTGCTTTGGTCGCTGAGGTTGCAATGATCATGCGATCCAACCAGTTCAGGCCCTGCTTGAGTGCAGTTTTTGTTGTTCTCTGCCTGGTTGTGGGGCAAGCCCCAAATACAACTCCTCTCCAAAAGAATCAGTTAGCTGCGCCTCCGCCGTCTTGTTCTTATTGTGCGTGAGCCGATTCGTCTTATTTTTATTGTCTTTTGCAGTGCTTGTTATTGTTCTTGTACCAAACATATAGCAGGTGCCGTGCCAACTTTTGCAAACCCCAGTAAAACAAGGGCTTGGAGCGATTTCACCGTGTCGTTGGGGCGAAAAAAAACCGGGGCTTCGTTACCGTAAGCCCCGGTTTTTGTTACGAGATTGTGGCGAGGTAACAGTTTTTTCACATTTGTCTGTGTTACCCCTTAGCACCTCGCTGACAGCTGAAAGGGATCAGCTATCGCTGGTGGCACCGCTCTTGCGCCGCGGGATGCCCAGGCGCTGGCGACGTTCCCACAGGCACTTGCGACTGACCCCGAGTTTGCGTGCCAGCTCGGTCTCGGTCATGTGGTCCTGATGTTCGAGGACGAAGTGCTGGAAGTAGTCTTCCAGGGACAGGTCTTCGGTTGGCTCGTGGCTGGTATTGTTGGCTGCACTGCCATTGCCGGACAGGCTGGCGAACGGCTCGTCGTCTTCCAGGTCGCTCAGCTCGATATCGATGCCCAGCAGGTCGGCAGAGATTTCCGGGCTCTCGCAGAGAATCACCGCACGCTCAACGGCGTTTTCCAGCTCACGGACGTTACCCGGCCAGGAGTAATGACGGATGGCCTGTTCGGCATCGTGGCCGAAGCGCAGGTCGTTACGGCCGACACGCGCGCTTTGGCGGGCGAGGAAGGCATTGGCGATTTCGTTGACGTCGGCGCCGCGCTCGCGCAGGGCAGGCAGCTTGAGGGCGATAACGTGCAGACGGTAATAAAGGTCTTCGCGGAACTGGCCGATCTTGGCCAGGTTTTTCAGGTCGCGGTGGGTCGCAGCGATCAGGCGCACATCGACCTTTTGTGACTGCACCGACCCGACTCGGCGGATTTCGCCTTCCTGAAGCACCCGCAGTAGGCGAGCCTGGGCTTCCAGCGGCAATTCACCGATTTCGTCGAGGAACAGGGTGCCGCCGTCGGCAGCTTCGACCAGGCCGGCGCGACCGGCGCTGGCACCGGTGAAGGCGCCTTTCTCATGGCCGAACAGTTCCGACTCGATCAGGGTTTCCGGAATGGCCGCACAGTTCACCGAGATCATCGGTGCCTTGGCGCGGCGCGAGAGGTTGTGCAGGGCGCGGGCAACCAGCTCTTTACCGGTCCCCGACTCGCCCTGGATCAGCACATTCGAGTCAGTCGGGGCGACCTTGCGGATCTTGCCGTACAGGTCTTGCATCGGCGGGCAGGAGCCAATGATGCCGATCTCGCCATTGGCGGCATTGCTGCTGCCTTTGTCGGCGATGCCGGTCTTGCCGTTACCGCGTGCTTCGGCAGGCGCGGCTGGCGCGTTCTGGCGGTCACGCAGGATGCGCGCCACGGCCTGGAGCATTTCGTCATGATCGAAAGGCTTGGCGATGTAGTCCACCGCGCCCATTTTCATCGAATCGACGGCCGAGCGCAGGCTCGCGTAGCTGGTCATGATCAGCACCGGTGTGCCCTGGCCGAGCTTGATCAGTTCGGTACCCGGGGCGCCGGGCAGGCGCAGGTCACTGACAATCAGGTCGAAGGTGGCAATGCTGAAGCGCTCCTGTGCTTCCTGCACCGATCCGGCTTCGCTGACCTGATACTGGTTCCGTTCCAGTAGTCGACGCAGTGCCGAGCGGATGATGGTTTCGTCTTCGACGATCAGAATATGCGGCATTGATTCAATTCTCTCGACGGTCTCAGTTCACAGCGGACGTCGCTACGACATGGCGCGGCAGGGTGACTCGGATCCGAGTGCCACGCTGGCTCTGGGTATCGGCCGGGCTGTCGATGGTGATTTGTCCATAATGCTCTTCCACGATGGAATAGACCAGAGCAAGCCCCAGTCCGGTACCTTCGCCCGGGTCCTTGGTAGTGAAGAAGGGTTCGAACAGACGATCCATGATGTTTTTCGGAATACCGCTGCCTTCGTCCTCGACGATCAGGTCAACGGTATGCTCGCTCGCTTCACTCTTGACCCGCACGGCACTGCCGGGCGGTGAGGCATCGCGGGCGTTGGACAGCAAGTTGATCAGGACCTGGGCCAGGCGTTGCGGGTCGCCATCGACCCAGTGCTCGGGGTCGCACAGGTTGAAGAACTGTACTTCGAAATTGCGCCGGTTCAAGGCCAGCAGACCGATGGCGTCCTGCGCCACTTCGGCCAGGCATACGGGCTCGTCGCTGTGCTGATGGCTGCCGGCGTGGGCAAAGCTCATCAGTGACTGAACGATGCGGGAAATGCGTTTGGTCTGCTCAAGGATCTGGCTACTCAACTCGGTGATCTCGCCATCTTCTTCACGCTCTTCGCGCAGGTTCTGCGCCAGGCAAGCGATGCCAGTGACCGGGTTGCCGATCTCGTGGGCCACCCCGGCCGCCAGGCGACCGATACTGGCCAGGCGTTCGGAGTGCACCAGTTTGTCTTCCAGAGCCTGGGTCTCGGTGAGGTCTTCGACCAGCACCACCAGGCCACTGTTGCCCGGCGCCAGGGGCTCGTCAATGGCGGCCTTGTGCAGGTTCAGCCAGCGGGTCTGGCCGTCCAGGCCCAGGCGCTGCTTGTGCAGGTGTTCATCGGGGATGTTGGTGAAGCCCAGCAGCAGGCCACGCCAAGGTTCGCTGATGGTGGTCAGGCGTGAACCGACCACACGCTTGGCGGGAATGCCGGTGAGCTCTTCCATGGCCTTGTTCCACATCAGGATCTCCTGATCCTTGGCCAGCGAGCAGACACCCATGGGCAGCTCCTGCAGGGTCTGGCGATGGTAGCGGCGCAGGGCATCGAGCTCGGCGGCAAGGCCGGTGAGGCGCGAGTGGTAGTCTTCCAGGCGACTTTCGATGAAGTGGATGTCTTCGGTAACGTAGTTTTCGTTACCCGACTTGTAAGGAAGGAAGGTCTCGACCATGTCCTGAGCCACACTCGGCCCCATCAGCCCCGACAGGTTGGCTTCGATACGGTCGCGCAGGCGGCGCAAGGCGTAGGGGCGGCGTTCGTCGAAAGGCAGGTAGAGATCACGC
The DNA here is from genome assembly GCF_000746525.1 of Pseudomonas alkylphenolica. Taxonomy (NCBI): domain Bacteria; kingdom Pseudomonadati; phylum Pseudomonadota; class Gammaproteobacteria; order Pseudomonadales; family Pseudomonadaceae; genus Pseudomonas; species Pseudomonas alkylphenolica. The sequence goes on from NZ_CP009048.1 coordinate 821,111, forward strand.
AGGGCCTGTTCGACTTCCTTCTGTGCGGCCTTTGCCCCTAGTGGCTTGGCCAGTTGCGTGGCGAACTCCTGCGGCGAGGCGGCATGCAGTTCGCGGCGTTGCGGACGGCGCACGTTATCCACTGCGCAGGCTTCGGCGGCGCTGACTTCTTCACTGCTGGCGTTGGTGAACAGCGAAATCAGGGTGAACAGCAACACGTTAGCCGCCAGCGAGGCAATGGCCGCCATGTGCCAGCTGGTGTCGTCGAGCACATAGATCATGTTCAGCAACGGGATGTAGAAGCCCTGCAGGTTGCCCACCAGTGGCAGCAACATGGTCACCATCCACACCAGGATCCCGGCCAGCAAACCGGCGATGAAGCCGCGACGGTTGGCGGTCGGCCAGTACAGTACCGAGAGTACGCCCGGCAGGAACTGCAGGGTGGCGACAAAGGCGACGATGCCGAGGTTGGCCAGGTCCTGCTGGCTCTGCAGGGTCAGGTAGAAGCCGAAGCCGGCGGCGATGATCGCAACGATCAGCGCGCGGCGGGTCCATTTCAGCCAGCGATAGATATTACCCTCGGCCGGAGGCTGGTACAGCGGCAGTACCAGGTGGTTCAGGGCCATGCCCGAGAGGGCGAGGGTGGTAACGATGATCAAGCCGCTGGAGGCTGACAGCCCACCCACATAAGCGAGTAGTGCCAGCGCCTGGTTGTTGGCGGCGATCCCCAGGCCCAGGGTGAAGTATTCCGGGCTGGTGCTGGCGCCCATCTTCAAGCCCGCCCAGAGGATCAAAGGCACAGCCAGGCTCATCAGCAGCAGGAACAGTGGCAAGCCCCAACTGGCGCTGACCAGCGAGCGCGGGTTGAGGTTCTCGGTGAAGGCCATGTGGTACATGTGCGGCATGACGATGGCCGAGGCGAAGAACACCAGCAGCAGGGTCCGCCATGGGCCTTCCTGCAATGGCGTGTGCAGGGCGGCCAGGGCAGTCTGGTTCTGCAGCAGCCAGACTTCCAGCTGATGTGGCCCGCCGAATACCCCGTACAGCGCGTACAGGCCAATGCCGCCCAGGGCCAGCAGCTTGATCACCGACTCAAAGGCAATGGCGAACACCAGGCCTTCGTGTTTTTCCCGGGTAGCGATATGCCGGGAGCCGAAAAAGATGGTGAACAAGGTAATCAAGGCACAGAAGGCCATGGCCACCCGCGCTTTGACCGGTTCGCCGGTGAGGATGCTGATCGAGTCGGCCACCGCCTGGATCTGCAGGGCCAGCAACGGCAGGACGCCGATCAGCATGAATACCGTGGTCAGTGCCCCGGCCCAGGTGCTGCGAAAGCGGAAAGCGATGAGGTCGGCCAGTGACGACAGCTGATAGGTACGAGTGATCTTCAGGATCGGGTAAAGCAGTACCGGCGCCAGCAGGAAGGCCCCGGAAACCCCCAGGTAACAGGCCAGAAAGCCGTACCCGTACTGGTAGGCCAGGCCGACTGAGCCGTAAAACGCCCAGGCACTGGCATAGACACCCAGCGACAGGGTGTAGGTCAGGGGGTGGCGAATGATTGCGCGCGGGATCATGCCGCGTTCGCTGATCCAGGCCACGCCGAACAGCACCAGCAGGTAGGCGGCGCTGATCAGGATCATCTGGGTCAGGCTAAAGCTCATCGGCATCACGTTGGCTCTGCAGGATAAAGGTCACGACGATCAGGATCAGCCAGAGCAGGTAAGGGCGATACCAGGCTCCGGTTGGCTCGATCCACCAGTCCATGATGGCCGGGGAGAACAGATAGATCCCCACGACCAGAAGCAGGACCAAACGATAGATATACATGCTGGCCTCAAAGGTTAGGGCGCTGCGGCTTGGACTTATTATTGGCGCAAATGGCTGCGGCGATGGTAACGGATGGGCTGACGGCTGCAAACGACCTTGAGCAATTTAGCCAAAGATTTGAATTTATTGGGCTTTGTTGGTGTAACAGGCTTGGCTAGGTGGGAGCGGGCTTGCCCCGCGATTGCGGTTTGTCAGTCGCATCATGTCGCGGGGCAAGCCCGCTCCCACCCGATCAGTGAAGGTCCGCTTCAGGCACGCTCAGGCGACGAGGGATGGCGTCAGGGGTCCAGTGTAAAGCAGCGTGCGCCAGCACTTCGGCCGGGGAGCCTTGCGTCATGCTGGCATCGGTGGTTTGTCCCAGGGCGCGCAGGGCTCGCAGCAGCAGTGGCGTGGCTTGCTCGGCGGGTAACGGCGCGGAACGGTAACTCTTGCCCAGCTTATGGCCATCAGGCTGGGTAATCAGCGGCACATGTAGATAACGCGGTTGCGACAGCCCCAGCAGTTCCTGCAGGTAAAGCTGGCGCGGGGTGTTATCCAGCAGATCGGCGCCGCGTACGATGTCGGTCACACCTTGCCAGGCATCGTCCAGCACCACCGCCAGCTGATACGCATAGAGCCCGTCGCGACGACGGATGACGAAATCACCTACCTCACGGCCCAGGTGTTGTTCGAAAGGGCCCTGGACACGGTCTTCGAAACGATAGGTCAGCTCCGGCACGCGCAGGCGGATGGCGGCGTCCTGCTGGGCATGGCCGGCATTGCGGCACAGACCGGGGTAAATGCCGTTGTAACCTTCCAGTTGCTTGCGCGAACAGGTACAGGCATAAGCCAGACCTTGGCGGAACAGACGCTCGACGACTTCGGCGTAGGCTTCATGGCGCTGGCTCTGGTAGACCACCTCGCCATCCCACTCCAGGCCGTAGCTTTCCAGGGTGTGCAGGATTGCCGCTTGAGCGCCGGGGGCTTCGCGGGGAGGGTCGATATCTTCCATGCGCAGCAGCCACTGGCCGCCAACCGCGCGGGCATCAAGCCAGGAGGCGAGCGCAGCGACCAACGAACCGAAGTGCAGGAATCCGCTTGGGGTGGGAGCGAAACGCCCGATGTAGCGAGGGTTGTTCATACTCATCAATGCAGGTACTGGGCAATCGTCGCAGCCATAAATGAAGCGGGGCGCCTTGAGCGCCCCGTTCTGGTCAGATCAGGCTTTGCCGACCTGTTTTTCCTTGATTTCCGCCAGCGTCTTGCAGTCGTAGCACAGGTCTGCAGTCGGACGGGCCTCCAGGCGACGAATACCGATTTCCACGCCGCAGCTTTCGCACCAGCCGTACTCCTCGTCTTCGATCAGTTGCAAGGTTTTGTCGATTTTCTTGATCAGCTTGCGTTCGCGGTCGCGATTACGCAGCTCCAGGGCGAACTCTTCTTCCTGGCTGGCGCGATCGGCCGGGTCAGGGAAGTTGGCTGCCTCGTCTTTCATGTGGTCCACAGTCGCGTCCACGCCTTGCATCAGCTCCAGTTTCCATTTCTGCAGGAGCTTGGTGAAGTGCGCGCGCATGGGGACACCCATGTACTCCTCACCCTTGGTTTCTTTATAGGGTTCGAAGCCGCGAACGAGTTGACTTTGTTGCTTTTCTTGGGTGGACATGAATAGACCGCCTCTCACTCTTCTAATCCATTGCGCAGGCTGCTCCATCTCCGGCGCCCGCCGGCCCTGCGACTGCGAGCCGCCGAACTTACCAGATCGAATCGGGGCGCGCTACTCCCGGTGTCTTCGTGGTTGACAGCAGGTTTAGCCACACGTTCGCTTCAGCACCCGGGTAGAATCATCATTCTAGACCTATTTGAGAGAAGGTTGATGGCCCAGTCCTACAGTGCGCGCAGCCGCGCCATAGAACCGTTCCACGTCATGGCCCTGCTGGCCCGCGCCAACGAGCTGCAAGCCAGCGGCCGTGATGTGATTCACCTGGAAATCGGCGAGCCGGACTTCACCACCGCCGCGCCGATCGTCGAGGCTGGCCAGGCTGCCCTGGCCGCCGGGCATACCCGCTACACCGCGGCGCGAGGTGTGCCGGCGCTGCGTGAGGCGATTGCCGGTTTTTACCAGCAGCGCTATGGCCTGAGCATCGACCCCGAACGAATCCTCATCACGCCGGGCGGCTCCGGTGCCTTGCTGCTGGCCAGCAGTTTGCTGGTGGATCCGGGCAAGCACTGGCTGCTGGCGGATCCGGGCTACCCGTGCAACCGGCACTTTTTGCGTTTGGTCGAAGGTGGCGCGCAGCTGGTACCGGTAGGCCCCGAGGTCAACTATCAACTGACCGCTGACCTGGTTGAGCGCTATTGGGATCAGGACACCGTCGGCGCACTGGTGGCGTCGCCGGCCAACCCGACCGGCACCGTGCTTGAGCGTAGCGAGTTGGCCAGCCTGTCGGCGGCAACCCGCGCTCACAATGGGCATCTGGTGGTCGATGAGATCTACCACGGGCTGACCTACGGCATGGATGCAGCCAGCGTTCTGGAAGTCGATGACCATGCCTTCGTCCTGAACAGCTTTTCCAAATATTTCGGGATGACCGGTTGGCGTCTCGGCTGGCTGGTGGCGCCACCGGCAGCGGTCAGAGACCTGGAAAAACTGGCACAGAATCTCTACATCAGCGCCCCGAGCATGGCTCAACAGGCTGCTCTGGCCTGTTTCCAGCCACAGACGCTGGCGATTCTGGAAGAGCGTCGTGCCGAATTCGGCCGTCGTCGTGACTTCCTGTTGCCAGCTCTGCGTGAGCTGGGCTTCAAGATTGCCGTCGAGCCGCAGGGGGCTTTTTATCTATACGCCGATATCAGCGCTTTTGGCGGTGATGCCTTTGCGTTCTGCCAGCATTTCCTCGAAACCGAGCATGTTGCCTTCACGCCGGGCCTGGACTTCGGTCGCTATCAGGCCGGGCATCACGTGCGGTTTGCCTACACCCAGAGCCTTCCACGCCTGCAGGAAGCGGTGGAGCGGATTGCCCGGGGTCTGCGGAGCTGGCAAGGCTGATGCGTTTTTCTCCAGCACTGGAAACTGCGCGACTGCTGCGTCGCTACAAGCGCTTTCTGGCCGATATCGAACTGGCCAGTGGCGAACAGATCACCATTCATTGTCCCAATACAGGCTCGATGCTCAATTGCATGGTCGAAGGGGGGCAGGTCTGGTTCAGTCGTTCCAATGATCCCAAACGCAAGTTGCCTGGCACCTGGGAAATCAGTGAGACGCCACAAGGGCGTCTGGCCTGTGTGAATACCGGGCGGGCCAATGCGCTGGTCGAGGAAGCCCTGCACGCCGGAATCATCAGCGAACTGGCAGGTTTTACCGGGCTCAGGCGCGAAGTGGCCTACGGCGAGGAGCGTAGCCGGGTGGACTTTCGCCTGGAGTTTGCCGATGGGCCGGCTTATGTCGAGGTCAAGAGCGTGACCCTGGGTTTTGAAGGTTCAGCCATTGCGGCTTTCCCCGATGCGGTCACCCAGCGGGGCGCCAAGCACCTGCGCGAACTGGCGGCGCTGGCTCGCCAGGGTGTGCGGGCGGTGCAACTGTACTGCGTGAATCTCAGCGCTATCGAAGCCGTGCGGCCAGCCGAGGAAATCGATGCGGCCTACGCGCAAGCGTTGCGCGCCGCAGTGGCCGATGGCGTCGAGGTTCTGGCCTATGGTACGCGCGTCGATGGCGAGCAGATCTACATCGACCGGGCTTTGCCGGTACTGCTTACGCCATGAGCCAGATGCCCTGGCTGTCTTCAAGGCAGTCCAGGGCGGTCAGTTGCTCTCCGGCGCAGGGGCCGGCCACGCATTCCCCGGACTCGATCAGAAACAGGGCGCCATGCCGGCCACAGGCGATCAGGCTGGCGCTGCTGTCGAGAAACTGATCGGGCTCCCAGTTCAGCGGGATGCCGCGGTGCGGGCAGCGGTTGCGGTACAGGTAGACCCGGCCTGCGCGGCGCACGGCAAACACGGCGGTATCGTCAACGCTGAAGCCACGACTGCGGCCTTCGTCTAATTGGTCGGATAAGCAGAGAAAATGCATAGCAGGGAGTTACCTGGAGTCACTGTTGGTTTGACGCTATCAAACGATACCAACTCCGGGCAAAAAAAAGACCCGGCAAAGAGCCGGGTCAATAACCGTGATTAGCCTGATGAGGAGATAATCTGAGAGTCCGAACCAGGGGCTTTCAGGTTATCCAACCAGTCTCGCGACCAGTTGCGATAATCATAACGATTCTCATTACGCTGTCAACCGCCGCTACTCAATATTCTCAATTATTTTTCTGAACGGGTTTGGCATCGAGTTGCTGGTTCAGGGCTTCCTTGCGGTCGGCCGGAATGTCATTCCAGTGCACGTCGAGCAAGGCGCCTTCAATCGCGTAGAGCAATACCTTCGAGGCCCGGAAACCACGGGTGCGCACCGCCTTGTAGGCGTTTACCGCACCCAGCCGGCGCAGATCCGAAGCACTGTGGATGCCGACCGCATGCAGCCACTGCGCGGAAGTCTTGCCAAGGTTTTTCAGATGCTGGAGTTCATCGTTCATCAAGCCTCCTTGCGACGGCTGAACGGGTCTTGTGGAGGAATCGCTGGCAGGTCAATGAGCAGTGTAGCGGCACTTGGGAAATACGCGGCGTTTTGCCATCGAAGCTGGAAAACGGTCTCTGTGGGAGCGGGCTTGCCCCGCGATTGCGGTGTATCAGTCAAATCGCATCGCGGGGCAAGCCCGCTCCCACTGACGATGCCCGAAACTATCAGCGGGTGCGATAGCGCAGTCGAGTACCGAAATTGACCGACATGAGAATTTCGTCGGCGCTCAGTTCACTGGGGAAGTAGGTACCGGAGATCTGTGCATGGGCCAGGCTTGCGCCTTCGAGCCCATTGTGGCGCAGGTCGAGGCCGCGCAAATCGGCGGCGCGGAAGTAGGCATCGGTAAAATCGATTCCGCTGGTGTCCAGCTCCCGCAGGTCGAGGCCGCGGAAATCGCCACCGCGAAAGTCGATACTGACGTCCCTGGGTTTTTCGCGGTTGAAGCTGGCGATCTGTTCGTCATGCACCAGCGCATACAGTGCGCTGTCCAGTTGCCGTGGCTGATTCATGAAGGCGCCTCCTTGTTTGCACTTAGGGTGATACTATAGTGCCATCATGGCGGAGGCGCCGGAGATCAGGCGTGAAGTGTCGACTGCTTCACGTCCTGAGGCATATCAGAGCCCGGGAAGGCGCTGACGGATCTGCTTGACCAGCAGATCGAGGCTGCCGCTCTCGTTGGTTTCGACGCGCTTGCTTTGCAGCAGTTCTTCGCTAGTCAGTGGCTCACGACTGGCCAGTTGGGCTTCGACCACTTCCAGCGTTGCATCGGAAGGATCATTTTTGTCGGCCTGACGCTGTGCCAGCCAGCTGGCGATAACCGCTTGTGGGGCATTGCAGTCGAGGATCAGGAAAGGCACCCCGGTCTCGCTGGCAACGCCGGCCGCCGCCTGGCGCTGAGCCTGCTTGAGGTAGGTGGCGTCAATGACCACCGGGAAACCGGCACGCAGGATGGTTTCGGCCAGATTGTGCAGGCGGGCATAGGTGGCCTGGCTGGCATCGTTGTTATAGATACCTTGCTGCAGCTGACCGGCATCGCCTGCCTGCTGCTCGCCGAACATACGCTTGCGCTCTACATCCGAGCGCAAACGGATCGCCCCCAGGGCATCGACCAGGCGCATCGCCACATGGCTCTTGCCCACTGCGGAAACACCGTGGGTGATGGCCAGGAAGCGCGAAGGAATGGCGCTGTAGCTTTCGGCCAGGTTGGCATAGTTGCGGTAGGTGCGCAGGGTGGTGGCACGCTGCACGGCATCGGCATTGGCCGGCATGCTGAACAGGGCGACCTTGGCCCGGACCAGGGCGCGGTAAGCTTTGTAGAAGTTCAGCAGTTCAAGGCCTGCATAGTCGCCGGTCAGTTCCAGGTACTGGCTGATGAAGCGCCGAGACAGCGACTTCAGGCCACGGTCTTCAAGGTCCATGGCCAGGAACGCAGTGTCGGCGTAGACGTCGGTCAGGCGGAAGGGCTCGTTGAATTCGATGCAGTCGAAGATGACGACCTTGCCGTCGATCAGGGTGGCGTTGCCCAGGTGGATGTCACCATGGCACTCACGAATGAAGCCTTCGGCCTTGCGTGCCTCGAGCAGGCCGTGAAGGCGCTTGAAGCTGTCCTGGGCCCAGGCCTGCAGGGCATCGAGTTGCTGCAGGTCGGCCTTGTCGCTGAGGAACGGGCGAATCTGCTCGAAGTTCTGTTCCACCGGCACCATGACGCTGTCCGGGGTACCCAGCGGATGCTCCACCGAGACCTTGGGTGCCTGCAGGTGGAACTCGGCGATTTGCCGGGCCATCTGGTCGATGTGCTCGGCGGTCAGCTCACCGTTGGCTTGCAGGGTGCTGAGCATCTGGTTCTGCGGGAACTGGCGCATTTTCAGCGCGTATTCGATCGCTTCGCCTTCGCCACCCAGTTGCGGCGCTTCGGCGCTACCGGTGATCGGCAGTACGTCCAGGTACAGGCCTTCGGTCAGGCGCTGGTTCAGGCGCAGCTCTTCGTTGCAGAAGTGCTTGCGTGCGGACAGTTCGGTGAAATCGAGGAAGCCGAAATTCATCGGCTTCTTGATCTTGTAGGCATAGTCGCCAGTCAGCAGTACCCAGGAGATATGGGTCTCGATGAGCTGAAACTCCTTCACCGGGTGAGGGAACAGGGCGGGGTTCTGCAGCGCGGTGATCAAGGCTTGGCTCACGGGCGATCCTTCTGGGTCTTGGTGATTTCGAGTGGGCCATTATGGCGGTAAGCGAGGCTGCTGCAAACCGCCGGAGGGCGCCTGTCGAGGATCAATAAAGTGCGTATAATCCGCCGCCATGACTCGTACCCGATCCCCCCGTACCGCTAAAAAACGCCCGTCTGGCCGCTCGCGCGCCTGGCTGGGCTGGGCCATCAAGCTCAGCCTGGTTGGCCTTGTGGTGCTGGCCGGCTTTGCCATTTACCTCGATGCTGTGGTCCAGGAGAAGTTCTCCGGCAAGCGCTGGACCATCCCGGCCAAGGTGTATGCCCGACCGCTGGAGCTGTTCGTCGGGCAGAAACTGAGCAAAAACGACTTCCTCATCGAACTCGATGCCCTGGGCTATCGCCGTGAAAGCGTTGCCAACGGCCCGGGCGCCGCTGCGGTCAGCGGCAATACCGTCGACCTCAATACCCGTGGCTTCCAGTTCTATGAAGGCATGGAGCAGGCGCAAGCGGTGCGTGTGCGTTTCTCCGGCGACTATGTGGCGGGTTTGAGTGGCATCAATGGTTCCAAGCTCGATGTGGTTCGCTTGGAGCCGCTGATGATCGGCGGGCTGTACCCGAAGAACCTGGAAGACCGCATCCTGATCAAACTCGATCAGGTGCCGCCGTACCTGCTGGAAACCCTGGTGGCCGTGGAAGACCGCGACTTCTACAGTCACTTTGGCGTATCGCCGAAGTCGATTGCCCGTGCGGTCTGGGTCAACACTTCGTCGGGTGCCATGCGTCAGGGCGGCAGTACCCTGACCCAGCAGCTGGTCAAAAACTTCTACCTGACCAACGAGCGTAGCCTCAGTCGTAAGCTGACCGAGGCCATGATGGCCTTGCTGCTGGAACTGCACTACGACAAGCGCGAGATCCTTGAGGCTTACCTCAACGAGGTATTCGTCGGTCAGGATGGTCAACGTGCGGTGCACGGTTTTGGCCTGGCCAGCCAGTTCTTCTTCAGCCAGCCGCTGTCGGAACTGAAGCTGCATCAGGTGGCGCTGCTGGTGGGCATGGTCAAGGGACCGTCTTACTACAATCCGCGGCGTTACCCGGACCGCGCCACCGTGCGCCGTAACCTGGTACTGGACCTGTTGGCCGAGCAGGGCGTGGCCACGCCAGAAGCGGTTGCCGCGGCGAAGAAAATGCCGCTGGGCGTGACCAAGCGCGGCAGCCTGGCCGACAGCTCGTTCCCCGGTTTCCTTGATCTGGTCAAACGTCAGTTGCGTCAGGACTACCGTGACGAAGACTTGACCGAAGAAGGCCTGCGTATCTTCACCAGCTTTGACCCGATCCTGCAGATGAAATCCGAATCGGCCATGTCCGAGACCTTCAAGCGCCTGGCCGGACGCAAAGGTGCTGACGAGGTCGAGGCGGCGATGGTGGTGACCAACCCTGAAACCGGTGAGGTACAGGCGTTGATCGGCAGCCGTCAGGCAGGATTTGCCGGTTTCAACCGAGCGATTGACGCCGTGCGGCCGATCGGCTCGCTGGTCAAGCCGGCGGTCTACCTGACGGCGCTGGAAAAGCCGAGCCAATACACCCTGACCAGTTGGGTGCAGGACGAACCGTTCTCGGTCAAAGGTGGCGATGGCCAGGTTTGGCGGCCGCAGAACTATGACCGCCGCTCCCATGGCACCGTTTATCTGTACCAGGGCCTGGCCAACTCCTACAACCTGTCGACGGCCAAGCTCGGCCTGGAACTGGGCGTGCCGAATGTGCTCAAAACCATTGGGCGCCTGGGTGTGAATGTCGATTGGCCGGCCTTCCCGTCGATGCTGCTGGGTGCCGGCGGGATGTCGCCGATGCAGGTTGCGACTATGTACCAGACCCTGGCCAACGGTGGTTTCAATACGCCAATGCGCGGCATCCGCAGTGTACTGACCGCCGAGGGCGAACCGCTCAAGCGTTATCCGTTCCAGATCCAGCAGAGCTTCGATCCGGGGGCGATCTATCTGGTCCAGAACGCCATGCAGCGGGTGATGCGCGAAGGCACCGGCCGCTCGGTCTACAGTGTATTGCCAAGTTCGTTGAACCTGGCGGGCAAGACCGGTACCAGTAACGATTCGCGTGACAGCTGGTTCGCAGGTTTCAGCCAGGATCTGCTGGCGGTGGTCTGGCTCGGTCGGGACGATAATGGCAAGACGCCGTTCACCGGTGCCACCGGTGCCCTGCAGGTCTGGACCAGTTTCATGCGCAAGGCCGACCCGTTGCCGCTGGACATGCCGCTGCCTGACAACGTGGTCCAGGCCTGGATTGATCCACACTCCGGGCAGGGCTCCGACAGCAGTTGCCCGGGCGCAGTACAGATGCCGTATATTCGCGGCAGTGAGCCGCCTGCCGGCGCCGCCTGTGGCGGCACGCAGGATCCCGCCGAGTCCGTCATGGACTGGGTCAAGGGCTGGATGAATTAAGCAAAGAGGGTGTGAAGTGAACAAGTGGTGGTTTCCTGCCTTGACGGCACTGGCTTTGCTCAACGGTTGCGCCAACGTTCAGCGTGGCTCGATTCCCGTGGTCGACTCGAGCACGCGTGTGTCCAATAGCGAACGGGTCACGGCCAGCCGTGGTGCCCAGGTCAACACCGGTACTCGTCAGGCCCAGGCCGTGCCGCAGGACTCCGGTGTCACCGTGATGGTCCCGCAGGGCGCGGGTGCGGCACCGATCCAGACGTTCCCGGCTTCGACGGCGTCTGCGCCGATCAGCACCGGCCCGATTACACCGGGGCCAAGCAGTTCGGTGCCCTTCGATAGCGGTTCGACCAATGCCGGCAGCTACACCATGCCGAGCACTAGCGCTCCGAGCGCGCCTAGCGGCATCCCGCGCAGCGGCGCGGTCAGTGGTGGCCTGTCGGCTGACGAACAGCTCGACGGCCCAGTGCTGGCGCTGCTGACCACTGCCCAGCAACAGCAGGGCAGCGGTGATTACAACGGTGCCTCGTCGAGCCTGGAGCGTGCCCAGCGTATTGCCCCGCGCGAGCCGCAGGTGCTTTACCGCCTGGCCCAGGTGCGCCTGGCTCAGGGCGATGCAGCGCAATCGGAACAGCTTGCCCGCCGTGCGCTGACCTATGCCAACGGCCGTCCTGACCTGCAAGCAGGCCTGTGGGGCATCATTGCCCAGGCACGCGAGAAGCAGGGCGACTCGGCAGGTGCAGCGCTGGCGCGGCAGAAAGCCCAGGTCAACCTGTAATGGACCCGCGCATTCTGGATATCGCCGATCACTTGTTGCTGATCGAGCACGAGCTGCACGCCCAGGGTTGGTGGAGTGAGACCGCGCCCAGTGCCCAGGCACTGGCCAGCACTGTGCCTTTTGCTGTCGACAGCATGAACTTCGATCAGTGGCTGCAGTGGATTTTCCTGCCGAAAATGAAAGAGATTCTCGAGAAGGGCCTGGCGCTGCCAAGCGCCTCCGGGATCCTGGTCATGGCTGAAACGGTTTATGCCGATCGCCCGGAGCAAAGCCGCGAGCTACGCAGGCTGCTTGCAGAGTTTGACCAATTGATCAGTCCATCTGCCTGAATTTCCCTCTTTTCACCCTTGGAGCCACAGTTTGTGGCTCTTTTTGTTTGTAATGTTGGTTTTTCTGCTGCTGTCGCTAGCATTAGTGGTGGCTGTAGTTCGTCCTTGCGCTAAATTGGCAATAATTTTTCTTGACTTGCGCGCGCCGAAAAAGAAGAATCCAGATTCCGCTGTAGAGGGACTGCCAGAAGCAGACCCGCTAAGCAGATCATGAGGCGCACACCCGCGCCGACCTGTTACACCCCGCAACGCGTTACCTCGCGCTGGGTGGGAAAACCCCGCAACACTTTGGGGCGCTCCCAATACTTGCTCAGTCAGTGCTGACGTAGTCGGCGATTCCGTCGCTCATGCTCTGCTTGGCAGTAAACCTATTAAGACCCGTCCACCGTGGGCGGTATTCTGGCGTTTTAGAGGTGAACAACGTGGAGCTTTTATCTGGCGCTGAGATGGTCGTCCGCTTTTTGCGTGACGAAGGCGTTAAGCACATCTACGGGTACCCTGGTGGTGCTCTCCTGCATGTTTACGATGCCCTGTTCAAAGAACCGGAAGTAAGCCACATCCTGGTTCGTCACGAGCAGGCGGCTACCCATATGGCGGACGGTTACGCCCGTGCCACCGGCAAGGCCGGCGTGGTACTGGTAACCTCCGGTCCGGGCGCAACCAATGCCATTACCGGTATTGCCACTGCGTACATGGACTCCATTCCGATGGTTATCCTTTCCGGCCAGGTGCCTAGCACCATGGTGGGTACCGATGCCTTCCAGGAAACCGACATGATCGGTATTTCCCGGCCGATCGTGAAGCACAGCTTCATGATCAAACATGCATCGGAAATCCCGGAAGTCCTGAAAAAAGCCTTCTACCTGGCGCAGTCCGGTCGTCCGGGTCCGGTGGTGGTCGATATCCCGAAAGACATGACCAACCCGGCGGAAAAGTTCGAATACGTCTACCCGAAAAAGGTCAAGCTTCGCTCTTACAGCCCGGCTGTCCGTGGTCACTCGGGGCAGATCCGCAAAGCAGCTGAAATGCTCCTGGCTGCCAAGCGTCCTGTGGTCTACGCCGGTGGCGGCGTGATCCTCGGTGGCGGCTCGGCTGCCCTGACCGAGATCGCGCAGATGCTCAATCTGCCAGTCACCAATACCCTGATGGGGTTGGGTGGCTATCCGGGTACCGATCGCCAGTTCCTCGGCATGCTCGGTATGCACGGCAGCTACACTGCCAACCTGGCCATGCACCACGCCGATGTGATTTTCGCCGTCGGTGCGCGCTTTGACGACCGTGTGGTCAACGGTCCGGCCAAGTTCTGCCCGAACGCCAAGGTTATCCACATCGATATCGATCCGGCGTCGATCTCCAAGACCATCAAGGCCGACGTGCCGATTGTTGGTCCGGTCGAGAGCGTCCTGACCGAAATGGTTGCGACCCTGCGCGAAATCGGCGAGCAGCCGGAAAAAGCTGCGATGGATGCCTGGTGGAAGCAGATCGAAGAGTGGCGCGGTGACCGTGACATGTTCCCTTATGACAAGGGCGACGGTAACGTCATCAAGCCGCAGACCGTGATCGAGACCCTCTGCGAAGTGACCAAGGGCGATGCCTTCATCACTTCCGATGTGGGTCAGCACCAGATGTTCGCGGCGCAGTACTACCGCTTCAACAAACCCAATCGCTGGATCAACTCCGGTGGTCTGGGCACCATGGGCTTCGGTTTCCCGGCGGCCATGGGCGTCAAGCTGAACTTCCCGGACCAGGACGTTGCCTGCGTCACCGGCGAGGGCAGCATCCAGATGAACATTCAGGAGCTGTCGACCTGCCTGCAGTACGACCTGCCGGTGAAAATCGTCAACCTGAACAACGGTGTATTGGGTATGGTCCGCCAGTGGCAGGACATGGCCTACAACAGCCGTCACTCGCACTCCTATATGGAATCGCTGCCTGACTTCGTCAAGCTGGCTGAAGCCTATGGTCACGTGGGCATCCGCATCACCAGCCTGAAGGACCTCAAGCCCAAGCTCGAAGAAGCGTTCGCGATGAAAGACCGCCTGGTGTTCATTGATATCCAGGTCGACAACAGCGAACACGTCTACCCGATGCAGATCAAAGACGGCTCTATGCGCGACATGTGGCTGAGCAAGACGGAGCGTACCTAATCATGCGGCACATTATTTCCCTGCTGTTGGAAAACGAACCCGGTGCCTTGTCTCGCGTGGTTGGTCTGTTCTCGCAGCGTAACTACAACATCGAAAGCCTGACCGTAGCTCCGACTGAAGACCCGACCCTGTCGCGTCTGACGTTGACCACGGTCGGTCATGATGAGGTGATCGAGCAGATCACCAAAAACCTGAACAAGCTGGTTGAAGTCGTCAAGCTGGTCGACCTCTCGGAAAGCGCGCACATCGAACGTGAACTGATGCTGGTCAAGATCAAGGCCACGGGCGCACAGCGTGCCGAGATCAAACGCACCACCGATATCTATCGTGGGCAGATCGTCGATGTCAGCAGCAGCGTCTACACCGTGCAGCTGACTGGCGCCAGCGACAAGCTTGACAGCTTCATTCAGGCCATCGGTACCGCGTCCATTCTCGAAACAGTGCGCAGCGGCGTTACCGGCATTGCCCGTGGCGACAAAGTGCTCAGCATCTAACTCAAAAAATTAGCGATGGCCCTATCGGGCCGAGATAACAGGGGTATGTTCATGAAAGTTTTCTACGACAAAGACTGCGACCTTTCGATCATCCAGGGCAAAAAAGTTGCCATCATCGGCTACGGCTCCCAGGGTCACGCTCAAGCGTGCAACCTGAAAGACTCCGGTGTGGATGTCACTGTCGGTCTGCGTAAAGGCTCGGCTACCGTTGCCAAAGCTGAAGCTCACGGCCTGAAAGTTGCCGATGTGGCTTCTGCTGTTGCGGCTGCCGACCTGGTCATGATCCTGACCCCGGACGAATTCCAAGGCCAGCTGTACAAGAACGAAATCGAACCGAACATCAAGAAAGGCGCCACCCTGGCCTTCTCCCACGGTTTCGCCATCCACTACAACCAGGTTGTGCCACGCGCTGACCTGGACGTGATCATGATCGCGCCAAAAGCGCCAGGTCACACCGTACGTTCCGAGTTCGTCAAAGGCGGCGGCATTCCTGACCTGATCGCTATCTACCAGGACGCCTCGGGCAACGCCAAGAACGTTGCACTGTCCTACGCCGCTGGCGTTGGTGGCGGCCGTACCGGCATCATCGAAACCACCTTCAAGGACGAGACCGAAACCGACCTGTTCGGCGAGCAGGCTGTTCTGTGCGGTGGTACCGTCGAGCTGGTCAAAGCTGGCTTCGAAACCCTGGTTGAAGCGGGCTACGCGCCAGAAATGGCCTACTTCGAATGCCTGCACGAACTGAAGCTGATCGTTGACCTCATGTACGAAGGCGGTATCGCCAACATGAACTACTCGATCTCCAACAACGCCGAATACGGCGAGTACGTGACCGGCCCTGAAGTCATCAACGCCGAATCCCGTCAGGCCATGCGTAACGCTCTGAAGCGCATCCAGGACGGCGAGTACGCCAAGATGTTCATCAGCGAAGGTGCTACCGGCTACCCATCGATGACCGCCAAGCGCCGTAACAACGCCGCTCACGGCATCGAAGTCATCGGCGAGCAACTGCGCTCGATGATGCCTTGGATTGCAGCCAACAAAATCGTCGACAAGGCCAAGAACTGAGTCTGTCTCGATGCGATGAAAACGCGGCTTCGGCCGCGTTTTTTCGTTTAGGCGGTCAGCTTCTGGTATAAAGCTTCATCGTCTGTCGGCGAACCCTCGTCGCAGACCTCTGTCGAAACTTTCCACACCGTTGCAAGGTAATGTCCATGAGCGAACGTCCCGAAGAGCCGAACAAGGCCTCTGACGCCGAAAGCCTGCTACCGATCGATGAGCATGTTGAAGAAGGGCATGACGCCGAAGGACGCAAGGTTCGGCATCGCGGTATCTATCTGCTGCCCAACCTGTTCACCACCGCGAACCTGTTCGCCGGTTTCTATTCCATCATCAATTCCATGAGTGCCCAGGCTGCCCTGAGTGCTGGCGATCCGCGTGAAGCGAGCAAGTACTTCGCATTTGCCGCCATTGCCATTTTTGTCGCGATGGTGCTCGACGGCCTCGATGGCCGTGTTGCACGTATGACCAACACCCAAAGCGCCTTCGGTGCCGAGTACGACTCGCTGTCGGACATGGTTGCCTTTGGTGTGGCGCCTGCGTTGTTGGCGTTCGGCTGGGCCCTGGGTGACATGGGCAAGGTCGGCTGGATGGTCGCCTTCATCTATGTCGCTGGCGCTGCTTTGCGTCTGGCGCGCTTTAACACCCAGGTCGGCACGGCCGACAAACGCTACTTCATCGGTCTGGCCAGCCCGGCAGCGGCGGGCGTGGTGGCCGGTACCGTCTGGGCCTTCAGTGACTATGGTATCCAGGGTTCGAAGCTTTCGTTCCTGGTGGCGTTGCTGGTGGCCGCGGCGGGCATGCTGATGGTCAGCAACATCAAGTACAACAGCTTCAAGGAGCTGGATCTCAAAGGGCGCGTGCCGTTCGTAGCGATCCTCGCCGTAGTGCTGGTGTTCGCGGTAGTCTTCAGTGATCCACCACGCATTCTGCTGCTGGTGTTCCTCGGCTATGCGGCCTCCGGTCCTGTGCAATACCTGTTGCGCATGCGTCGGCGTAAAAACGTCGAGTGATGTAATTTCGCTCGGGCTCCGTAGTCTACTGGTGCATCAGTCCCCAGTTCTACGGAGCCATCATGCTCATCAAGCTGTCCAAAGCCTCCGATTGCCGCGAAGCGGACGTCACTCCAGAATCCCTGTATGTCTCGCGCCGTGCCTTGCTCGGCGGTACGGCGGCCACATTGGCGGTTTGCGCACTGCCTCGATGGGCCGGCGCGGCTGAAATGTCGCGCTATACCGATGTCGAGGCGGGCGCGGCGCCAGCCTGGTTCAGTGACAAACTGTCGGCGACCCGCTGGCAGGCAGTTACTGCGCCGGGGGAGGCGATCACCCCCTATAAAGACGCCACCCACTACAACAACTTCTATGAGTTCGGCACCGACAAGGGCGATCCGGCGGCCAATGCCGGCAGCCTGAAGACCGAACCCTGGACGGTGGTGATTGACGGCGAGGTGGGCAAGCCCGGGCGCTATGCGCTGGAAGACTTCATGCAGCCTTATCAGCTGGAGGAGCGTATCTATCGCCTGCGTTGCGTCGAGGCCTGGTCCATGGTCATTCCCTGGCTTGGTTTTCCACTGTCGACTCTGCTCAAGCAGGTAGAGCCAACCTCGAAGGCGCGCTTTATTCGCTTCGAAACACTGCAGGATCCCAAGAGTATGCCGGGGCAGCGCTCCAGCTTCGCCCTTATCGACTGGCCTTATGTAGAGGGCTTGCGTCTGGATGAGGCGATGAATCCTTTGGCGATTCTGGCCGTTGGCATGTATGGGCGCGAGTTGCCCAATCAGAATGGTGCGCCGTTACGTTTGGTGGTGCCTTGGAAGTACGGCTTCAAGAGCATCAAGTCGATTGTGCGTATCAGCCTGGTTGCGGAGCAGCCGCGTACTACCTGGCAGGTCATCGCGCCCGAAGAATATGGCTTCTATGCCAACGTCAATCCCGAGGTTGATCACCCACGCTGGACCCAGGCCCGGGAGCGACGCCTACCCAGCGGGCTGTTCAGTCCCAATGTGCGTCCTACCCAGATGTTCAATGGCTACGCCGAGGAAGTAGCGGGGCTTTATAGCGGGCTTGATCTACGGAAGAACTATTGATGCGCTATCCATTGTTTCGACTTGGCATCTTTGTCCTGGCCAGTATCTGGCCGCTGTGGTGGCTGTATGAGGCGGCCATGAATGCGCTGGGGCCGGATCCTGGCAAGATTCTGGTCGACCGGTTGGGGTTGGGCGCGCTGATCTTTCTGCTGATCACCCTGAGCATGACGCCGCTGCAGCGTTTGACCGGTTGGGCGGGGTGGATCGTTTCGCGCCGGCAGCTAGGGCTGTGGTGCTTTGCTTATATAGTGCTGCACATGACCTCGTATATGGTCTTCGTGCTGGGGTTGGACTGGGGGCAGCTGGGTGTGGAGCTGAGCAAGCGGCCGTACATCATCGTCGGGGCTTTGGGCTTTGTTGGATTGCTGGCTTTGGCCGTAACTTCCAATCGCTACAGTCAGCGACGTCTGGGGGCGCGTTGGAAGAAGCTTCATAAGTTGGTCTATGTGATTCTTGCCTTGGGTTTGTTGCACTTTCTTTGGGTCGTGCGGGCCGATCTTAAGGAGTGGGCTGTTTATGCGGGCATTGGAGCCTTTCTGCTGGCGCTGCGTATTCCGCTGTTTGCCAAGCGAATTCCACGCCTTGCGGGTCGAAAAACAGCTTCTGCAACAAAAGCTTAAATAAGTCCTTGACGTGCCTGTGGATCTCTCTATAATTCGCCCCACTTCCGGCGCAGTCGGAACGGAAAACTCCTTGAGATTCAACGAGTTAGATGTTCCAAGTAATGCAGGAAGGGCTTCGATCGAAAGATCGACAGCGGTGAAAAAGGTGGTTGACAGCGGATTGAAACGCTGTAGAATTCGCCTCCCGCTGACGAGAGATCGCAGCGAGTTAAGCGGTTGAAGTTGAAAGAGAAATTCTGAAAAACTTCAAAATAAACGCTTGACAGGCTCTGAGGAAAGCGTAGAATGCG
The DNA here is from genome assembly GCF_000746525.1 of Pseudomonas alkylphenolica. Lineage (NCBI taxonomy): Bacteria > Pseudomonadati > Pseudomonadota > Gammaproteobacteria > Pseudomonadales > Pseudomonadaceae > Pseudomonas > Pseudomonas alkylphenolica. The sequence goes on from NZ_CP009048.1 coordinate 839,928, forward strand.
CGCCTCGGTTGAAGCGAAAGACTTCAGCCACCGCTCTTTAACAATCGAATCAAGCAATTCGTGTGGGTGCTTG